>JAPLDG010000248.1 GCA_026391845.1 Bacteroidota bacterium | reverse complement strand
CTGCTTTAACGCCAATGGCTCGTCATCAATCGCGATGCATCTGATCATAATGGTATCGATAAGTTCACGGTAAAGAGCTCCTCATTGTCGATAATATCAAGGTGGTAAGTATCCCCATATATCAGGGTCAATCGTTTGCGGGTATTTTCAATGCCAAGACCGGAAAATTCACTCATGTGGCTTTTCTCGGTTTTGCTGTTCTTAACTTCAAATAAAAGCCTTTTTTTTCCCAGGATGAGATCGATCGTGATGAACGATTCGTTTGTATAGCTTATACCATGTTTAAAGGCATTTTCAATGAATGAAACGAACAGAAACGGGGGAATGGAAGTGTCGGGGATTGACCCTGGTCGGGTAAAGGTTATTCTGACTTTCTCACTGAATCTTAGTTTCATCAGATTGATATAACTTTCCAGGAACTCCACCTCTTTATTTAATGTAGTTTGCTCATTTTCAGTTTCATAAAGAAGGTATCTCATCAATTTCGACAGCTTGATAATAGCCTCCTTGGCCTCTTCGGTATTGACATCAACAAGGGCATGAATATTATTCAAGGTATTCATAAAGAAATGTGGGCTCACCTGTGTTTTCAGCAAGGCAAGCTGATTGGATACATTCTCTTTTTCAAGCTTTACCTTCTCATTTTCAACTGAAATCCAGCGAAGGCCGGATCGCAAACCAGTATCAAATCCAACAATGAGGAAAGAAAATATTAAAAAATTTGCAAAGGGAGGCACAGGCCTGGGAAAAGGTTTTCCAGGAGGTTTGTTTCTGTCAGGAGGAGAATCAGGTGGTTGTCTCTTTCCAATATCCGCTCGTGCCACCTTTTGAGGTCGTGCACTCATACTGTAAACATCATAAACATGGGACCCGATGGTGAGGACAAGGATAACTCCCAGCAAGGAAAAAATATAAGCTTTTATCTTCCCTTTGAATAAAAAACGGGGAACAAGAATAAAACGGTTTATCAGGAAAAGGATCGAAAGGGGAACAAGAATTTCAAGCTGGTTAACCACACTACGCCATACAGGTTTGTTATTATCTTCCCTGAAGAGAATCGGAGTAAGCAACAGTACCATCCATACAAAACCGATCAGGGCTATCTCGGTATATTTAATCTGATTTTTCCTGATTTTCATGTTACCCATTGACTAATTCGGTTTCTGCGGTCGGGATGACTTTTCAAGTTCCTGGTATTTTACAAATTGCTCATTGGTTAAAACTTTCCTGATCTGATCGTCCCTGGTTTTTTTAAGGGGCTGAACTTTTGATTTATCCAAACGGTCCTGTTGATTTGACTGCGCTTTTCTCAGGTTCTCCATCCCTGTATAAAATTCTTTATATGCTTTGATTACTGCCTCACTTTGTGTGGAATTCAGTGCCAGCGGTTTGATGATTTTTTCCTGCAGTTTGTTCAGCTTTTCTTCAGCGGAAGGTGGATTGCGCCTGCCCTGATTATCTGAATTGCCTGGAGGATCAGGGGTCTGAGTCTTTTCCTGGGGTTTTTGTCCGGGATTTTGCTTGCTCTGGCAAAAACACATGAACTGCGTAAGACCTGTCAGCATGATGACAAGTACAATGCCTTTAACCTTTATTCCTGAAAAATGGATTTTCATAATCGTTCTTTTAAGAATTTTTTCTGATTGCAACGATTCCCGGGTCTGATGATCATTCAAACCCGGGAACTGCAACAAAATTAATTATTTAAACATAAAATCAGTATTTTTAATCTCAGGCATCGCGACAGGCTGGGAATAAATATTTCATTCTCTGAGGGTTTATTGAGATTGCTTTCATCGGTTGTTTCAACAAAAATAAAATCAAAAACAGGTGAAACCAAAAAAGATCAATGAACCGGTAATTCAGGCAACCGGATAGGGGAATTTTATCAGTGAAGTAAAAGTCAATCCAGGGTTCTCGCAATCGGCTGACAACTGTTTTTTGTTTACAGCACCATTGGCTGTTATAATATGCAAAAAATAAATTCCACCATAAATACCGCTGATATCAAGCGTTTTTGATTCAGTCTGCAGTACAAGTTGTCCGTTAACTCATCAGACTGGATTGACCAGATAAGGAACTCCGGAAAAGAATAGAGCAGGATAACAATAAAAGATGTTTTACTAAAATAAAAAAGAAAAACTATACCTTTGGTACATGTAACAGTGAACATCCTGACTCCATGTACAATCCCATTCCACATCTCCCGGAGAAGTATCAACGGTTCATAGCATACCTGAAAGCCCGGAAAATGCCGCCAGGGCTGATATTCTTTGTTCTGGGATCGCTGGCCACACTTCGGTTTTTAATCAGGGTAATCCCCAAGCCCAGCCGTGCGGCGTATCCGTGCATGCAGGCAACAGCGCCGTTTATGTCGGGATTTGTGCTCTATCTGATCATAGCCGGATTGTTCTATGCATTATCGCATTTTTCAATGCCTGAGCTTTCATTTGCCGGAAAGAATTCACCTGTCAGGGGCTATTTCACGCCAAACGCTCCGATAGGCGAGGCAAAGGGTATTTTTCCAGGACGCGTGGTATGGATGTGGGATCCGCATGCAACCAATGAACTTTGCAGCAACACCTCCAATAACAATGGTGTCATTGACCCCGGGGATGATGCATGGTTCATGAATCAGAACAACGATCAGCAGGCCATCGACAGCATGCTCATCAGGTCTGTCATCGCACTGACAGGAGCATCCGGCAATACCGAAGCATGGGACCTCATATTCAAATTCTATAACAACAATCATGGAAACGGAAATGTTGGCTATTCTTCAGGACAAAAAATATTCATCAAGATAAATGCAACAACGGCGAATAGTGGCGTGGCAGGAGGACACTATCATGCTGATCTGAGCCGCACGGATAATCTTGCAGTGAATGCTTTTGCCTCTGAAACGAACCCGTTTGTTGTACTCTCCATGTTGCGGCAACTGGTCAATGTTGCCCAAGTGCCTGAAAACATGATCTATATTGGCGACCCTGCACGGAATATTTACAAGGAGTTTTATGATCTCTGGCATGGTGAATTCCCAAATGTTCATTATCTCGGAAACGATCTGCTTCATCCTGAACTGAATATTGTGAGCCTGGGGCGGACACCTGTTGAGGTAACATCGACCGATAAAGTCTTTTTCTCCGACCACGGTGCAGTGATGTCCGATGCCATCTCCGATAAGTTATTTACAATATTCGAGGAGGTGGATTACCTGATCAACATTCCTGCCATGAAGGCACATTCTGCAGCGGGTATCACCCTGGCTGCGAAAAATCATTTTGGCTCATTTACAAGAACATGGGCTTTGCAACTTCATCCCGGAATGTTTGGTGGCACCGACGACCCGCAGCGGCTGGGTTACGGGCTGTACAGGGTACAAACAGATATCATGATGCACAAACTGCTGAGTGGCAAAAACCTGCTGATCGTAATTGATGCCCTCTACCCAAGTGATGATGCTGGTGCTGTGCCTTTCAAATGGACATCCATTCCATTTGGAAATGACTGGTGTTCTTCCATATTTATGTCACTGGATCCTGTGGCTCTTGAATCGGTGTGCCATGACTTCCTGCGAACGGAATATAACGGGCCGACAATTGCAGAAAGCCGTCCGAACTGGTTTGGAGTGGATGATTACCTGCATCAGGCGGCCGACTCTTCGCTGTGGCCGGAGAACATTGTTTACGACCCAGACAACGATGGAAACCTGTTTGCCTCGCTGGGGGTTCATGAACACTGGAACGATTCCCTCCATAAACAATATACCCGGAACCTTGAAACAGGCAATGGAATAGAACTATTCAAAGTTCATGACCTTGCAACCGGCGTAGCTGAAGAGATGAAGCGCCTCAATATTTCTGCATATCCCAATCCGGCAAGCAGTCATCTGAGTATCTCTAATCCGGGAAACAATCCAACATATTTTACTTTATCGAACGTTCATGGGAAATTGCTCATGCGTGGATTGATCAAAGGCCATTCGGTTAACCAGGTTGATCTCACCCGGTTTGAGAATGGAATTTACATAATACAACTGAATTCTTCTGAAAGAACTCAGGATATAAAAATCATTAAACAATAGAATATGAAAACGTTAGCCACTCCATTCATCCAAAAGACCACCCTGGTCAGCCTGTTTACAGATATCACTGCGATGGCTTTTATTTACCTGGTTCCGTCCATCTCCCATTTGTTAAGTTTTCCTGTCTATCTGATCGAACCCATGCGGTTGATGCTGATCCTGGCAATGGTGCATACAAGCAGGAAGAATGCATATCTCCTGGCATTTACTTTGCCACTGTTTTCATTGCTGATATCCGGGCATCCGGTATTGCCCAAGATGTTGCTGATCATGCTGGAACTGACACTGAATGTTTTCCTGTTTTACATTTTGCTGAAAAAAGTGAAATACGTTTTCCCGGCCATATTGTTCAGCATCATGATCAGTAAAATTCTGTACTATTTCCTGAAATTCATCCTGATCCAGGTTGCGGTGATCAACACAGAAATTTTCTCTACCCCAATTCTCATACAGGTGATCACAACTTTTGTGTTCAGTATTTACCTGTATTTTTTTTATAGCCCAACCCAACCAGGCGGCCGATAATCACGGCAATATAGAAAGTGCCGAATATTGTTTCAAATATCGAAAGAACCCGCGGTACTTTCATCAACGGATGGATATCACCATAGCCGGTGGTTGTCAGGGTGATAAAGCTATAGTAAATTAAATCAAATTGATTTTCGGCCGCTACTCCCGATAAATTACTGAAGGCCAGGGGATGGTTTTGAGCATAAAAACAATAGAAATAGCCAAAAGAGAGCCCCGCCAGAAGATAGATACTGATGGCATTGCCAATTTCAAACATCGACAAAGGCTGTACTTTCATTAAATAATAGAACAATATCAAGGCAAAAGTTGTATCAATGGTACTATAACTCAGGTATTTCATTCCTGTAAAAAATGAATTATTGAACGTAAGTGAGAGCACTTCGATGACGATTCCCAATACAACGGTAAACAACACAAACCAAATCACCTCCCTGTGGGCAAACATCACGACAAGCGCTCCTACTGTAGATAAAACGACCAGAGCGGATGAGACCAGGCGCCCGGCCAGACTCTCATCCAGGAAGGGATTGATGAAAATAACAATCACCAGAGAAAGCAGGAAAGCAGAACTTCGCAGGAATTCAGGGTGGAAAAAATTGTTTTTAGTTTCATCCATGGAAAAAATGTCTTGAATAAGGCGACCAAGTTATAAAAAATCTTATAATTGCGGTGTGAAATCGTGACACGTGACACGTGACACGTGACAGGTGACAAAAAAACAGACATATGAATGAGGAACATGCTTTTCAGAGGAGGTTAAACCTGTTTGACTCTACTGCCATTGTGGTGGGTTCAATGATTGGATCAGGAATTTTTATTGTCAGCGCCGACATTGCGCGGATGGTGGGCTCACCGGGGTGGTTGATGATGGTATGGATCATCACCGGTTTCATGACCATATTTGCGGCGCTGAGTTATGGAGAACTTGCCGGCATGTTTCCCAAAGCAGGAGGACAGTACGTTTATCTGAGAGAGGCCTACAATCCGTTAACCGGTTTTTTATATGGATGGACCCTGTTTATGGTCATTCAAACCGGCACCATCGCCGCTGTGGGGATGGCATTTGCCAAATTTTCAGGGGTATTGATTCCGGGAATTTCAGAGAATATCGTTTGGGTTAAAGCCGGTTTCTTTACGTTAGGACCCGTTCAGCTTGTAGCCATAGGGTCCATTGCTTTTTTAACATGGGTCAACACACGGGGGATCCAGCAAGGGAAGAAAATTCAAAATGCATTTACATCCGGGAAGTTCATCCTGCTTGTTTTGTTTATCGTCGTCGGACTTGGGTTTGCATCCAACAGTTCTGCATTCAGCATCAACAAACTGATCTTATGGCAACCGCAGCAGGAAGGAGCAGGCGGGCAGGATATTCCACTGGCCGGAATGGCTCTGGTTGCCGCCATTGGCATGGCCATGGTCGGAAGCCTCTTTTCTTCGGATGCCTGGAACAACATCACTTTCACCGCGGGTGAGGTGATCAACCCCCGAAAAAACATTCCGTTAAGTCTGTTCCTGGGAACGCTCATCGTAACCATTCTTTATTTGCTGGCCAACATCGTATATATCACCGCTCTTCCGGTACGAGGTTCCCCGGAAGGGGCTGATATTGCCTCCAGAGGCATGCAGTACGCATTAAACGACAGGCTTGGAACTGCTTCAATTTCAGGTGTTTTCGGCAATTATGCCGTCCTGATCATGGCTGCTTTTATTGTCATCTCCACTTTTGGATGTAACAACGGACTGATTTTGGCCGGGGCGAGGGTTTATTATGCCATGGCCACCGATCGGATATTTTTTAAAAAGGTCGGAACCCTGAACGACAAAGGAGTTCCTGCAACTGGTTTGGTTATACAAGGTATCTGGGCGGGGTTGTTATGCCTTTCCGGAACATATGGGCAACTACTTGATTATGTAGTATTTGCAGTTCTAATTTTTTACGTGCTCACCATTTTCGGGTTGTTCAGATTGCGAAAAAGCCATCCGGAGGCAGAGCGTCCCTACAAGGCATTTGGATATCCGGTTATTCCACTGGTATACATAATTTTAGCTTTGACCGTGATGATTATCCTGCTTATTTACAAGCCTGCATATACCTGGCCGGGGCTAATCATCGTTATCATGGGGATACCTGTCTATTTTTTGTGGAATAAAAAGTGACCCGCATCAAAACAACTCTAAGTTTTTCAATATTGAAACCATTCAAAGCATTTTTGATTGCTTTTTTTTCTGTGGCAGTGATCATTAGTTTACCAGATCTGTCGCACGCTCAATGTCCGACCTCAAATACTGTTTTTGGTGAAGGAGAGCAGATCCGTTACACTGTGTCATACAATTGGGGGCCGGTTTGGGTGGATGCCGGTCTGGTTACCTTTTCAGTAACCAATGAATTGTTTCGTGGCAAACCTTCCTGGCATCTGAAGGGGACAGGCAAATCATTCGCTTCCTATGACGTTCTGTTTAAAGTTCGTGATTATTTTGACTCATGGATCGATCCTGAGTCATTCAAGTCTCTGGATTTCAGGAGGAATGTTTTTGAAGGTGGTTATACCCTTTTAAACACTTTGAATTTCGATTATAACTCCCAAAAAGTAATTTCAAATACAAAATGCAAAAACAATCCTCAGCGAACGGATACGTTGCCGATCCGCCCATGTGCTTTTGACATGCTTTCGGCTGTTTACTTCACCCGGACCCTTGATTTTTCGGACTTACGGCCAGAAAACAAAAAACAGGTGACCGTTCTGATTGATGATGCCTATTACGACATTTACATCAGGCCGCTTGGGAAAGAAATCGTGGAATCAACGGATGGCAAGCGATACCGGTGTATCAAGTTTGCTGCAAAGATGGTTCAGGGTACAATTTTCAAAGGTGAGGAGGATGTTCTCGTCTGGGTTACCGATGATGCCAATAAAATCCCGATTTACATAGAAGCAAAAATAATTGTCGGAACGATAAAGGCCTATCTGAAAGATGCAAAAGGATTGAGGAATCCAACAGCATCGGTGGTCAGGTAAATAAATGATCATAAACAGCTCCATAAAATGACCCTGATCGCGGATAGTGGCTCGACCAAGACTACCTGGATACTTCTCGGGGGAGAGAAGGTTAAAAACACCATCACAACCAGTGGATTAAATCCCTACTTTCACAATTCCGAAACCATTGAAGCCGTTATCAGGGCCGACCTGGCTCCATTCGTCGTGGCAGACCATATTCATGACATTCATTTCTATGGGGCAGGGTGTTCAACCGGGTACAACAACGGTCTCATCAGGGATGCGTTGCACAAGTTTTTTCGAAATTCAAAGGTATCCGTTTACCATGACATCCTTGGCGCAGCCAGGGCGCTATTCGGTGATAGCCGGGGAATTGCATGTATTCTTGGCACTGGATGCAACTCTTGCTTTTTCGATGGCTCCGATACTCACTCACCCATCGATTCTCTGGGATATCTCTTTGGAGACGAAGGGGCTGGTTCATATCTTGGGAAATTATTCCTTGGCGCCTATCTGAAAAAAGAACTCCCGGCCGACCTGCGTGAGGCGTTTATCCGGCATTATGGATATACGCTGGAGGATATCCTCAATTCATTGTACAACAAGCCTTCTCCAAACAGGTACCTGGCGTCCTTCAGCCTCTTTCTCAGCCCGAACCGGAAACACCCGTTTGTTGAAAAATTACTGCTTCGATCTTTTCAGGATTTCTTTGCAGCCCATATCCGGAAATATGAAGATTATCGTACAACCTCCATCGGGTTTATCGGATCAATCGCCTTTGCTTACCAGGAAATCCTGAAACAGGTCGCCCACGAAGAGCATGTGGAAATTACCAGGATTTTATCATCTCCTGTTGAAGGGTTGGTTGAATACCACATTGATTCATAAACTTTGCCCTATTCTTTGAGACTTTTAAATTTTCGAAATGGACCTAAATTTAACCACAATGTCACAGAGGAGGCACAATGTGCGCAAAGCAACCCTTTGTGAACTTTGTGTAACCCATTGTGAACTTTGCGGTTAAATAAACGCATTTATGGCTCGCAAAGAATCCTACAGAAAATTTCTAAAGTTTAACAGATCCTGACTTGTGACATTTAGTACTGTACAGGAAGTACGAATGACGAAGTACGAATGACAAAGGCTGGGATTAGCC
>JAPLDG010000301.1 GCA_026391845.1 Bacteroidota bacterium | reverse complement strand
CAGAAGATCATTTTTGCGCCCGATAAAAATCTTGGCGGTTACATCAATTCACTCACCGGTCGTAACATGGTGTTGTGGGATGGTAGCTGCGAGGTTCACGATGTGATTAAAGCAGAAGCGGTTATCAGGTTGAAAACAGAGCACCCGGAAGCAAAACTGATTGCACATCCCGAGTGTAAAGCCGTTATCCTGGCCCTTGCCGATTACATTGGATCTACCGCCGCGTTGCTGAACTACACGCTGAAAAGCGATTGTAAAACATTCATTGTTGCCACGGAAACAGGGATTTTACATCAGATGAAGAAATCTTCACCCGACAAAGAGTTTTTAATTGTTCCGACGGATGAAGCATGTTCATGCAACGACTGTCCATACATGAAAATGAACACGTTGGCAAAACTTCATGCCTGTTTGCAAAACGAGCAGCCTGAATTGAAATTATCAAAAAGTGTGATCGAAAAAGCGCGGAAGCCTATCCTGCGAATGCTCGAACTATCTTTTCTGCTTTGCTCATTTTTTTTTCTGTCCCTGAATGTTCATGCCCAGGATACCATTCGCAATGACGGCTTTACTAAATTTTATTATCCGAATGGCAAGATATCCAGCGAGGGTTTTATTAAAAACAGCAAGCCGGATGGTTACTGGAAGTCGTACAATGAAAACGGAACCATAAAATCGGAGGGAAACCGCACCAACTTTGAACTTGACAGCTTGTGGAAATTTTTCAACAAGGATGGAAAATTACTGGTTGAAATTTTTTACAGATCCGGGAAAAAGAACGGGATAAAAACAACTTATCTGGATCAGGAGACCATGAAAGAGATTTTCAGGGACGATATCAAGGAGGGATATACAAAATATTACTATCCTGACGGAAAAATAAAGCAGGAGATTCCGTTTGTCAAAGGATTTGAACAAGGTTTTGGCAAAGAATACGGACCCGATGGCACCATCATCACCCTGACGGAGTACAAACGCGGGTTTATTGTTGACAGGCTCAGAATCAACCGAAAAGACGGCAATGGCAGAAAACAGGGGCGCTGGTACACTTTTTATGAACAAGGCAGTTTAAAATCAGAGGTTACTTACCGGGATGATAAGAAAAACGGCTACCTCAAGGAGTATGCTGAAAATGGGGATTTGCTGAAGATATCAAAGTATGCAGACGATGAAATTCAAACGGAAGCCACTGAGATTCAAAAGCTGGAGGTGCAGAATGAATATTATCCTGATGGAAAAATAAAAATCAGCGCCATGTTCCGCAATGGCATTCCGGAAGGGGTTAAGCGGGAATATTCTGCCGATGGCAATGTTGAAAATGCGTATCTTTACAAAAACGGGGTGATCGTCGGGGAGGGGATCGTGAAGGAAGATGGCAACCGCAACGGGCATTGGAAGGATTTTTATGCCGATGGATCGCTCAAGGCGGAAGGAAATTATGACAATGGCAAACAGATCGGAGAATGGAAATACTTTCATTCAAGCGGAAAAATAGAGCAAACAGGTAAATTCAACAAGCAGGGTAAATATGAAGGCGCCTGGAAATGGTATTTCGACAGCGGGCAGCTGCTGAAAGAAGAGAATTACCGCAACGGGCTCAGGGATGGTTTATCAACGGAGTATGATGAAACCGGAACAGTGATTGAAGAGGGTGAATTCGTCAACGACAATGAAGACGGGCCATGGTTTGAACTTACCGGCGATTGTTACATTCGCGGCGCTTACCGCGATGGGTTGCGAAACGGGATGTGGTATAATTATTACCTTGACCGCATGGAAAACAAAACAGACAGTCTGTGCTTTTTCAAAGGTGGTTTTATTGAAGACAATCCCAATGGTAAGCACACCTATTACTGGGAAAATGGTAAGGTAAAAGATGAAGGCAACTATGTCAATGGGAGGAAAGAGGGCGATTGGTACAAATTTAATTTTGACGGAACGCTGTTCATGACCATTACGTATAAACAAGGGGTTGAAACACGCTATGATGGCGTAAAAATTAAACCCCCATATGAAAAGGAGGAGGATTAGATGAAAACAGAGAGACCAAACAGACCTGAAAAGTCGGGCAGATCCGGCAGGGGAGAAAAACCGGAACGATCCGTCAGACCGGAAAGAATAAGAAAACCTGAAAGAACCAGTGAACCTGAGAGAACCACCCGGCCTGGTAAACCAATCAAACTTGGAAGAACAGACAAGCCGGAAAAGTTTGAAAAAACGGGAAAACCTGAAAAGTTTGAAAGAACGGGAAAGCCTGGGAAGTTTGAAAAGTCTGAGAAGCCAGAAAGGTTTGAGAAGTTTGAAAAGCCTGGAAAGTTTGGTAAGTCTGCACGAGCCGGGCACCCTGAAAAGGTGATAAAGCTTGACAGGTCGAATCTCCCCGACAGAACCAGTAAACCAAAAAAGGTTGTCAGACGGGGTGAAAAAAATGAAAACCCTGATTTGATGCGCCTGAATAAATACATTGCCAATTCAGGGATTTCTTCGCGCCGTGAGGCTGACAGGCTGATCGAAGCCGGCGCGGTATCTGTTAACGGGATTATCGTGACGGAGCTGGGCACAAAAGTCGGGCCCGGCGATAAAGTACAATATGGCGATCAGACCATCAACCGTGAAAAACCAAGATATGTATTGCTGAACAAACCCAAGGGTTATATCACAACGGTTGATGATCCTGAAAAACGCAAAACAGTGATGAGCCTCGTTGCTGGCGCCTGCAAGGAGCGGATTTATCCCGTCGGAAGGCTTGACAGGAATACAACCGGGCTGTTGCTTTTTACCAATGACGGGAATATTGCAAAAAAACTGACTCATCCAAGGTACGGGATCAAGAAAATCTACCATGTTGAAATAGATAAAAATCTGGCAAGGGCTGATTATGTGAAAATTACGGAAGGGTTTAAACTGGATGACGAAGTTGTAACGGTTGACAGCATTGAGTACATCGGCGATGGAAAGGACAAAAAGCAGATTGGCATCGAACTGCATTCAGGTCAAAACCGTATTGTCAGGCGCATCTTTGAATTCTTTGATTACAAGGTCTTGCGGCTCGATCGAGTTTATTATGCCGGGTTGACCAAGAAAAATTTACCACGCGGAAACTGGCGTCTCCTCGATGAACAGGAGGTCAACCTGCTGAAGATGATCAGTTCAAAACCTTGATTTGTTATGAATCCAATCAGTATTTATATTGTTGAAGATGAGCTTTTAATTTCTGCGAGTTTAAAATCCCAACTCAAGCAGTTCGGATATGAAATTTCAGGATCTTCCATTCGGGGAGAGTCTTGTCTTGAAGAGATCGCCGAACTCTCAAGACAGGGAAGAGAACCTGAAATTGTATTAATGGACATCCATCTGCGCGGCGAAATGGACGGTATCGAAACCGCTAAAATTATCATCGATAAATTCAATTGTGCCATCATTTTTCTGACCGGGCAGAGTTCAAAAGAGATCTATGAGAGGTCGTTTAAAATTAAACCCTTTGGATACCTGCTGAAACCCATTGATATGGAGCAGACCAAAATGACCATTGAAATTGCCTCCTACCAGCGTAACCTCGAAATAGAAAATACCTTGTACCAGAAAGACCTTGAGGCGCTGCTTGAAAAACGTTCGCAGGAAAACAAGGAGCTGATGGCCATGTATCAAACCATCGTAGATAATTCCCTGATGGGACTGACCATCATGCAGGATGAAAAATTTGTATTTGCCAACAAAAGGACCGCTGAAATTTTCGGTTACCCGCTGGAAGAGTTTTTATCCTTTTCCATCCGTGACATCGTTAAATTGCTGCATCCGGATGATCAGTTAACAGTGATCGCCCAATCGCAGGCCCGATTAAAGGGAGAGGATTTCCCGCAAAATAAGCGCATCCGGATTTTTACCCGCGACAATGAACTGAAACACATAGAGACCCATGTGAAAGCTGTCCAGTTCAAAGGAAAACCAGCGCTTCATCAAACTTTTCTTGATATCACTAATTTCTATGATCCGGTTTAAAATCGGAAAAAAGACCGGAAGAATATGAGTATTTATGTGAATCAAGTGTTGAATTCTAAAACCCGTAGGGTTGATATTTTTATAGAATTAGGCCATGCATGGCATCCTAAACCACGAAGTTGCATGGCATCCTAAACCACGAAGTGGTGACATTATAATGCCATGCCTTCGGCATTTTCTGTTGTCTTTGACATTCATTTGCTATAAAAATATCATGCCTTCGGCATTTTAATTAAACAAACTTCAAACCTTGATTCGCATTATTTATTAAAATCTGATCGGATTATGATGAAAAAGAGCCTGCTATTGTTGATACATTTTTCGTTTATCACCATTTTTTATGCACAATCGGTTGGCGACCTGGTTAAAACAGCCGGGGACGCAACAACATATCCCAATCATGACCAGCTGATCATTTTCGACAGTACCCTGGTCGATATGCAGGAAACAGGCCTGACCTATGTTGTCAGTCACACGCTCACAAAGGTGTTGAATACCCACGGAGCGCTTGAACTGAATGTGGTCAAATATGGTTACGATCCTTTATCGGCCTTTGTTGAAATCAAAAAAGCGGTGATTTACAAAAATGACGGCCGGATCATTGAACTCGATGTTCAGAAAGTCATGGATTATCCTGCTCCTGCGCGTGCGATTTACTGGGGTGCCAGGGAAAAGATGCTGGAAACCGGCAGGCTTGAACCCGGTGATGCCGTCGAAATGGTGATGTTCCGAAAGGGCTTTACCTATGCATTGTTAACATCTGACGATGATGACAAATATATACCGCCCATGAAAGGGCAGTTCTATGACATTGTGGAATTTTTCGGTACCTATCCGGTCAAAAGCAAGGTTTACCGGGTAACAGTTCCCAGGGACAAACCGCTTCAGTACCAGTTTTACAATGGAGAGGCGCAATCGTCCTGCTGGTTTGAGGAGGGTAAAATTGTTTACACCTTCAGTAAAAAAGAGACTTTTCCGATAAAAAATGAATCCCGCATGGTGGCCATGGTTGATGTTGCACCTAAGTTGCTGGTATCAACCACGGAAAGCTGGAATTCAAAATCGACCTGGTTTTATAAAGTGAATGAGGATTTTGGAAGTTTTACCGCGGATAAATCAATACAGGATAAGGTCAGTGAGATCCTGAAAGGCGCAACCAGCGAGATGGATTCGGTTTCGAGGCTGACGCACTGGTGTGCCGATGAAATCCGGTATTCAGGCATTTCCATGGGATGCGGGGAAGGTTTTACCCTGCATAAGGGAACCATGACTTTTACCGACCGTTGCGGGGTATGCAAGGATAAAGCCGGCATGTTGATTACCATGTTACGGGCGGCTGGGTTTCAATCTTATCCCGCCATGACCATGGCCGGATCACGGATTGATTACATTGCGGCTGATCAGTTCAACCATTGTGTGACGGTTGTCAAACTACGCGATGGAAAATACCATCTGCTTGATCCCACCTGGGTGCCGTTTGTTCGTGAATTGTGGTCCAGCGCCGAACAACAGCAGCAATACCTGATGGGGGTTCCCGAGGGCGCCGACCTGGCAACAACCCCAGTTTCCGATCCGGATAATCATGCCATAAAAATCGACGGGGTTGCCCGGCTGGAGGCAGACGGAACCCTGACCGGCAGGATCAGCATCACCGGAGAGGGACAATCGGATGCAGCAATCAGGGGATTATTCAAATACTCAAACAGAACAATCTGGTACCAGAATGTAGAACGGGAGTTGCTCCGGTTATGGCCGCAGGCGAAAGTATCACAGGTTAAATACACGGATCCGGTCGATTATCTGAATTACAATATCTGGGTGGCCATCGACTACACGATTCCGGAATTTGCCCTGGTTTCAGGAAACACAATGATGTTTACCCCACTCTCAGCCGGTGAGGTTTTCAAATCATTCCAGGCTCAATTATCGTTTGAAACCGGAATGAAGGAACGTAAATATCCTTTTCGTGACCGCTGTTCCAGAAAAGTGGAAATCACTGAATCCATCAAAATCCCGGATCTGAAAAAGTCGGTTCGGATTCCGGCATCCATTGTTAAAGCGGGAGAAGCCGCATCTTATGAGGGTAGTTATTCTGTGTCAGGGGATGCGGTAATTTTTTCAGGAAAATCGGTTTTCAAGAAGAGGCAATATGAACCGCAGGACTGGCCTGAATTTAAAGCCGCAGTGGATGCCCAGAACAGGTTTACCGAACAGGCTGTTGTTATTGCGTTATAAATCAAGATTCCGAAAAATATTTTTTTCCATGAAAGCAAACACACGGATCGTTATTCTATTTTTCCTGACAATATTCCTGCCCCGCCAAATCAATGCACAGGACGAAAAATACGACGCCTGGTATATCTCCCTGACCAGGGAATACACCCTGAATCCCGACGGAAGCATGGATTTCCGTTATGTAAAACAACAAAAACTGCTGACTTATCGTGCGTTTCATAATCTGTATGGGGAGACGTTTATCATTTACAATCCTGCATTCCAGAAACTGAAAATCAATGAAGTTTATACGCTGATGGCCGATGGAAAAAAAATTGAAGCGCCGCAGAATTCATTCAATGAAGTATTGCCGGGATATGCAGCCAATGCCCCGGCCTATAATTCATTGCGCGAAATGGTGGTCACACACACCGGGCTGGAGCGCAATGCAACGATAAATATTGATTACCAGGTTCATACGGAGAAGGGGGTGCTGCCGGCGCTCATGGGAAATGAATTGCTGGCCGAAAATGAACCTGTGAAAAATCTTGAGATCAGGGTTCGCATTCCAATCGGGCAAAACCTCTTTTATCATCTGTATAACAAGGAGTTGCAGCCTGAAAAAAGTACAGACGGGAAGTTTCAGATCTATAGCTGGAAATTGAACGATCTCCCGGCCATTTCGGCTGAAGAGGCGCAACCGGGGGTAAATGAACGTTATCCGCGGCTGATCTTCAGCACCTCTGACCGGCGCGACGAGGTCTTTTCGTTTTTGACAGGTCAACCGGCGTTTGCCTTCGGTCTCTCGGATCAGATGAAAAAGGAGGTCAACGACATCGTGACGGAAAAAGCGGATAAATTCGACATTGCATTAAAAATTCAGGAAAAAGTCGTGAACGATCTGCGCTTGTATCCCATCCCGTTGCGGACTGCATTGTATCAATGCCGTACGCCGGAACAAACCTGGAACAGCGGCGGGGGAACGGCTGTAGAAAAAGCGGTTTTGCTCGCCGCCATGCTGAAATCAGCCGGAATTGATGCCCGGGTGGCTGGAGTTGTCAGAACGGCGTTCCTGGATGAAAAAATCGGCACCCTGGCCGATCTGGAAGATTTTGCCGTGAAGATCGAAAATAAAGACCGGGGAACATGGTATCTGGCCGTAACCGCGTTGAATCCCGTTAACCTGGAACTGTCACTTCCGGGCCGTTCGTTTATCTCATTAAAGCCTGATGGAAAGTCTACGGTTGCCAAAGCCGAAATTCCGGGGCAGATGATCAAAGTGACCGGCAATTTTATCGTTTCATCCGATCCTAAACTCACCGGCGAGATTTCGATCTATTTCGAAGGAAGTGTATATCCGCTGGCCGGCCTTCAGCGGGACAAGAAAAAGATGAAAAATTCGATTTCAGGCGGATTGATCGGAAATGACACCAATCATCAGAAAATAAGTACCCTGAACAATGAAAACGGTTTTCAGACCTATATTGCACAAAGTGACAAACCATTCCGGAAAGA
>JAPLDG010000190.1 GCA_026391845.1 Bacteroidota bacterium | reverse complement strand
CGGGTCAACCATTATCCGGCAAGGAGTAAAATTAGACAACCTTGTACATATTGCCCACAACGTGGAAATAGGTGATAATACTGTTATTGCGGCAGCCACCGGAATTGCTGGTTCCACCAAAATCGGTAAGAACTGTATGATTTCAGGACATGTCTCCATGACGGGCCATATTACCGTCGCTGATGGAACCATCATGGGAGGTGCAACGGGCGTTTCAAGAAGCCTTACCAAACCCGGCCAGACATACCTGGGTTCACCTGCCATGGAAGTTTCAAAGTTTAGAAGATGTATCGCGGTTTTCCGGAATCTGCCTGAATTGGCAGACCGGGTGAATAAACTGGAAAAAGGGCAGAAATAAACTACCTGATCTTATTACTGGATTGCCCGCCTTGCTTTTAAAATGTACTTAGCGGTGTCGAGGGGAGAAATCCCTTTGAAAGGACGGATTACACCGAGTTCATCCAGACACTCCCGGAAACCATCAAAATGCATTGAAACCCTTGCTTTTCCACCCGACCGGGAACTAAGTTTTACCGGATAATCGAGTGAAGTGGCCAGTGGAACGATACCTGTTAAAATGAACCTTGAATTATCAATTGCCGGACTGCTAAAACTGCCACGCATCCGTGTAATGTCGCTTGAAATAGCGCCAAGCAGATCTTCCGTGGCATTAATTTGAAAACGGATCATTGGTTCAAGCAGGGTTGTTCCGGTGTTGACCAGTCCGTTCATGATCCCCATTGGAGTTGCAATTGCGAAATCACCAGCCCTCGAATGCATCGGATGGTCTTCCCCTTCGATCAGACTGATGCGGATATCAGTTACCTCCCACCCTTTTATTCCTTGTTTCAACGCGCCTGAGATGCTCCTTTCTACCTCATTTTGATATTTTTGCTGCACATCGTTTACAGAAATAAAACTTTGATATACCACGCCACTCCCCCGTTCACCGGGTTCAATGCGGAACTTCATGATAGCCCAGCATGGCTTTGGCATCCAATATTGTACAAAACCTTCCCCTGCTTTAGCAGGCGTTTCCTTGTAAATCACGGTAGGATTTTCAAACCGGGCAGCGATGCCAAACCGGTCAGAAAGTATGCGTTCCAACACTTCCATCTGGATCCACCCCATGATTTTGACATGCATTTCGGCCTCTTCGCGCAACCACTCAAAATCAAGGGAAGGATCCTCTGAGTCCAACTCCATGAGTGCATCGGCAAGTGCAGAATAATCCTTTTTCTGAACAGCCTTGATCTGCACTGTGAGCAGCGGAGGCCGCATTTTATATTCCTTAGGAATGTCGTCATGGGCAAAACCAAGCAGATCTCCAACCTTCGCACCGCTTAATCCACTGATACCAGCAATATCCCCGGCTTCAACCATCCCGATATCCACGTGCCTTCCTGGAAAAATTCGTCGGACCTGGGTTACCTTTTCCGCTATTTGCCTGGTTGAATTGAATATAACATCCCTGTTTTTTATTCTGCCATGATATAATCGAACATGTGCTATTTTACCCATAAGTTTATCATGCCCAATCCCATAGACCAATGCTGACAGAGGACTTTCCGCGTCAGTTAAAGAAGCAGGAATGTAGTTTATCACCGCATTCAGCAGCTCTTCGATGCCAAGGCCAAGTTTTGCTGAACCCAGTAAAAGTGGATAAACATCACAAGATTGGATGAGTTGAGTCATCCGATGGTCGAGTACATCGAAGGCATGGCTTGCACCTTCCAGATAGTTATTAAGCAGGTCCTCATCAGTGGAAACGATTTGTTCGATTATTTTTTCAGCCATGTATCCAGCGCTCCACAATCCTGTAATGGAAACGCCATTTTCGCCCTCTTCTTCCACTTTCTGCAAACACAAAGGCCTAATTTTTAACTCACGCTCAATTGAATGGATCACATTTTCGCTATCAGCGCCAACCCGGTCAAGTTTGTTAAGAAAAAATATTACCGGGATGTGTCGCTCACGCAAAGCTGCCCAAAGTGTTTCGGTATGTGCCTGAACTCCCTCTACAGCTGAAATTACAAGTACAACCCCATCAGGAATACGGAGGATTCGCTCTACATCAGCGGAAAAATCAACGTGGCCGGGAGTGTCAATCAAATTAACCAGGGTTTCATTCCATTCCAGTGAGGTATGGGCCGACCGAACAGAGATGCCCCGCTCCCGTTCTACCGGAAGAAAATCAGTTTGAGCCGTGCCCTGATCAACACTACCTGCACGTTGCACTTGCCCTCCTAAAAAAAGGAACTGCTCGGTGATAGTGGTTTTCCCAGCATCGGCATGAGCCATGATGGCAATGTTACGAATGGGTTGTCTCATAAATTATCATCCAATATGCGAACTTAAACATTTTAGCCCCAATCAGCTAAATATTTTACATGGGTTCTGGATTCCATGGCATGATTTTATTTTACTTTTACTAAAATTTTTCTTCATGAGTAAAGCATTACTAGAACAAAGGAAACGGCAACCATCTTTTATAAAAAAACCGGATATAAAGGAGAAGCATTCTGTTCCATTTTGGCAATCATCATTTTTCTGGTTAATTTTGTTACCGGCTGTTCTCTATGCCAAAATAATTTTCTTTGATTTTACTGCGCTTGATGATCAGTTCTTCGTAGTGGATCATGCCAGTTTCAACGAAAATATCGGCAACATTTTCCACGTTTTTAACCAAGGTTTATTTGTTCCGAAAAATGACATTTATTACCGCCCGGTTTTACTGGTCGATTTGATTCTGGAATACCAGCTTTTCGGAATAAAGCCCTGGGGGTACCATCTGCTCAGCATGCTCTTTCATATCATATCAACCTGTCTGCTATTAGTTTTTCTAAAAAAAATCAACATCCCGGAAGTAACCGCGTGCATTCTCTCACTGGTTTTCTCCGTTCATCCGGTTTTAACCCAAACCGTGGCATGGATCCCAGGCAGAAATGATTTAATTCTGATGATCTTGTTCCTTTCTACGCTGATAATCATCATCAAATATTTCCAGGCGCCTTCCATTTATCTGCTTTTTGGCCAATTCATCACTTTTTTTCTCGCCTTGCTTACCAAAGAGACAGCAGTAATCATTCCGCTGATCTCGTTCCTTGTTATTCATTTTGTCCTTTCTGTCAGAATTTCCAAAATGATGCCCATATTTCTATCATGGGTTATCGCCGTATTTATCTGGTATGTGCTCAGAGCCACGTCTGAACCGGCATACCAGGGGATGTTATTCCAGGAGATGATTCTGTCTGGCATAGCCCGTACGCCGGCCATACTTCAATACCTTGGAAAGATCTTTTTCCCGTTCAACCTCTCTGCTGTTCCTCAATTTGAAGAAATCACGCTGATCTGGGGGTTGATCGCAATTGCTTTGCTCATCATGCTGGTTATTGTTTCAAAAAGTTATAAAAAACCACTTGTCATTATCGGGATGATGTGGTACCTCCTCTTCTTACTCCCTGTTTTGATCATACCAAAAAATTTGAATGATCAGGTTTACGAACACAGGCTGTATCTTCCATTTGTCGGTATTCTTTTAGTTTTAAGCCAAACGCTTCTGTTTTCTGAAAAATGGAAAAAGAAAAACATGATCATCACCTCAGCTGCCATTTTAAGCGTTCTTATAACTATTTCCTTTATCAGGCTTGATTGTTACCACGACCGCCAGATTTTCTGGGATACGGCCGTGACAGATTCTCCTAAATCCGCATTTGCAAAACTAAATCAGGGTATTCAATCAAAGGATACGTTGCTTCGGGAGAAGTATATCAAACAAGCTTATGCAATCGACCCAAATGAGATGCTTGTTAACTTTTGGATGGGTATCAATGAGGAACGTAAATCCAGAATAGATTCAGCCGTTTATTATTATAAGAAAGAACTTGCCTGGTCCAATTTTCCTGACCTGTACTTCAATTTATCCAGATGCCTTTTTGAACTCAATATGTTGGATAGCGCTGCATGGTATCTTTCCAAAGGGATAAACCTTGATCCCTCGAGAAAATCCGCTATCAATGTTCTCGCTGATGTATATTTCAAACTTGCCGAATCATCCTATTCCCGGGCACAATATGACAGTGCGGTTTATTATCTTACACAGGTAACCATTGTGGATCCGAAAAATGAACAAGCCAATCACAATCTTGCCATGGTTTACTTTCAAACCAACCGTCGGGAGAACGCAATGCAGATGATTGAACATATGAGACTTATTGGTCTCCCGGTTTCCCAGGACCTGCTCAACCTTGCAAAATAGGTATTCATAAAAACAAAAAATCCCGCAAATGCGGGATTTTTTGTTTTTATGAACTACTTTGTCTTTATCAGTTTGATTGTCTGTGTCTCCTCACCGGCAACCACTTTTACGAAATAGAGTCCGGCAGGGAATTCAGAGATCGAAAACTCGT
>JAPLDG010000332.1 GCA_026391845.1 Bacteroidota bacterium | reverse complement strand
TGAAGTTGCCGGGTTCCCTGAAATGCAAACATCATTTGACGTCAAAACACAGGTAACCTCATCGTTGTTGGCCGGATAGGTGTAAAATTCCGGGGAATTAAATCCAGCCGGGTTGCCGTTGACCTTCCACTGGTAGCCAGGTGATGTTCCTCCATTGAGAGGAGTTGCCGTGAAAATAACCTGATTTTCCTCACATTCCGGGTTCGACGACGGGACAATCGTTACCCCTACCGGTACCATGGGTCTGATGAGCATGGTCAACTGGTTCGATACAACGGCGATCCCCGTGCTACAGAACAAATTAGAGGTAAGCTGACATACAACGATGTCGCCGTTCACTGGAATGTAGCTGAAAACCGGGGCGTTTGTTCCCACGTTATTTCCATTCACTTTCCACTGGTAAGTGGGAGCAGTTCCTTCGTTTAAGGGAGTAGCGGTAAATGACACGGTGGTGCCTTCGCAAACATCGTTGGCGGATCCGGCAATAGAAATCCCGGCCATCGGGGCTGCATTTACGGTCATGGTCACCGGGGGCGAACTGGCAGGATTGCCTGCAACACAGCTTCCATCGGATGTGAGTACACAGACAATAATATTGTTGTTGGCTGGTATAAAAGTATAAGTTGAATTGGTAGCTCCGGTTACATTCGAGCCGTTTACCTTCCACTGGTAACCTGGAATGCTGCCCCCGTTGGTTGGTGTTGCGGTATAGGTAACCGGTGTGCCCACACAAACCGGATTGGCCGATGGGCTAACGGATACACTCACCGGTGAACCTGGGTTTACTGTCATGGTCACGGGCGCTGAAGTAGCAGGGTTGCCCGTTATACAACTTGCGTTTGAGGTAAGAACACAGGTTACCGCATCATTGTTGACCGGCACATATGCATACGTGGCATTGGTGCCCCCGGTTGCATTGGTTCCGTTAACCTTCCACTGGTATGCCGGGGTGGAGCCGCCATTGGTCGGGGTGGCCGTGAAAGTAACACTGCTGCCCTGACATACAGGATTGGTGGATGCGGCAATCGCAACGCTCACAGGGTAGGTTGTTGCACAGGTGGATGTGATGGCCACTGCATCCACATACCAGTAATCATATTGGTAGAGATTGCCTTCAATGGTGAACGCTACCAGGGTATTGGGCGAATTCAGATTATTCAATACGGTTGTTGTTACCGTTGCCGGGCCAACATTGGAACTTGTTGAGGCAACCGACCATGCTTCATTGGTCCAGGTGGTCCCGTTGGTACTCGATTGTATGCGCAGGGTGCAGCCGGTACTATAAGCATCGAGCATGTGCCTGAAGCTAAGGTTCAGCTGTGAAACCCCTGTTGTATTGATCGGCGGGGTTACCAGACGCGTGATCGCCGGATTGATATTCTGATAACTCGATTTCATTTCATACGCCGTTCCTCCGGCTGTGGCTGTGTTTGATACCGTCCATTGATCGACAGCGCCTGTACCCGATATCTGTTTGGTCCAGCAACCCGGCAGTGTCGAAATGGCAAAATTCTCGGCAAAAGGCAGGGTGGATATACCACAAAAGGTGGTCGCATTGGCTGACAGGCCCGAGGAATAGGTATTGCTTCCATTGTAAGAGAAGGCTTTGTAGTAATAGGCTGTACTCGGGGCAAGAGAGGTGTGATTAAACCCTGTCAGGCTTCCCCGGTACAGGACCGTGCCTCCTCCGGAAACCGTTCCGCCCTGCGAATAAACCGTTCCATTTACCGGAGTGCCGAATGTGCTGGTTGGCGACCATAAAACCATGACATCTTGGCTGCTGATGTTCTTGGTCCATCCAAGGTTAATCTGCGAAGTAGAAAATGCAGTGGCGGTGAAACTTGCAGGATCGGAAACGATACCGTCCACGCAATTGATCGTGGCGGCCCAGCCTGTATTCGTAACACTGACATCCGAGCGGAACCGGAAGGTCAGCGCACCCGAGCCATTGGTTGCCATGACCGTTCCGGGACTTGTGGTTCCGTGATATCTGCCAATGACCGGCGCAGCCGAATTTACGCCATTATAAATCGTTAATGTGTCGTACCCGGATTCTGTGGCAAACGAAGAAAAAGCAAACCGTATCATCGATCCGGGGGTAGATGGATAAAATGTTTCTACAATCACTTCATTGTTCTGATAAACTCCCGAAGGACCACCCGTATCATAGAAATCTCCCGTGCATGTGGTAACAGATCCATTGGCAATGTTGAATATCGGAGCGGTAACAGTGATATAACCCGTTCTGGTTTTGACATCAGTCCCGCCCGATTTGGTTACGGTAAGGGTAACATCATAGGTTCCTATCGTGCTATAGGTAATTGCAGGAGGAACCTGGCCGGTATAGGATGACGGGGTTCCGCCCGGAAATGACCATTCCCAGCTCCCCGGAGTACAAAGTGAATAGTCGGTAAATGTCACAGAATTCCCTACAACTACAGTCGTTGGTGAGGCCGTGAAATCGGCTATGACATTTTTAACGTTGATATAATTGGGTTTGGTTACCGAAACCGTGCCAGTGCCATCGCTGACTTTTAGTGTCACATCATATAAACCGGGGGTGCTATAGGTGATTACCGGGGGTGTTCTTCCGATAAAAGTACCCGGATTACCTCCGGCAAAGGTCCATGTCCATGAAGTTGGCGGGCCAGTGGATGCATCTGTAAATGTAACTCCTGAACCGGAACAGACAGTGGTAATATTTGCGGAAAAATCGGCATTCAGTCCCAATTCATACGGAGATACATAAGTCATGTAAAGGCCGCCGCGATTATCGGTCCAGCACGGATAAACTTTCCCTCCTTTTGAGGTAATTCCGAGATAATCGCCCATATAACTGCTGGCAAGTCCTGGTATTGCTGCAGGGGTAAACGCCACATCACTCACCTTGAAGTCGGTCCAGGTTGCGCCTGCATTTGTTGAATAGGCTGAAAAAACCTCACACTGGGTGCTGGTCACATTTCTGTCGTCGTAAAACACAACACTCAGCACGCCCGTTACAGGATCGCAACTGATCCAGGGGGAATATGCTTCCTTGCCATCTGCAAAAGTCCCCTGATTAACCCGAACCGGCGTTGACCAGGTTGTTCCGCCATTGGTAGAACGAATGATGTAAATGCTTTTATTGGTGCCTGTGTTTGTTCCGGGAACTCCAATATTGGTCCACACTGCATAAATATTCCCATTGTTGGCTCCTCCGCTGATATCCACTGCCATGACAGGAAATGAATTTACACGCATATTTTTCAGCACACCGGTTTCGCGGATTCCTTTGATGTTTGAAATAATTTTTTTTGCGGTCCCGAATGTTGCGCCGCCATCCACTGACATATTAAAACCGATGCCATCTTCCGTAATTCCTGAACTTGGATAGGTTGCCCAAATGGCATATACCTGCCCTGCAGGACCGGTTTGCAGATTGACACCATGATTGAAAGAAGCAAGACTGCCTGAAATGTTTGCTTTTGACGACCAGGTTACGCCATTATTGACTGACCGGGACAGCATTACCTGATAATTGTATGTTCCGCCGAAGTCGGTCCAGGCCACATAAAGATTGCCCACATAAGGGCTGGTGCTTTTATTGTCGATCCACATGTGGTTTTTATCGGCAAGATCTCCGGGATTTGTTGTTACAATGGAGGTTGTCCATGTAGTTCCATTGTCGGAATAAGCAATTGCCTGTCCCCCCGGATCATCTATAAAATTAATATATTGCCGCCCGGTAAGACTGATGGCGGTGGTAGGATCGCCACTGTTTGCACCACCAGCGCCATTGGGGCTTCCGGCCCATCCGATACCGGCGTTGGATGACTGGAAATAGTTGGCGCCATACAATGATCCTACGGTTCCACCGCTCCATGAGGTAGAATTGTTCGAATTCAGGAGGTAATCGGCGTTGTTGGGGTCAACAAATACCGAATTTTCACTTTCTGTAACATTGGTCAGGTTCGTTACCGGAACATCGGTTGAATTGGTTGTTCTGACACCCTTTGCATTGATGCCTGATCCCTTAAAAATGGCTGGCGCCAGGGTTATGTGCGGGTTATAGGGTGTTAAGCCCTTTTCTGCCATGTTCATCCAGTATTCCATGTTATCCACACGGGGGTCCAACTGGTCATATATGCCCTTTTTAGCATGTTCTGGTTTCGGTTGCTGCGCAAATCCGTAAGTAAAAGGGAGAAGCAACCCGGCAAGACAAAGACAAGTGAGTAGTGTTTTCATAAGCAATCTGATCGTTTTTAAGATTGTTGACTTTGGTGAATTATAATTAATTTTGTTTGATAATTCTTGTTGTTCCGGAACTCAATTCACCGGACACACGAATGAGATAGATTCCTTCCGGTTTGCCTGATAATGAAAATTCATGTTTCCGTTCACCCTCCATGACATCTGAAAATACCTTGTCTCCCTTCATACTGAAAATTTCGATCAGCCATTTTTCTGAGACCATTGAATGGTTCAGTTCAATGGTAAAAGCGCCAGTGGTCGGATTCGGATAAATGCTGTACAATTGTTCTGCTGCTTCCGGCCGAATCTCTTGTGTACCGGATAAAACAGCGGCAGCAACCGGTTGGTTCGAACACCAAGGCCCTTCGGGAGCAATATGTCCGTACATATAGCCTCCCGATGCAACAACGGTTCCCGGATAATACAGTATATTCTCGCCTGCGATGATGGTAGCATCTCCCCCTGACGGAACAGAAAAGAAAGTTCCGCTTCCGGCTATCATGATGGTTTGCGGGGCTGAAAAACACCCGGTACTGTCAACTGTGATGTTGTTGAGTGCCCGGATGGGAAAACCAACCTCAACATCATCAAGGCAAACCCCTCGCCCCCATTTCGCATTTCCTTCAAAAGCAATGGAATAGGTATCGGAAGGAGATGGCAATGGGATCGTCTCCTGTGTCCATGCCGTGATACTTCCCATGTAAGTGGTCAGTAAAATCCATGATCCACCGGCAGAGGTCTTATAATAAACGGACAATTGATCCTGAGTGCCATACCATTCACCCTGAGTATGCCAGAACCTGAGCTGGGGGTTTTCTATGGATAATAGATTAAGCGTAGGTGTGATCAGCCGGGTTTTATTGTCGGCTGAATTATTGTCTTTCAGGCATGCGTTGTAAGAGCCTCCGTGTGCTTTCGGAGGATTGCTGCCACCGTTGCCCGCAATAAAAATCCAGCTTAAGCCTGAATTGTTAACCATCACCTGAGTCCAGCAATTTGGTATGGCACCTCCGGATTCAAAACCCTCTTTCCAGGGAAATGCAGAAATGTTGCAGTTGGTCACATGGATAAAATCCGTTTTGATGATTGTATCGGAACCATTTAAATTAGTGGCAATTAAAGAAACGGTATACAGGCCGGTGAGGGCAAACTGCACCTGCGGGTTTTGTGATGATTCACTGGTTCCACCGGCAAAGGTCACCGTTGCGGGGCTGAATGACCATGCCCATGAGATTGGAAAATTCGCTGACAAATCGGTGAAGGTAACCGTTTGGGCGACTATCGGATTCGTTGAAGATGCAGAAAAATCTGCAACCGGGATTTCAGGATAGAGGTAGCAGCTGATCGATGCGGCCCATCCAGCTTTATTAATACTGCCATCGGACTGAAACCGGAAGGTAAGAGCTCCTGAGGAGTTTGACGCCGTGACCGTTCCAGGGCTGGTGGTACCGTAATATTTCCCGATCTTCGGCGCCGAAGTATTTACCCCGTTATATATGGTCAGCGTGTCTCTGTTCAATTCTGTGAGAAATGAGGTAAAATCAAACCGGATCTGTGAACCGGGTGTGGAGGGATGAAATGTTTCGGTGAAAGATTCGTTTCCCTGGTAATTGGCAGAAGGTCCGCCGGAATCATAAAAAGTCCCGGTACATGTTGTCACAGAACCATTTGCGATGTTAAAGACAGGCTGAACAACGGTGATATATCCAGGTCTTGACAGCGTATCTGATACCCCGGGCCTGGTCACGATAAGGGAAACATCAAAGGTTCCAAGTGAATCATAGCGTATCGGGGGTGGGCTTTGACCGATGAAGGATGAAGGAGTTCCACCCGGGAAGGACCAGTTCCAGGTTTCCGGGCCGCAGGAAGAATTATTTGTAAAAATGACCGTATTTTCAGTGGCGACAGTTGCCGGAGTTCCTGTGAAATCAGCGATCACATCCCTGACTGTGATGTAACTGGTTTTAGTTTCCGTATCATTTGCTGATCCATCAGATACCGTGAGCGAAACATCATAAGTACCGGGATTGCCATACACAACATCAGGAGGATACTTGCCGGAATAAATCGAGGGGGTCCCTCCGGGAAAGTCCCATGTCCAGGATGTAATCCCTCCCGTTGATTCATCTGTGAATGTCACTCCCGAACCCGTACAATTTGTGATTTTGTTTGCATAAAAACGTGCATTTGGGCCCAATTCAAACGGCGAAACATAGGTCATATATACTCCGCCCCGATTATCAGTCCAGCATGGATAAACTTTTCCGCCTTTTGAAGTAATCCCGAGATAATCACCCATATATCCATCAGCCAGACCCGGAATTGGAGTCGGGGTAAATGCTACGTCACTCACCTGGAAATCTGTCCAGGTATTCCCTGCATCGGTTGAAAAGGCGACAAAAACCTCGCACTGCGTGCCCGACACATTCCTGTCATCATAAAAAACAACACTCAGCGCCCCTGTTTCAGCATCACAGCTGATCCAGGGAAAATAGGACTCCTTTCCCTCCAATTGGGGTCCCTGGTTAACGCGAACCGGCGATGACCAGGATGTTCCACCATCAGTTGACCTGATCAGGTAAATACTTTTGTTCGTACCGGTATTGACGCCAGGTGTGCCGACATTGGTCCATACGATATAAATATTACCATTTCCGGGGCCACCGCTGATATCGACCGCCATTACAGGGTAGGAATTCACCCGGTGATTTTTGGACACCGCCGTTCTCCTGATCCCTCTGATATTGGAAATAACTCTGGTCGCAGCTCTATAATTGACGCCACCATTGGTCGATTTTGAAAATCCGATTGCTTTTTCATCCGATCCGCCAATTGGCCAGGAGTCATAAACGGCCCAGGCAACATACACCTCTCCCTCAGGCCCGGTCTGAATGTTAACTCCCTGGTTATGACTGCCTGCATTGACGGCAGAACTGATGTTCAAGGGAGCGCTCCAGCTGACCCCGTCATTGACCGAACGGGAGATTTTTATCTCTGTATCGTCCGTACCGCCAAAATCTGTCCAGGCTGTGTAAAGATTCCCTTCGTACAAACTTGTGGGTTTATTGTCGATCCACATATGGTTTTTATCGGCGAGATCTCCTGGATTTGTGGCTACCATCGCAGTTGTCCACGAAGTTCCGTTATCGGAGAAAGCAATCCCCTGGC
This sequence comes from Bacteroidota bacterium, assembly GCA_026391845.1. GTDB lineage: Bacteria > Bacteroidota > Bacteroidia > Bacteroidales > FEN-979 > CAIVAT01. The sequence continues at coordinate 550 of JAPLDG010000332.1, read as the reverse complement.
CAGATGAACTGTTGATAAAATTAACATACTCACGGCCATTCAAGCCAATGGCTGTGGTGGGATCTCCTCCGTTTGAACCGCCTGCTCCGTATGGACTTCCAGCCCATCCAATACCGGCTGTGGATGACTGAAAATAGTTTGCCCCGTATATTGTCCCGTAGGCGCTACCCGTCCATGATGTCGAATTGTTTGAATTCAGGATCGCATCCGCATTGTTGGGATCAATGAAAACAGAATTTTCACTTTCGGTGATATTGGCCAGGTTTGAAACCGGAATATCAGGGGAATTACTGGTTGTCACCCCCCTGACGCTGATCTTACTGCCTGTAAAAATGGCAGGTGTTAATGCGAGGTCCGGATTGAATGGCGTCAACCCTTTTTCTGCCATCTTCATCCAGTATTTCATGTTATCAACGCGGGAATCCAATTGTTCATAGATACCCTTTTTAGCTGTCTCATTTTTCAGCTGTTGCGCAAATCCATCATTAAAGTGAAACAGTAACCCTGCAAGACAAATAAACCATAGAAGTTTTCTCATAGCCGATCCGGG
>JAPLDG010000244.1:1511-3240 GCA_026391845.1 Bacteroidota bacterium | reverse complement strand
GTTGATGCGTCGTTGATGCGTCTGCAGTTCGTTTAGGAACCGTTTAGGAACCGTTTAGGTATAGTTGAGCATTCGTTGTCAGAGATAAAATTAAATCGCCCTCCATGAGGCGGACGTCGCAAAAAATCCTCCTATAATCCCGAACTTTCGTTAGCTTTGACCTTTATTTCGGTCTTATGCCACTCTCCTGGAACGAAATTAAAGACCGCGCAATACATTTCTCCAAAGAATGGGAGAATGAGACCTCCGAGGATGCCGAGGCTAAATCTTTCTGGGATGGATTTTTCAACGTTTTCGGTATCAACCGCCGCAAGGTTGCCAGCTTTGAAAAGCCCGTTAAACGGTTGGATCACTCCACCGGGTATATTGACCTGCTCTGGAAAGGGGTCATCCTGGTAGAACATAAATCACGGGGAAAAGACCTTGATAAAGCCCATAAACAGGCACTTGACTATTTCCCCGGCCTGAAGGATTACGAACTCCCGAAATATGTGCTGGTGTCCGATTTTGAAAGGTTGCACCTCCATGATCTTGACACAGATACTCATTTTGAATTTAACTTGCCCGATTTATACAAGAATATTAAGCATTTCGGGTTTATCGCCGGGTACCAGAAACATGAGTTTAAAGAGCAGGACCCGGTAAATATCCATGCAGCCGAGTTGATGGGCAAACTGCATGACCGGTTAAAGGCAGTGGGTTACGAAGGGCATGCGCTCGAGGTATACCTTATTCGCTTGTTATTTTGCCTGTTTGCCGAGGACACCACTATATTTGAACGCGATCAGCTCAGGGATTATCTGACCAACAAGACCAAAGAGGACGGGAGTGACCTGGCACAGCATTTATCCATGTTATTTTATGTTCTGAATACCCCGAAGGAAAAACGTCTGTTAAACCTCGACGAGGAGCTGGCTGCTTTTGCTTATGTCAATGGCAAGCTGTTCGAGGAAACGCTGCCCCCGGCATCGTTCGACACCTCCATGCGGAATAATTTAATGGAATGTACGCTGCTGAATTGGGGAAAAATATCTCCGGCCATCTTTGGCTCGCTGTTCCAGAGCGTCATGAACCCGGTCGAACGAAGGAACCTCGGAGCGCACTATACCTCTGAGAAAAATATCCTCAAGGTGATCAAGCCCCTGTTCCTGGATGATCTGTGGAAAGAGTTTCATGCGGTAAAAGACAACAGAAGTAAGTTGATCAAATTCCATGATAAACTGGCTGCGCTGCGCTTTCTTGACCCGGCCTGTGGTTGTGGCAATTTTCTGGTCATCACCTACCGGGAGTTGCGATTGTTGGAGTTGGAAATCATCAAAATTTTACAGAAAGGGCAGCAGGTATTTGATATTGGTGAACTGTTAAAGCTCGATGTTGACCGCTTTTATGGCATCGAGATAGAGGAATTTCCCTCCCAGATCGCGCAGGTCGCCTTATGGCTGGTGGACCACCAGATGAACATGCTGGTAAGTGAGGAGTTCGGGCAGTATTTTGTCCGGCTTCCGCTGCGGAAAAGCCCCAACATCATTTGCGCCAATGCACTGCGCACAAACTGGCAAAGCCTGATCGAGCCAGTTCCCTGGGAGCAGGGAGAACAACGGTTTGATTACATTTATGGAAATCCGCCATTTATTGGAGCCAAATTTCAAAATAATGCTCAAAGAGCTGACATTGAGCCCATTATTCGACCTGTTAAAAACGGTGGATTGCTTGATTATGTTTGCGGATG
>JAPLDG010000244.1:0-1485 GCA_026391845.1 Bacteroidota bacterium | reverse complement strand
GGATGGTTTATTAAAGTAGCAGAATATATAGGCTCATCGAATACACGTGCGTCTCTTGTCTCAACAAATTCAATTACACAAGGAGAACAGGTAGCCCCATTATGGAGTTATTTATTTTCTAAAGGAATAATAATCTATTTTGCTTATCGAACATTCCCGTGGGAGAGTGAGGCTAAAGGCAAGGCTGCTGTTCATGTTGTTATTATTGGATTGACCAATAATAATTACACAAATGAGAAAAAAATATTTTCCAATGTTACTTCAAACGAAATCAGTGAAATTAAAGTAGCGAATATCAGTCCCTATCTGATTGAAGGTCCCAATCTCACTGTCGGAAATCGAAGTAAACCGATTTGTAATGTTCCTGAGATGGCCACGGGTAACAAACCGATTGATGATGGCCAATATATTTTTTCTGACGAAGAAAAGGCAGATTTCCTAAAGGTCGAACCTGACGCGCAAAAATATTTTTTACAATTTATAGGAGCAGATGAATTTCTTAATGCAAAAAAAAGATGGATTCTGTTTTTGAAAGATATTACTCCAAAAGAGCTGAAGGAAATGCCAAATGTTTTAAAACGTGTTGAAGCCGTAAGGGCATTTCGTTTAGAAAGCACCAGTATCCCTACAAATAAATTAGCATCCTTTCCAACAAGATTTCACACAGAGAATTTACCACTTGAAAAATTTATGGTAATACCTCAAGTATCTTCTGAGCGTCGAGAGTATATTCCAATTGGATATATTGAACCACCAATTATTTGTAGCGATAAACTACGAATTTTATGCAGTGAAAAACTATATCATTTTGGAGTTCTTGAATCAAAAATGCATATGGTTTGGATGCGCTTGGTGACGGGAAGACTAAAATCGGATTATCAGTATTCTGTCTTAACTGTTTACAATAATTTCCCTTGGCCCGAAACCCCCTCCGATAAACAAATAGAAACAGTCGAGGCTGCTGCCCAAAAAGTGTTGGATACCAGGGCACAATTTCCCAACAGCAGTCTTGCCGATCTTTACGACCCCTTAACCATGCCTCCCGACCTTGTAAAGGCGCACCAGGAGCTTGATAAAGCGGTTGACCTGTGTTACCGGCCACAGCCCTTTATCAACGAGACCAAGCGCATCGAGTACCTTTTTGAGTTATATGACAAATACACGGCGGGGTTGTTTGCGGTGGAGAAGAAGGTTAAAAGGGCTAAATCGTAACTTCCACAATGTCCTGACTTCTGACATTTAGTGCGGTGCAATGCGAAGCAATAGTAATACAATAGGTACGAATGATGAAGTACGAATGACGAATGACGAAGTACAAAGGCTGGGATTAGCCGGCCGTTGTTCGTCCTTCGAACTTTGTACTTCCCACTTTCGATAGGCGTTAGTGCGGTAAAAGTCACAATTGTGAATTTTATGTCATTCAAATTCAATTGCTTGGAAAATGTCAATATACTACAACTTGGAAGAGTCAGAAGTCAGGAAAGG
>JAPLDG010000095.1 GCA_026391845.1 Bacteroidota bacterium | reverse complement strand
GTGAAAACTATATGATAGTCACATTTATAGACTACGTGCGTTAATTTACGGTATTTGCCCATGGGGCAAATTTAAAAAAAATGGCTTAGCCTTACATACATGACCGCCGTCTTAGACGGCGGGTTATTAAGTTTAACTTAAAACAGGGATATAAACATGATGGCTTAAGCAGAACGCCAAATACTATCTGGATAAACTGGATCGAAGAGAATTCAGATTGGATATCAGCAAATGATCCATGCACAATTGAATTAGGTATTGGATGGCGTATTCCCTCTAAAACCGAATGGGTTAATATAAAGGCAGGCGGTGGATGGGTTAATTGGAATGGCCCCTGGAACTCTGCAATAAGAATGCATGCCCCGGGGGGATTGTGGACCTACAATGGTTCACTCTTGGGTCGTGGTGAGGATGGCAGTTATTGGAGCAGTACTCAGAATACAGATATTTATAGCTGGCACCTTGGATTTGGCAGTTATAGCTGCACCATGAATTACAATGGTAAAATGTAGGGATTTCCATTACGATGCCTTCGGGAATGAAAACAGGGAAGGAATAGTTAATTGAAACAGGATATTTTCCAGAGTGTGCAACAAATTGAAACCTTATAACGCTGGTCTTCTGTGACTTAAAACGTTTGGCCAATGAAAAAGACATTTCCAAGTTCAATTCTCCCATAATATGAAATCACGCAATTTACATCAAAATCCGACTCCATACCACCCATCCCACTGATAAAAAATAAAACCCCGTAAGTAATTAGCCTACGGGGTTTTATCATTTTTGATGGTGCCCGGAACAGGACTCGAACCTGCACACCCTTGCGAATACTAGTCCCTGAAACTAGCGCGTCTACCAATTCCGCCATCCGGGCGTTTATGATACATTGTACCATTCAGGGGGTGCAAAAGTAACATTTTTTTCTGACGAACGAAAATTATTTCGTGGCAACTTTCTCGAAATTATTTGCAAACCAAAATTGTGTAAATTTGAACAGCCCGAATCTCCTTAACCGTTTGCCATGTTAAAGCAGAGCAGCATTCTACTGATAATCATCCTTGCCTCACTTTTTCTGCGTGCCCAGAACGCCCCCGAACGTCGTGGAGGTTATTATTGCCATAAACTCTACCAATGCTACTTCTCCCCGTATCCGAAAAACTTCAGCGCCTCCGTTATCATCCAGTTCAGTGTCGATTCTACCCTCACCACCATTAAACTCAATGCCGTCAATTCATCCCTTGTCATCGATTCCGTAAGAATGGCGGGCGTTTCCTTTTCACATGCCGACAACATTCTTACGATCACCCTTGATCGTGCCTATATCCCGGGTGAAATTGCCGAAGTTAAAATTTACTACCGGCACCTGAATGTCCAGGATGGTGCGCTGTACGCTACTGGTGGCATGCTGTTTACCGATTGTGAACCTGAAGGCGCCCGCAAATGGTTCCCATGCTGGGATCAACCGTCCGATAAGGCGCTCCTTGACCTTACCGCACATGTACCTTTAACTGTTAAATTTGCTTCAAACGGAAAACTGATGGACTCGGTTTTTTCTGCCGACACCCTCATTTATCACTGGCAAAGCATCCACAATATTGCTACCTATCTTGTGGTAATGACCTCAAAAATCAACTACAATCTTGATATCGTTTACTGGCATAAGCTGTCTGATCCGGCTGACAGTGTACCCATGCGGTTTTAAAACGGTGATCCCAACGATGACAAATTGGTACTCACAGCATTTCTGTGAACATCCTTTTCAGAAAAACGGGTTTGCTGCGCTGAACAGTCAATTTGCATGGGGAGGCATGGAAAATCAGACACTGACAAGCATCTGCCCCAATTGCTGGAGTGAGTGGCTGATTGCGCATGAATATGCCCATCAATGGTTTGGCGATATGATCACCTGCGACACCTGGGCCGATATCTGGCTGAATGAAGGGTTCGCAACCTGGTCGGAAAACTTCTGGTGGGAGAAAACCGGTGGCTATTCTGCCTACAAAAATGAAATCAATTATGATGCTTCAAGCTACCTGAGCAGCAATCCCGGATGGGCAATTTCGGTACCTTCATGGGCAACAACCACACCAGGGGTAAATACACTCTTCAATTATGCCATAACTTATGCCAAAGGAGCATGCGTGCTGCATATGCTCAGATATACCCTGGGCGACTCTCTGTTTTTCGCAACCATGCGTTCCTACTCGAATGACACCAATCTTCGATTTCATTCAGCCAGAATTGCCGATTTCAGCGAAAAGGTCAATATGATCACCGGCGATAATTATGACTGGTTTTTTGCACAATGGATCTTTGCTCCCAACCACCCGGTATATGCGAACCAATACTGTTTTGAAAACCTTGGAAGCGGGAACTGGGACGTCCGGTTTTTAATCAGGCAAACTCAGTCGAATGCCCCCTTTTTCACCATGCCGGTTATCGTCAAGATAAATTTCCAGGACAACACCGACACACTGATAAGGGTTATGAACACACACAATTACGAAGAGTTTGTGTTCACGTTTAAGAAGCAAGCAACCTCATTTACCTTTGATCCGGACAATGAAATAGTTTTAAAACGGGCCACCCTGACCCAGGGGGTCTTTTACACGAAAACATGGACAGGCGCCCTCAGCGATGACTGGAATGTGAATGAAAACTGGTCTCCCACCGGTGTACCGGCCAGTGAAAGCGTGAAAATCCCGGCCGGATTGATCAGAATGCCAGTGGTACGGAACCATGGCATGTCGTGTGGCTCCATGCTGATCGAGAGCGGCGCCTCACTGTCAGTGTCGGCCGGAGTCGATTTGTCCATCAGTGGAACTGTGATAAGACAATAATGACCAAAACAATAACGATCAGCGCCAACAACGATTCAACATGATAAACCTGCTAGACAAGACGCACTGGAACAATTCATATCCATGGGGAAGTATCATCAATCCTGATACAGGTAAGGAGATTTGCATCAATGATAAACTCGTGACCTATCACTCCGATGGATCCGTACATTTCGCTTGTTCAAACGCATGGTGCCCGGGATGGAAGATGGATAAAAACTGGAATATTGTCAATACAAGTTCTCAATGGTCTGTCGGAGCTATCATTTCAAAAGACGAATATCGGACCCACTTCGGAAAATATCATTTTATTTTCAGACTGCCAAACTTTCGCGGAGCATGGCCGGCAATCTGGTTCCTGGATCTCCACCCCACACCTCCCGCAGGAGACGGAATGGGAATGCCCCCTGAAATTGATGTTTTTGAACAATTCAGAAAAGATGCGTTCCTTACACGTTTTCATATTTCCCATACCTTCCATCAAGGACCAACTTACCTGAACAATACAAGTATATCCAAAACATATTGGAAACTTACGCCATTGGACCTTCAGAACATTGATCTGGTTTTCACCTGGTTTCCTACCGTGAACCTGATCATGAATGCCGGTTTGGGACTGGATTGGAAACCCAATGTGGGGAAATTTGAAGATTTCGTGGTTGTTAAGGCGGAATATCAGCCATTGTAATTGTATGTTGATTTTGCCACTTCTCCACTGCCGGCCTGATTCCCCATTCTGACCACTACCAGACCTGCACGCTTTGAAACACTAACAATCTGTCCGTTTTTTCCAAGTCGGGCGAACATATCTCCCGGAGCAGCGGGAGCATAAGAGCCGGGAAAAACAATTTGTGTGGTTGGAAGCATATACGATGATGTTCCGGTAGCTGATTGCTGATGTTGATTTTATCTTCTTGTGCTGCCGTAAAGTTAGTCCAGCCAGCTCATAAATAAAGTGAAGCTGGTTCTGATATTGACAAATAATTCTCTTCCTGAGCCTTCCCTACCAAAAATGAAGTAATCGTTTTTCCGGCAGATGCCCAATACCAATGGCTATCGTTTGAGGTGCTATTCTTGCACGCATCGGACGGAGAAGCCATACGCTTGGTTGCTGTTGTACATGTCGATGCCCCAATTTTCGAGGTACAGGCCCCAGCCGTAAAGGCCACCGACCTGCGTACTGCTCCAGTAGTAGCCTCCGAAACCACATTGGTTCAGTGAACCCTCGTTGAAGCCCAGGAACCCGGCAGCGTGCAATTTTAAACCAGAGTTCCATGTGTCAGTCAATGAAGTCCAGCCACCGGTGATGATAACATTATACCACGCTGTATAAGTCGGGATATGCCATAAGGTGCCTAATTCGATGCTGCATGGGTCGTTGTCAGTCAACCAGTCTGAACTTTCGCCGATGCTCGTTATCCACTCTGTATTTGGAGTGCGGGTTGAACCGTCATGTTTGTACCCCTGCTTGTGGTTATATTGCCAGTACCAGCCGGCAGAAGCCTCAGTTGCATCGTCCACAGCAGATGCCTGGTGATCAGAGCCCAGATTGCTGGTAATCCAGCACTTGGTAAGTTCATCGGGAAT
>JAPLDG010000034.1:1503-3875 GCA_026391845.1 Bacteroidota bacterium | reverse complement strand
CCCGCGCTTGTTTTTTGCCAAGAAAGACAGCTGGGCCAATCATGCCTCGATGATGGGAGTCCACGAAACTGTGGATCACAGCCTGTTTTATCGATGGGAAACCGGTATTTACAACAGGTTCTGGAAAGAGTACCTGACCCTTCTTGCCAATGCAAAGACTGTGAAATTCCAGAAAAGTATGGACTTCCTTGAATTCCGCAACTTTGACTTTTCCAGGAAGTATATGATTAATGGCTTGAAATACCTGGCTAAAAGCATCCAGGTAACCATGAAGAAGGACCGGGTTATGCCAGCCACGCTTGAGTGCTATAGTTGCCAATAGAATTTTTTACCATTTAGGTACAGCTCCAATGCACCATTTTCTGTAAATTGCGGTTCAAACTTAACCCAAGCAATTATGAAAAGCAAAAGTACTTTTGGTTTGTTGTCTGTGATTACTATTATGTATTTAGCGACCTCTTGTTCGTGTTCATCTCCAACACAATCTACTGACAATGATCCAGAAGTCCAAAAGTTAAATGTATATAGTGTTGTAGAACAATATGTTCCTCAACAATTAAAAAGTCCATCTACAGCAGAGTTCCCAAGTTACTCTGAGAGAACCAATCATGTTAAAAGCCTTGGTAATAACATTTTTATAGTTGAGTCATGGGTTGATAGTCAAAATAGTTTTGGTGCAATGATTAGAACTCATTTTCATCTTAAGGTCGTTCTGCAAGGAGATAAGGGGACATGTTCGGAGTTTAGAACCTTACAATAGCAACCAAATGAATCCTCGCTAAAAATATCTTTTTTTAGGCAATATATACTGCAAACACTTGGATTGGAAGATCAACTATTTTTTTCGGATATACCCTTTGTGAATCCATCGTGGATAAAACGAATTAAGATAGACTGTGAGTGTAAATAGTAGTTGGTATGGGCGTGATTTTGGGCTCACTTTTCATAATCAACTGCCCTAGGTCCGGGAAGTCATTGGCCAGCTTTTCTGAAGGACGGCGTTTGAATTTATCCAGGTAAACCTGAGTCATCTCAAGCGACCAGTGTCGCAGCTGCAACTGCAGGTCACGCAGATTGATCCCGTTTTCAATGGCCATCCCGGCGCCGGTATGCTTGAGCGAATAAATGTTTTTCTTGATCCCGAATTCATTTGCAAATTTCCGCCAGTAACCCGCCATGCGGGTAGGGGCGGCCTCCTTGGTTCCTCGAACCAGGTGCCTGGTAAATACAAAATAATCGCCCGGGTAATTGAGATCAAGTTTTTTCAGAACTGGTACCAGCGCGTTTGGAATCTGCACGACTTCATGTTTTTTATTCTTGGAGACTGTCCCGGGGATTACGATCAGGCGGGAATTGAGCTGGAAATGCTCAACCTTCAATCTCATGATCTCCTGTGGTCGCAAAAAACAGTAAAAGATCAGGCATGCGCAAACGTACAAGTTGTAGTCATACCCAGGTAAGGATTTTCTCAAACGGATTGATCATGATCCATTCACGTTTGATCAAAAGCGCAAAAAACGTTTTCATATGCATGCTCCTGTAGTTGTAAGTGCTGTTGCAGATGCCAAGAACCGATTTGCTGTAATCCATGAACTCCTGGGCATGATAGTAATTGAAGTCTTCGATATGCATATTCTCCCGGTTATTTTTCTTCAACCAGTCCAGAAATGATTTACCCAGGTTTTTATAGGTGTGGTAGGAACGCTTGCGGCAGATGGTCCGCTTGACTTCAAGGACAAACTCCATGGCCGCTGTGATCGTGCTGTACCTGCGCTCCATGTGAGCAAAGGGATTGAACCCGCTGCGAAGCTGTTTATTGATACGCACTATGATCTCATGTGCGCTTGCGCGACGACCGGAGGAGGTGAGGATTTTCTGAGGCACCCATTGTTGAAACCTTTGGAATTTTTCGGTTTCCGGGGATCTGAAAGAGTAGTAAACAAACCAGCGTTTGGTTAAATCGCCGCCGGCGTCGTTCAATTTTGCGGTTTTAAAATTGTCCATTTCGTTTCATTTTTCCGACCTCGCCAGGCTAAAAAAACTTTGCGAAAAAACCGCTGAACAATGTTTCAAAATGTTTCAGTTTACTCCGAAAAATGTTGTAAACAGCTGTATTTCAAAACGTTAAAAAGATATGTAGCGGGGACGAGAGTTGAACTCGTGACCTCCGGGTTATGAATCCGACGCTCTAACCAACTGAGCTACCCCGCCAGAAATTGAGGGTGCAAAATTATAAACTTTTCGGGATTATCTGTTGTTTTTTTAAGATTTTGGATACATTTATTGGTGAACGGGTGAACCAAGATGTGCAGGCAAACGATCCAGGCGTCACGTGTCACGTGTCACGCTCCGATCCAAATCGTTTTGACGTT
>JAPLDG010000034.1:0-1491 GCA_026391845.1 Bacteroidota bacterium | reverse complement strand
TCCGATTTGGTCATTCCATTCACAAACATGGCACCCGTTTCAATTTGCCGTGCAATTTTTTCACCACGCTGCAGATCACGAGTCCAGACACATCCACCAAGACCGAACTCGGAATCATTGGCTATCCGGATGGCATCCTCTTCACCGTTGGCCGGGATCAAAGATACCACCGGCCCGAAGGTCTCCTGAGAATAGACAGGCATGCCTTTGTGCACATCTGCAAGGATCGTCGGCTCAAAATAGCACCCTGTCCTGTCCGGACGGCGCCCCCCGGTTACAAGTCTGGCTCCGGCCAAAACAGACACTTTAACCTGGCGTTCAATTTCATCCACAAGATCCGGTCGTGCCATAGGGCCAACCTGAGTATCCTGATCCATCGGATCACCGATGCGAAGTTTTTCAAACTCCATCTTCAGCGCATTCTCAAAATACTGAATAACGGATGTATCCACGATAAACCGCTTTGCTGCAATGCAACTTTGTCCCTGATTGATCATGCGGGCAGTGACAGCGGTTTTCACTGCAGCATTGAGGTCAGCATCATCTAAAACAATAAACGGATCGGCTCCTCCCAGTTCAAGGACGGATTTCTTCAGGTATTTGCCTGCTGCTGATGCAACCTGACTTCCAGCAAATTCACTGCCTGTAAGTGTTACGGCAACAATCGACGGATTTGCAATGACCCCGGCCACAGAAGAAGAGGGGATCATCAGGGTTCTGAAAAGATGTTCAGGAAAACCAGCTTCACGAAATATTTCTTCGATTGCCAGGGCACATCCGGGAACATTGGAGGCATGTTTCAAAACAGCTGCATTGCCGGCCATCAGGGCTGGTGCAGCAAAACGAATAACCTGCCAGAAAGGGAAATTCCATGGCATGACTGCCAGGATCGGGCCCAGTGGCTGAAATGCAGTGAAGCTTCTTTTCGCATCTGTTTCAATTACTTCATCGCGGAGCATTTCAGCAGCATGATCGGCATAATGGTCACATACCCAGGCACATTTTTCAACTTCAGCCAACGATTCCCGGAAAAGTTTACCCATCTCCATGGTCATCAACCCGGCATAGTAGTCTTTCTTGCTCCGCAGTATTCGTGCGGCATTTTTCATCAACTCCGACCGGTATTCAAATGAGGTTTGTCTCCATGTAATCCATGCAGAAAACACATCGCCGATGATTTGTTCAACTTCTTGTTCGGAATGATCAAGATAATCAACTAGTTTTTGACCTGTTGCCGGATTTATACTTCTCATAACCGATATTTTAGATTGATTTACATTGTCTGCATTGCATGCATTCTTTGCATTGTCTGCATTGTCTGCATTGTCTGCATTGTCTGCATTGTCTGCATTGTCTGCATCACAACTTCCCTTTCAGATAATATCCGGTATATGAGTCCTTTGCCGCTAAAAGGCCCTCCGGTGTGCCCTCATATACCACATACCCGCCTTCATCGCCTCCCTCTTTTCCCAGGTCGATCACCCAATCAGC
>JAPLDG010000242.1 GCA_026391845.1 Bacteroidota bacterium | reverse complement strand
TGCCATCGGGGCTCACCACGATGAAGTGGAGATGAACAACCTGATTTCACCGATTGTTCAGGTTTGCGACGCCATTTCCGGCGCCCGTCCAGGTGCACGGCGCGAGGTTGTTGAGGCCTACATTGAACGGCTGAAACATCTGGAAGAGCTCGCACTCAGCTATCCCGGGGTCGTAAAAACATATGCCATCCAGGCCGGTCGTGAACTGCGTGTGATTGTCGGAGCCGAGAAAGTAAACGACATTGAAGCCAACCAGATTTCTTTCGATCTTTCCAAAAGGATCCAAAGTGAAATGACCTACCCTGGACAGATAAAAATTACCGTAATCCGAGAAACCAGGGCTGTAAGCTATGCCAAATAGTCAGGGATTCTGACTTTTGTGGTTCCTGAACCCAGGATATCCGCACCGTACGGCACACTGCAAAAAACCTGTAAAGCGAAAATTTACAGGTTTTTTTGCGATTAAACAGGAACTCAGCTTTGCATCTATCGCGTAATTTATTTTACGTTCTTCGTCTCTTCTTTCGGAGTCAGACAGGACATCACGAAAGCCTGTCCCACTCTGTCCTCCGTGTATATCATCCCGCATTCCCTTATATAGCCTTGTCCGAATGGTGGGTCGCTGAGCTTCGCCGGTTTTGATTTTTTTTCTTTCATCCCTGCCTGTGCTTCCGGCATTCTTTGTGCTTTGCTGAAAGGCTAAAATTCCCTTTCCCACCAGGATTGGTCTTTCACGGATCAAGAGATAAAAGATCAGGAACAAACCTGTGGAGGTAGGGAATTTCGGATTTCACACCTCGCATTTAACTTTTCGCATTTAGCGTTTCGCATTCTCTCTGCAATGAGCAGCATGTTTGAATCACAATTAAAAAAATGTGAAATCTGAAATGTCCGATGTGAAATCTGAAATCCGAACTGACCTCCCCTCTCCCCAGAAATTCCAATTGATCCTCTTTCACCATCTGGTAATTTGCACACCTGATGTTTGTCCATAAAAGTTTATTTGTATATTTAAGAATTTTCTACAGTTTACAACAACCGTTGGCTGCTACTGAAACAGATAATTTACCAATGTTTAATCAAAAAGTGAAATGATGACAATAAAAAACAGACTTGATAAGGCATTCGGTCCTGCTGGATCTTTCGCGGGTATGATTATATTTATTGCAGGGATAATATTAACCTATTTCTATTTATCGGCAGCATTCTTAATTTTGATCGGAGGTTTTGTAGGATTCACTTCCACCGGTTCGATCATCGAATATGATAAAAAGAGGATAAAATTTTCAAACGACATATTTGGATTTATCCCAACTGGTAAATGGATTCAGATTTTACCGAACATGAAAATTGGCATCAAGGAATCAAATCAAAGATATCGGGCATATAGTCAGGGAAATCGGAGTCTTGATGTTGACAAGAAGGATTTTAGACTAATCCTGTTTGATTCAGATAATAAAGAAATAATGACAATAAAAAAATATAAAACACTTGATCTTGCAAAAGCAGAATATGAAACGATAGGGAATCAAATGGGACTGGTGAAAATTTGATGAGGTACAGGACAGAAAGTATAGAAACATCCAATAGCAATATGAGAAACATATATCTTTTACTACTCTTTATTGGTCTGGCAATCAACAGCAAATCACAAACAAGTGATTGTTTAAAAGATTTTGATTATTTAATTCAAAAAGTTAAATCCGATTACCCTGGTTATCAGGACAAAGTGACTCCTGAAACAAAAAAGGATTTGTTTCAACTTGAAAATAAACTGAGAAATAAAATTCAACAATATCCCGACTCCTGTGGTAAGTATTTATCCTCTTATGCCTCGTGGTTTAAGGATAATCATCTGCGGATTAAGAGATTGTATTCCCATTCAGGTTCAGACGACAAAACAATCCCTGCACCAAAAACCTTTTCGGGTAATCAGGATTCATTAATGCTGCTAAATACACAAAGCAATTCTATTGAAGGAATCTGGCATTCATTCCGGGGCGATATCGCAATAGTAAAATCACCATCGAATGAGGAATTCCTTGGTGTTTCAATTTCTTATGAGAATTATAAAAGGAAACAAATCATCTTTTCCTTGATCAGACTTAAAGAGGATGAATATGCGATGACAGCATACCCTTATTACAATGATTTTAGTCCGATAAAAGGAAAAGCCTCAGTAAGACTTGGGAGCAGAGTGATAGAATTACATGAAGACACACGTTTTGTCAGAAAAACCAACGCTCCGACTTTTGATGATGCCCTATTGTATTCGTATATCCCTGAATTCCCAAATGGAACAAATACATTTCCGCTCGCACTGAAGTTATCCGATAGTACTTTTTATCTCCGCATTCCGTCATTTATGGATGATAACGCCGAAGTATTGACCAGGAAACACTGGATAGAAATTACGTCCACACCCAACCTTATTATTGATATTAGAAACAATGGAGGCGGACAGGACGATTTTTATCAGATATTGTCCGGCTTGGTTTATACACAACCTTATCAATGCAAAGGAGTAGAATGGTATGCAACAGAAAACAATATTAAAATGTATGAAAATGCGCTAAAGAACGGAGATATCCGCAATGGTGAAGAAGGGATTCGCTGGACCAATTCACTCTTAAGTGAAATGAAACGGAATGTTGGTGGATTTGTTATTCATCCTATGATGGGAGGAGATCAAACCATCAAAAACGACACAATATTTCCATACCCCAAAAGAGTTGGAATTATTATTAATGAAGGAAACGCCTCGTCAGCCGAACAATTTTTACTATCAGCCGGGCAAAGTTCCAAAGTAATACTATTTGGGAATTCTAATACAGCTGGAGTTTTAGACTATTCAAATGCAATCAGCGAAAATCTGCCTTCAAACGGATTTGAATTAATTTTCCCAATGACACGATCCCGGAGACTACCAGATCATCCGATAGACAACATTGGAATTTCGCCTGATGTGAAAGTTCCATATCCTTCAACCGCTCAACTGTTTGGCAAAATTGACCAATGAGTATATTTTGTGAAATCTTATTTAGAACTGATGAATAACAACAAATAACAGCCGATAGCCGAACCCTATGAGTCATGGTAAAAAAACGACACTACATAAAAGTAAAACGACAATGAGATATATTTTGACACCATTATTTCTGTTTTTTGTAGAATTGACTTTCGCTCAATCAAGTTTTCCTGATTTTTTGCAAGGAACCTGGAAAATGGAAAACAATGAAATTTTCGAGCACTGGGACAAACTCAACGAGAACTCATTCAAAGGATTTTCTTATAAATTGAAAGACGGACAAATGACCATAACAGAATACCTCGAAATTTCAGAAACTCATCAAGAAATCATCTATACAGCGACTGTTCTTAACCAGAATGAGGGAAAAGGAGTAAGTTTTAAGGGAACGAAAACTGACAGCACATTAACTTTTGAAAACCCTGGTCACGACTTTCCTAAAAAGATTGTTTACAAGAATCTTAACGAAAAAGAAATGTTCGTGCAGGTATCAGATGACAAACAAAAAGGATTTGCATACAAGATGCAAAAACAGTTTCAGAGAATCTCTCCCAAAGACACAACTGTATCAAATCCGAATTAGGACCCAATCTTAGCTCAAAAATTGGGTGGAGATGATTATGGAATGAAAGGTTATATATTGGTCATCCTCAAAACAGGAGCGAATCAAACAACCGACAAGCCGTTAAAGAAGGCTTGCTGGACTTTAACCTATACAAGTGGTATGGTTCAGCAGCGTTGCCGGAATATTTGAATTATTTTGATAAAATCTGGAAAGTAAATCGTTGAAAAGCAACTATAATGAAATACGCGACAAGACAGATTGATTGTCAGTTTGAGTGTGAAACTGCTTTCAGTCCGATGATGGACCCGATTAAGGTCATAAGAAAAAGCAATCGCAAAAAGGTTGCAGGTTCCTTAAATACTAAAATCCCTACCAAAACAGTTCCAAATGCTCCAATTCCTGTCCATACGGCATAAGCTGTCCCGATTGGTAATGTTTGAGTTGCTTTGATTAAAAGGCCCATACTGAACGCAAGGGCAATTAAAAAACCCGCATACCAAAAATACATTTCATTTCCGGTTGTGCCTTTCGCTTTTCCTAAACAGTAGGCAAATACTACCTCAAATAATCCGGCTGTAATTAAAATAATCCAATTCATTTATTTTGAAGTTTTTGTGTCTTTTTACGGTGTTTTACAAAAGTACCAAATACTGGATTTTTTTTCATATGATTCCTGCGGGAAATCGAATAGTTTTTGTGAGCCATGCCAAAGTAACAGAAATCCGGCAACAAACCGAAAAATGGCATAGATATGCAGCTCGTACTTTGAAATAGAAATTTCCCTATCCCGGGCATTCATTGCTTGTTGTTTTACCACGCTGCGTAATGATTCTGAATGAATATTCATAGGTAAAATAGCTGAACATCCACTCGATAAGGATGATGATCCGGTTCCGGAACCCGATAAGCCGGACCAGGTGGATGAACATCCACAGAAACCATGCGAAAAATCCCGAGAACATTCCGAAGGGAAGTTCTGCAACAGCTTTGTTTCTCCCAATGGTGGCCAGTACGCCCAGGTCGGTATAAGTGAATTTTTTCATGGGCCGCCCGGCCAACTGAAGTTTCAGGTTACCCGCCAGTCGTTTTCCCTGTTGAATTGCGGGCATGGCAAGCAAGGGATGGCCTTTGGGATTGGCCGGGCTAACCATGGCAGCAACATCGCCAATTGAATAGATATTATCATAGCCTTTAATCTGGTTAAACCCATTGACCATATACCTGTTGCCGATAACAGAATCCGGGTTGATCCCTGGTATGGTGGCGCCTTTGACACCCGCAGTCCAGATAAATGCGGAAGATCGAAGAATCGTGCCATCCGAGAAGGTGACATTTAATCCGTCGTAATTGCTTACCCGGGTATTAAGCCATACTTTTACACCCATGTGCGTCAGATAGCGGTATGCTTTGGAAGAAGAATTCTCTGACATCATGGGGAGTATCCTGTCTGCCGCCTCAATCAAATGTATGTTCATCAAGCCCGGATCAAGCTCGGGATAGTCAGATGCTACAATATGGGTTTTAAATTCGGCCAGTGCCCCGGCAATTTCAATCCCTGTTGAACCTCCTCCAATGATCACAAAATTCAGGAGGATCTTCTTTTCGTCAGATTGAATCCTTGTAATGGCCATTTCAAACTCACGCAGCAGGAGACTGCGGATATTCAGGGCATCCATTACATTTTTCAGGGAGAGGCCGTTTTTGGCGAGTTCTTCATTGTTGAAGAAGTTACTGACTGAACCAGTAGCAATCACCAGGTAATCATAACTGATTTCACCGATATTACTACTGATTTTCTTATGGTCCGGATCAATTCCAAGTACCTCTGTCATACGGAACCTGAAGTTTTTCTGACCCTTGAAAATTCTGCGAAACGGTGCTGTGATTGATACGGCAGACAACCCGCAGGTGGCTACCTGGTAGAGCAGTGGCTGAAAGGTGTGGTGGTTATTTTTATCAATAAGTACAATGTCAAACGGAGAATTCCGGAGTTTTTTAATGAGTTCGACTCCACCAAACCCTCCGCCAACAATGACAAGCACAGGTTTTTTATCCGGGCTCATTTCCCCGCAAATTTAATAAGCTCGGCATTAAACTTCTCAGTTTCCTCCAGGAACAGGCTGTGACCGCTGTTCTCAAATGGGATAAGCTGTGAATCAAGGATTCCGGCGTTCATCTGTTCAGCCAGGTCAAAAGAACAGATTTTGTCCTTTTTGCCGTGCATAATGAGTGTCGGGATCTTAATTTTGGTCAGATCCTTTCTAAGGTCAGTATCCCTTAAAGCGATTAAACATTTTGCCGTTGCAAAAGATGATGCACTGATGCAAATCCCATTCAGCCAATTGCCGATCCCTTCATTTAAAGAGGTTTCGGTGGCAGAGAATATTTTTGCAAAGTCGGACAGGAGATAGTTCTGTTCGATCAGATCATCAACAGCACTTTTTTGCAAATTGTACAGAAAATCTTTGCGTTGTGTCCAGATCGGGGCGGCTGCACCAAATAAAGCCAACTTTGAAACATGGGCACCCTTATATAATGAGACATACCGTATTGCAATGGAACCGCCCATGGAAAAACCGCATAAAACAGCTTTTTTAATCTCCAGGTGGTCCAGGATTTTTTTGATATCCCTTGCATGTACATCATAATCATAGGATCCATACGGTTTACTTGATTTCCCAAAGCCCCGCAACGTGATTCCAATTACCCGAAAACCATTGTTTATCAGATCGTTGTATTGATATTCATACATCTCATCACTCAGGGGCCAACCATGGATAAGCGCCACCAGCCTGCCATTACCTGCATCGGTAATATGCAGGTACACGTTGGGTTCAACTTTAATATATTCTTCCCGGGACTTTCCCTCTTTCTTTTTATCCTGTAATTTTTTCATTGTTTTCAATTTAGAGTTCTTTGGTTGAGGTCATCGCTGATCGTTCATTGCAATTGGTTTTACTCTGTTGTTTTTCCATCAAATTCAACATCGGATTTTCACCATCATTTTTCGTTGCGTTAATCAGGCTATCCTGGTGATGCGGAGAACAAAAATCATCCAAAATGTCCTGGGCAGTGTTACACAACTTTTGAAAAGATTTACATTATTCACACATTTTTTTGCATGAATTCATTAAAAAGGGTACCCGATGGCTACATTCAATATCAGGTTCTCACTTCTCCAGACAGGACTTCCAAAATCGATCTGATTTATCACCCATCTGTGATTTTTCTCCAGCCAGGGCTTTCGCAAAGGCATTGCAAGATCGAACCGTAAAATAAAGAAGGAGACATCAATCCTTAACCCAACTCCCGCGCCCACGGCAATTTCACTAATGAACCCCGACAAGGAAAACTGACCGCCTGGCGTTGACGGATTTGAATTTAAAAGCCATACATTCCCGGCATCGGTTAACAGGGCACCTTTCAGAAAGCGGTAAATTGTAAAACGATACTCTGCATTCATTTCCAGCTTCACTTCACCGCCCAATTGCATAAAACCTATGCTGTCGTTCCTCTGATTATAGGAGCCCGGGCCAACAGAATTAATATTAATTTAGGTGTCTAATTTAGGTGTCTAAAATCGAGTAGGAGGAAAATGAAAAGGTTTTCCTCCTATTTTATTTTCCGTCCTCTCACACCACCGTACGTACCGTTCGGTATACGGCGGTTTCTTAATTTACACACGGACTTGTTTGTAGTAGTCAGAGAAAAAGATGAAGCCTGCCTGATTCAGGCGTTCGTT
>JAPLDG010000152.1 GCA_026391845.1 Bacteroidota bacterium | reverse complement strand
TGCCCGCGGAGAAACTACGGAGGTTGGCCGCAAGTTCCGGTCGCTCTTCACCGATCAGCGGTTGGGAGGCGAGTACCAAGAACTTCTGGTGAAATGCTGCATCAACAGTCCGATCAGATTCTTTATCCATTTCAACTAGATGTTCTTTGGTTAAATGGCGGTCAATATAAGGTTTGTAGAGTTTGTTGAGCGCTTCGTGTATTGCGCTGCCAAGTACGGCCGGATCAATTGTATCATCCACATTTTCAGGCTCTTTAATCCCGGCAATTTCTGCGAAATAAAACTTCAGTGCACAATTCCGGTATGTATTGAGCGAGCTTGCGGAAAAGCCTTTCTTTGCTTTTTCTTCCAGGGCTGCCAGGACATCACCGGTTTTTGAAATTTCGATCACAGGAAGGAATTCCCCCTTGATAAGTGGTGTTGTTAAAATTGATTCTTTGATTGTTATTTTCGGATTATAAGCAGGCAATTCACATGAGATTTGTCGCAGATAGCGGCTTCGGTCCCCTCCGCCGAGCTGATCAGATTCTGTATTGTATAGTATCCAAACATGCTTTGCCCATTGAATCAGGCGATAAAAGTGGTAAGCATATACCGCATCTTTGTGCCTGTAGGTGGGCAGTTCAAAGCTCCTTTTAATATCGAAAGGGATGAAGGAGGCATTTATTTTCCCGCTGGGTAACAGGTCTTCGTTGCATGAAAGAATGATAACATTCTCAAAATCAAGGGTCCGGGTTTCAAGCATGCCCATCAGTTGCACGCCTTTGAGTGGTTCACCATAAAAAGGCAGGCTTGTACCTGATATTACTTGCCGATACAATTCGTAAAACGCCGGGATTTTCAACTCTGATGGAAAATCGGAGAGAAGATTGCCAAGTTGATTTACAATTTTGGAAAAGGCAAACAGGTATTCCATTTCCATTGATCCTCCAATGCTGGCGCGGATAGTTTCAATAAGGGTTTTAAAACTGGCCAAAACATCAGCTGGTTTCTGCCAACCGGCAAAGATGGCGTCCAGAAAAGTCAGATTTGCTGAAAACAGATCTTCATCTTGTGAAACAATATCTTCAATCCCAATGAAAATCTGATGTCCAAGTCTGATCCTGTCAATGGTTTCATCAAAAACGAACCTGTTTTCGCCCATCATACTCCGGGCAATCCGGTGGATATAAGGATGCTGCAGAACTTTAAGCACATCCCTGTAGTAAAACTTCTGAATGCCTTTGGAAACCAGATAAGAAAACTGGGCTGTATGGATATGTAGCTGGAAAACAGTTTCAAACAGACTGGAAAGTGGTGTCTGGTTCAGAGGAAGTCCCGCAGTGATATTGATTGCATCGACCTCTTGCGGTATGGAGTTGAGCAGTGGAATTAACAAACCTTCATCCAGCAACACTACGGCAGTTTTTTCACTGGCCTTACCTTTTTTCACCAGCTCCTGCAACAGACTGCCACAATATTTCACCTGACCAACAGAATCGGGAGAACCGATGATCTCAATTTGCTTTTCAGAAATTTCAAAATCGTTAAAAATCCAGTGATGGTCTTTAACCGGCCATTTGCGCGTCCATTCCCGTAAAAAGTTGCCGGCCTCCTGGTGTTTATCATCCAGATAGTACTTGTCGGCATCCCATAAGAGAGTTGCTTTTCCTTCACTTCTCAATGTGCCTATGATTGTCTCTTCTGCTTTTGTCAACGCATTGAATCCGGCAAAAATGATATGGCGCCATGGAAATTTATTCATTAACAATTCAACGTTTTCAGCAGCCCGTCTGAAGCCAAGTCCCTGGTAGGCCATGTTCTTAGCCAAAAGCCGTATGGTTAGTTTTTCGTAATAACCGTACAACGACTGATAAAAGTGCAGATACTTTTTTTCAAATTCAGTAAGCGGTTGACCTTCAAGATTCCAAATGCTAATTGCCCTTGCCTCTGTCAAGGTGGTAAAAAGGTCTTTTGCATCCCCAAGATAACGGTCAATTTCATTAAAATCGCTGAGTAATTGTGGCGCCCACCGTAAAAACTCTTCAAAGGTCTGCGCATTCTTCCCCTCAATTTCCTGATGAACTTCAAATAGTTCAAAAAGAAGGTGCAGGGTTTCGGCCTCCTGCAGTCCGCTGATGTTGGTCATGAAATCCTCTATGGAAAAAATGGTCGGCGCCCAGGTAACTTTTCCAATTTCGGCAGCCAGGTATTTCCTCAGGAATAAGCCGCCACGGCGGTTCGGGAGGACGATGCACAGATCTGCGAGGTCATCCTGAAATACAGAAATCAGATATTGGGCGGTTTTTTGGAGAAATGGAACCATTCGTCAACCAAGTTTTGCTGACAAAAATAGGTAATTATAACAGATTCCTTAACTTTGATCCTTAGAATCAATGACGTCCTATGCCAACACTCTTCTCTGAATACCTGCTCAAAGGTTTACCCGTAAAAAACCGCATAGTTTTCCCTCCGGTTGTTTGTTTTCATTATGCCGGAGAAGATGGGGCTGTCACAGACAGGAATGTTGAGCATTACCACCAGATCGCTGCTGGTGGTGCGGGGATAATTGTCACCGAGGCCACTGCAGTGTGGAAAGACGGCAGACTTGCACCTTTTCAATTGGGAATCTGGTCGGATGAGCACATTGCCGGAATGATCCGGATCGCATCGGCCGTAAAGGCTGAGGGAGCGATTTCACTGCTGCAGATCCATCACGCCGGACTTCTTACAAATGAACAAGTGTCAGCATACGCAAAAGCGCCTTCAGCAGATGCAAACAATCCAAGATCATCCATGTTGACGGTGAACGAGATTGCTGAAATCATAGAGGCATTTATCAAAGCAGCTGAAAGAGCACAAGAAGCTGGTTACCAGGGGGTGGAAATGCACGGCGCTCATGGGTATTTATTGAACCAATTCGCCTCATCGCTATTTAATAAACGGGAGGATGAATATGGAGGCAGCCTGGAAAAAAACATGAAATTTGCCACAGATATTATCCTTGGAATCAGAGCAAGATGTGGCAGTGATTTCGTCATTGGCTATCGTCTTGGTGCAAATTCTCCATCACTTGAAGATGGGATCAGCATTGCAAAACTTCTTCAGAGGGCGGGTGTCGATATCCTGCATGTCTCCCATGGAGGCAGTTTGCAAAACCTGCCACGGACACCCAAGGGTTTCGACTATAACTGGATCGTTTATAGTGGTGCCATGATCAAAACCCATGTAGGCATTCCGGTGATCGTGGTAAATGATATCAAAACCCCGGATCGTGCCCTTTGGTTGATCGAAAACAATCATGCTGATTTTGTTGCAATCGGCAAACCTCAATTGGCGGATCCCGAATGGGCCAACCATGTAAAAAACAGTGAAGAAATCAATCTTTGTCTGAGTTGTAAACCAACATGCAAATGGTACGAGGATAGCAGGCTTTGCCCGGCGAGAAGAAGACGGGACGCGTGACGCGTGACGCGTTACACCCTATAGTTTGAAATCAATCTTTGTCTGAGTTGTAAACCAACATGCAAATGGTACGAGGATAGCAGGCTTTGCCCGGCGAGAAGAAGACGGGACGCGTGACGCGTGACGCGTTACACCCTATAGTTTTCCAATGTCCTTCCATAAAATTCCATCTTCGAGGTAACCTTTTATTTCATTTGTTTTGGCCAGCCTGAGATAGAGATCTGTCAATGAGAAATTTCCTTCTTCCATGATCATTGCAAATATACAAGGATCAAGAATTTGCATTCCACTAAACGCATAGGCTGTTGTAATATCTGCTTCGTATGATAAACGGCGCTCCCCTGTTTTCCGGTTTTCCCAGCCACAAAGGTTCATCTGGTCATCAAAGAGAAAATACCTGGATGTTTCACGGTTGCGCACTGCCAGGGTTGCCAAAGATCCTGAATTCAGATGTGATTTTGCCATCCTGAGGAGATCAAGGTCGGAGAGAATGTCAACATTCCTGACAACTGCCGCATCGCAGTTTTCGAAAAACCAAGTAGCCTTTTTTATTCCACCGCCCGTTTCGAGCAGCGCCCCCTTCTCATCAGAAATGGAAATGCTACACTCAAAGTAATTGTGCAGATGAATGAACTCAATAATCTGTTCAGCAAAATGATGCACATTAATAATTATATCATGAATTCCTGAAGATTTAAGATGATTCACCGCATGCTCAAGCAAAGTTTTTCCATGGATTGTGTAAAGTGCTTTTGGGTGCACTTCGGTAAAAGGCTTGAGCCGTGTACCAAGACCGGCGGCAAGAATCATGGCTTTCATGAAAATAGTGTTAAGTGTTAAGTGTTAAGTGTTAAGATTGTTCCTGCTCGATGTGAGATATTAATATTGTCACCGGATATTTTTCTTTAAGATGCCTGGCTAGTTCTTCAGCGCAATAGACTGAACGATGCTGGCCGCCGGTACATCCAAACGAAACCAAGAGATGATCGAATTTACGGTCGATATATGTTTGGACGGTTTGGTCTGCCAATGAAAACACATTTCCAAGAAATAAACTAACCGCTGGTTCTCTCCTAAGAAAATCGATAACAGGTTGATCTTTCCCATTCAGTTTCTTGAATTCTTCAAATCTTCCCGGGTTCGGCAGAGCGCGACAATCAAAAACAAAACCTCCTCCGTTACCACTTTTATCAACAGGGATCGATTTTTTATATGAAAAACTGTGGATGGTTATTGTCAGTTTTGAAGGATCTACGGAATGAATTACGGAGATATCGTGCTGATTATCATTTGTTTGCTTGTTCACCGGGAATGACTGCTGAAAGTACAATACCTGGTTTTCGAGCATATTGTCGATTACTGACATTAGGGTATTCAGGCCAAAACCAATCAGGTTGTTCGAACGCAGATACTTCAGGTTGCGCAGTGCGAATGGAATACTTTGCAGGAAATGTGACTTATGCTCATAATATCCCCTGAAGCCGTAAGCGCCTAAAGCCTGAAGAATTCTGATCAATGCAAAAGCATGATAGGTTGCAAGAAACTTTTGACGGTCAACCGGATAGACCTCTTCCAGTTTGTCCAGGTAGAATTGAAGCAAGTTGTTTCTGATTGACATCGGAATATTGGCTTTCCCATCCATAAGCAATGAAGCAATGTCATATTGCAAAGCTCCTCTCCTCCCGCCCTGATAATCGATGAACCAGGGCTCGCCGTTTAAAACCATGATGTTACGGGACTGAAAATCACGAAAGAGAAAAAAATCAGCATCAGCAGAAAGCAGAAGGTCGCACAGATCTGAAAAATCATTTTCAAGCGACTGTTCATCGAATGGAATTTTAGCCAGCTTAAGAAAGTAATACTTGAAATAGCTTAAATCCCACAT
>JAPLDG010000305.1 GCA_026391845.1 Bacteroidota bacterium | reverse complement strand
GTCGTTTTTAATCGATGTCGGGCCGCCCGCAGTAATTACAGGTACCGGTAGGGGGTTAACTGTCACAGCCCTGCTCGTTGAATTGTTACAACCATTGGCATTGGTTACAGTTACAGTATAGTTTCCGGTGGCAGTCACCGTGATCGCAGCAGTTGTCGCTGAATTCGACCACCGATATCCTGTTCCGCCGGATGCCGTAAGTATGACGGATCCTCCCTGGCAAAAAGTGGTGGAACCACCCGGGGTAATCACAGGTACAGGTAGTGGGTTTACCGTTACCACCCGGCTCGTTGAATTGATACAACCATTGACATTAGTCGCAGTTACCGTGTAATTTCCGCTTGAATTCACCGTGATCGAAGCCGTAGTGGCTGCATTTGACCATAGGTATCCGGTACCGCCTGATGCCATGAGCAATACAGATCCTCCCTGGCAGAAAGTGGTCGGGCCACCCGGGGTTATCACGGGTACCGGCAATGGGTTTACTGTTACCGCCCGGCTTGTTGACTGTTTACAACCATTTGCATTGGTTACAGTTACCGTGTAATTTCCGCTTGAATTCACCGTGATCGAAGCCGTAGTGGCTGCATTTGACCATAGGTATCCGGTACCGCCTGATGCCATGAGCACTACAGATCCTCCCTGGCAGAAAGTGGTCGGTCCACCCGGAGTTATCACCGGAACTGGTAAGGGATTAACGGTCACCAGCTGGCTTGTTTCATCCTTGCATCCATAGATGTTGGTAACGGTTACACTGCTGGTGATGGTTGTATTTAAGGTGATTGCTGTCATGGTCGATCCATTTGACCACAGATATCCCGTACCTCCGGACGCGGTGAGAACCACTGAACCACCCTGACAAAAAGTTGTCGGTCCGTTCGGTGTGATCACTGGCACCGGGAGTGGATTCAGCGTTACAAGCAGTGAGTTTTCGGCGCCGCTCCCACATGGGTTCGTACCTGCAACCGATATGGGACCGGTTGTCGCATTGAGTGCGTAATTGACTGTAATTGTGCGGGTATTGGCGCCAGATACGATGGTTGCACCGGCCGGGAGAGTCCAGGAATATCCGGTTGCATTGGTGATGGCTGATGTAGAATAAACCACCCCGTTTGTTCCTTTGCAAATTTGAGTATTCCCGGTGATTGACTTGGCTGCGTAGGGATGGCAGTTCTGAACATCGACCGAATCACTGACGATGCTGCTGTAGTTTCCAAGTGTGTCCCGGAAATCCAGGTTCATCAGGTGCTTGCCGAGCGGCAGGTACGGAAGTTCAACCGAATCGAGCAGGACCACATTGTTTGCGGGCTGCGCAAGGGCGATCACCCGCATGCTGGCCGGATCGTTGTCAAACCAGAACCGGTATCCGGTAACCGCATTTTCAGCAACACTGGCTGTTCCGGTTTTGTATAAATAGCTGGAAGAGACAACGCTGGATTGGTCAGCCATTTTCAGCAATGTTTGCAGTTGCACTTTTGTAAAAATAGCCTGAGGAGACCACGCTGGAAATGTCACTGCTCTGGAAACGAACATGGGCCTTGTGAAGCCCGGGCCCGAGTGCTCCTGCATTGATCGTGGCCATCACATCGGCAGTAGGCTGATTTACCACCGGTACAGAAACTTTCGCGGCAGGATTGTCGTCGAACCAATATTCATAGGATGTCAGGTTGTTCTGATTTGCTGTGCCATGCTTATAAAATAAATCCGACTGAGTCGAACACCATGTACCGGTCGTATTTTTAAACCGGATGTGAAAAGCATGAAATCCCAGGGAGAGCGTTGTTGCGTTAATAACCGAAGAAAGATCAAGTATTTGGGTATTCGCAACATTCACCGCGGTTTTAGACCCGTAGTCATTGTCAAACCAATATTCGTAGCCTGAAATCAGCATCTCGGGAATGATGACGAAATGGGCTGTACTGGTGGAACTATAGGTGCCTGAAACATCCCTGAACCTGATATGGAAAGTGTTCAGTCCTGTGTTCAGCCCCGAAGCGGCGATGGCAGAGCTCAGGTCCAGAAGGGTGGTATTGCTCACACTGACCACCGTTTTACCGGCATAATCATGATTAAACCAGTATTCATAACCATTGATCAGGGTTGACTCCGGATAAAAGAAAAAGGAGGTGCTTACCTGGCTGTACCGGAGTGAGTCATCCATGAAACGGATGTTGAAGCGGTGAAATCCGACCTGGGAAACAGGAACATTCACCGATGTGGTCAGGTCCAGCGTACTGGCCGGACTTACGGACTGGCTGACTATCCCGGCACTATTGTCATCGAACCAGTACTGGTAAGCGATGATCTTTGGCGCCTGTGCCACAAGAATTTGCAACGGGATGACCAGGAGTCCTGCAATGAGGAGTAAAATTTTTCTCATCGTGGTTTACTTTTCCTGGGCAGCGACCTTGTAATGGATATTGAGGGTGCCGTCGGGACTCGTCGAACCGGCCACATATTTGAACTGGATGTGCGGGTTCACAGGCAACATGCCGTCTTTGAAAGGCTCGCCACCGTAAATTCCAATATCGGTGCCATCGCTCGCTCCGTTAATCCCCGGACTGCCTGCGATGAGATGGTAATTGTGATGAATATTATATGCATTGCCGCCCTGGGAGGTGTAAATCTGCGCATCAGGCACATTTTCGAGGTTCCCGGAATTATAATTGACAACACAGCCAAAATAGTCGCTGTAGAAACTCAGTGGCCCGTTGGCGATGATGTTATGGTAATAGTTATTATCAGTGCAGTATATAATGTAATGACCATAATAGGCTAGGCAGGAGTACTTGAATATATTGTTGGAGAAAGTTGAATTTTTAATGTATTGGTTGAGTGTTTTGACATTTCCCCAAAGGAAGTCGTTATGCAAAAAGGTTGCTCCATAAAAATTATTCAGCTGGGCTTCAATAATATTATTACTGAAGCTTGCATTGGAGTGACCGCCATAAATATGGCCCCTGATGATGTTTTCACGGAAAAGGAATGAGGATGTTGTGGTGTCGCTGCCATTGTTGGAAAGATAGATGGTGCTCAGGTTACACCTCGAAACATAATAGGATGAAACATGCTGGTTGGCCTGGCTGGTGCCAAACCGGAGTTCTCCGTTTAGCAATAATCCCTGGAGGCTTCCGTTATCTGCGCCCGACACAATGGTGATGTTGCCGGTAAGAAAGGTGGTTCCGGTGGCAAAGCAGGAGTCGGGGTAAATACCGGCGCCAATAATATGTACCCCCTTGTCGATAACGAGGGTTCCAATGTTCATCAGAGCAGTTCCCGGCAGGTAAATATAATCGCCATTTGATGAATGAATCAGGGCTGAATCGAGTCTTGTGAAAAACTCACTGCCGCCGGAAACATGGTTTACAGCGATTAATTCCTGGGCAGAAAGGGAATGAATCCCTAATATCATTACGCTGAAGAGGATAATTAATTTTTTCATTTTTGTGTGTTTTTAAATGGACAAATGAGTATTGTTATACTTTAATATGGAATATTGGGCGGCAAAGATAGAACAGAAAGGGAGAAAAACAAATGATTTTTTTACCTTTGCACTTTCCCCGGGGAAAGAAGTAAGGGTTACAGCCTAACAACCGCACAGATGTACGATTATATACAAGGTAAACTGGTAGAGAAAAATCCTGCCTATGCAGTGGTTGATGTCAATGGGATCGGCTATTTGCTGAATATTTCCGTTCACACTTACTCTCAGCTCATCGAAGACCAGAAGTGTACTCTTTATGCACATCTTGTGGTGCGGGAGGATGACATGTTGTTATATGGATTTGCCGATACTGGCGAGCGGGATCTTTTTCGTCAGCTCATCAGTGTTTCCGGGGTTGGTGTGAATACGGCCCGCATCATTTTATCCTCTCTTTCACCGAATGAAGTAGTCAGGGCCATTGCCGAAAGCAATGCCATGTTGCTTCAGCAAATCAAGGGTATCGGGGCGAAAACGGCTCAGCGCATCATCATCGACCTGAAGGATAAGGTATCGCGGGAGTTAATTCCATATGAAAAATCAGGATTTTTACACAATACAAAGAAGGAAGAAGCGTTATCAGGGTTGATCATTCTGGGCTTCCCAAAGATGCTTGCTGATAAAGCTTTGAACAAAATCATCGAATCGGAAGGAACAGGCTTGACGGTGGAACAACTGATCAAACACGCGCTCAAGGTTTTATAGCGTGAAGGTTCCGGAGTAACAATCACCTTGCTGGATTTAGTGAAGAGATACGATCTATATACTTTTATTTGCCTGGCCGTCCTGATTACCCTCAGCAACCCGGTTTTTTCCGGAGAAACTTCAGGTGATTTCGGACTGGATCGTTTTTTTATTGCCCCGCCCGACAGTTTGAAAAGAGGCGATTCCACCACACTCAGGTATCCGTTTGATGATGAGACCGTAACTCCGGGATCAGGAAAAGAAAATCCGATTTATCTCAAGAATCCGGCAAATATTAAAACCAACGTAGAGTACGATCCGGTTACACGCCAATATTATTATACCTATAAAATCGGTGAAACCGTTTACCGGATTCCAACGACCTTGTCTTTCGACGAGTTTCAGAATCAGGACATGCAGTCGATGATCAACCAATACTGGCAGGAGAGATCGGAGGCAGCAACGATGGACAATGCAAAGGGGATAATCCCGAAAATCCACATCCCCGGCAAAGTATTTGAAACCATCTTCGGCAACAACACCGTTGATATTCGTCCGCAGGGATCGGCTGAAATCGCTTTCGGCATCGTTTCTAACCGTCGTGACGACCCCATGCTGAGCACCCGCCAGCGCAGGCAAACCAACTTCGATTTCCAGGAAAAGATACAGATGAATGTAGTCGCTAAAATCGGCGACAAAATCGAGTTTAAAATTAATTACAATACCGAAGCCACATTTGAGTTCGAAAACAAACTCAAACTAAAATATGAGGGCAAGGAAGACGACATCATCCAGTTAATAGAGGCAGGAGATGTTAACATGCCGCTGAGCACCAACCTGATCAGAGGTACGGAGAGTTTATTTGGTATCAAGACCAAATTGCGGTTTGGACGGCTCACCGTTACTGCACTTTACTCTCAGCAAAAGAGCGAAACCAAAAATATTGTCGTCCAGGGGAATGCCCAAACACAAAAATTCAGGATTCGTGCCGATGATTATGAAGAAAACAAGCACTTTTTTCTGGCACAGAATTTCAGGAATAATTACCGGAACGGCCTGAAGAAGCTGCCGATCATCACTTCCAATGTGAATATCCTGAAAATTGAAGTATGGGTGACCAATATCGGCGCGGCTGTGACCGAAAATCGTAATATTGTGGCATTCATGGACCTTGGAGAGGTAAATCCATACAATACACGGCTTTTTACCGGAAATCCTTACGGAAAATATCCTTCCAACAATTCTAACAACCTGTTTCAGGTGCTCATGCCCACAGCGGCTGATTCAGCCAAGATGCGCAACATCAATACGATCAGTTATCTGGCAGGACCTCCTTTCTTCATGGTTGCCGGAGAGGATGTTGTTAAAGTTGAAAGCGCCAGAAAACTATTGCCATCGGAATACACTTTCAATCCAAAACTTGGTTTTATTTCCCTGAACTCGGTCCTTAACTCTGATCAGGCCCTGGCTGTTGCCTATCAGTACACGGTAATCGGCGATACTGCCGTGCATCAGGTCGGTGAATTTTCTGACCAGGGAATTTCTACACCTCAGGCCCTTGTAGTGAAATTGTTAAAGAGTACTTCGCTGAATACGAGAGTTCCAACCTGGAACCTGATGATGAAAAACGTTTATGCGTTAGGGGCCTACCAGGTGCAGCCAACGGATTTTACCATCAATATTTTATATTCCGGAAATGCAAACGGAGTGCCTACTGCCTACATAACAGAAGGCCGCATCAAGGGCGTTCCGCTATTACGCGTGCTGAACTTCGACAACCTTAATCAGCAGTTAAATCCTCCGGCCGACGGCATGTTCGACTTCCTCGATCAGGCAGCAACCCAGGGAGGTACGATCCAGGCTTCCAACGGCAGGGTTTTCTTTACAGTTCTGGAACCCTTTGGAAAGGACCTGCGTGATTCGATTTTTGATCCTGCCAATCCGAAAGCTTCTCTTGAGCTGGCGGATAACTATTGTTTTGACTCCTTGTACACCATGACCAAATCGAATGCCCGGCAATATCCGGACAAGAACAAATTTGTTCTGGATGGATTCTATAAATCCGCGGCAGGCTCAGAAATTTCTCTCAACGCCATGAATGTTCCGCCAGGATCGGTAAAGGTAACTGCCGGAGGCATTTTGCTTCAGGAAAACGTTCATTACACTGTTGACTACACGCTGGGCCGGGTTCGTATCATCAACGACGGGATTTTGGCCTCCGGAACACCCATCAATATCTCACTCGAGAGCAATGAGATGTTCAATGTTCAAACCAAGCGGCTCATGGGTGCCCACCTGGATTACAAAATAAACAAGGATTTCGTTGTCGGCGCAACTGTTTTAAACCTGAACGAACAGCCATTGACACAAAAAGTGAACTATGGAGATGAACCCATGTCAAATACCATTTGGGGGATGAATCTTTCGTATCGCACACAATCCAGACTCATTACGCGTTTCGTTGATGCCTTGCCGCTGATCTCTACCAAAGCGCCATCCTCCGTTGCCGTGGATGTTGAGTTCGCCCAATTTATCCCGGGCCATTCCAAATCCATCGGGAAAACAGGAACAACCTATATTGATGATTTCGAAGGCGCCAAATCAACCATCGACCTGAAGAGCATGGCCAACTGGTTCATGGCCAGCACCCCGCAAGGGCAAACAACGGCGCGTATGTTTCCGGAAGCATCCCCCGGCACAGGACTGGCATATGGTTATAACCGCGCAAAACTGGCCTGGTACATCATTGACCCCCTGTTCTACGATAAAAACACCAACCTGCTGCCTCCAAACGTGTCAAACCAGGATCTGTCGAACCAATATGTTCGCCAGGTATGGGAAACTGAGATCTTTCCAAACAAGCAACCGTTGAATGGCGTACCCGTGAACCTGTCGGTGCTCAACATGGCCTATTACCCGGAGAATCGCGGACCTTATAATTTTGATATCGGACCTACTGCAGTATCAAAAGGGTTGAATGCAAACGGAACACTGGCATATCCTGAAACCCGCTGGGGTGGAGTGATGCGAAAAATAGAGACGACAGATTTCGATGCAACCAACATTCAGTACATTGAATTCTGGATGATGGATCCGTTTATTTATGACTCCCTGAACAGCGGAGATTTGTATTTTAACCTCGGTGATATTTCCGAAGATATCTTACGTGACGGACGGAAAAGTTATGAAAACGGTTTGCCAACCAGCGCACTGGTTACGGGAGTTGATACGACTATCTGGGGGCGGGTGCCACAGTTGCAGGCCTTGGTGGATGCTTTTGACAACACGCCTGAATCAAGGCCATACCAGGATGTTGGATATGACGGATTATCCGAAATAGATGAATTGTCATTCTTTGATACATCCTATGTTGCCAGGGTTAGAAACTCTTTCGGAGAAAGTTCCGTAGCCTTTAAAAATGCAGCTGCGGACCCTTCCGCCGATGACTACCACTACTTCAGGGGTAATGATTACGACAACAATCCTTATTACAGCAGCGTGCTGAACCGGTACCTGAAATTCAACGGGCCTGATGGCAACAGCGCAACCATCGGACAAGCACCGAATGGGGAATCCTATCCGACGATGGCCACTTCGATCCCGAACATTGAAGACATCAACAAGGACAATACATTGAGTGAATCTGAACGGTATTATCAGTATGTGGTTCATTTACGCCCCGATAAGATGAAGGTTGGTATCAACCACATCGCCAATGTTTACCATGCCTCGGATATCCCTCTGGCCAATGGTACCCGTGGTTCGGTTGACTGGTATCAGTTTAAAATTCCCATCCGGACTCCTGATCAGATCGTCGGAAACATTAGTGGATATAACTCAATCCGTTTTATGCGGATGTTTTTCAAAAACTTCCCTCAACCGGTCGTCTGCCGTTTTGCATCCCTGGAACTGAGTCGTGGCGAATGGCGGAAATACAACTACAGCCTCCTTGCCCCGGGTGAATATATCCCGACAGCCGAACAGAATGGGACACAGTTTGATATTGCAACCGTGAGTATTGAAGAAGACGGCAGCAAACAACCTGTGCCCTATGTGATGCCACCGGGCATTGAACGTGAAACAAACTGGGGATCAACCAACAATCAAAAGCTCAATGAACAATCGATGTCGTTTAACGTTTGTGACCTGGTTGACGGTGATGCCCGTGCTGCTTATAAATCCACGGAGTTTGACTTCCGCCAGTTCAAATATTTGAACATGTTTGTTCACGCAAACAAAATGTACCGCAATGAGAACCTTAAAACCGGTGACCTGACCATTTTTATGCGCATCGGCTCCGATTTTACTGAAAACTTCTATGAATATGAAATCCCTCTTTCTTTCACCGAATGGGGCACGCAGGCCAGTAATCCGGACGGGATATGGCCGGAAAGCAATGCTTTTAACATCGAGCTTGACCGGTTGGTCCAGGTGAAGTACGACCGTCTGGTAGCCTTGCAGGACCAGGGTGTTCAGGTATCTTCAACCACCCCTTATTCGGAATTTGACGGGAGAAATAAAATTACCGTTGTTGGTTCGCCTACCATCAGCGATGTACGAGCCATTATGATCGGAGTGCGCAACCCCAAAAAGAGTACCCAGTCATCTGATGATGATGGCCAGTCAAAATGCGCTCAAATATGGGTCGATGAACTCCGCCTTACCGACTTTAAAAAAGATGGTGGATTTGCTGCCACCGCGAGAGTTGCTGTTGAACTTGCCGACCTCGGCAGGATTCAGCTCACCGGAACTTACAAGAGTTCAGGATTCGGGACCCTTGAACAGAAGCAGACTGAACGGCTGTTGGAGTCGGTCGTGACATTTGGGTTTGATACGGATATTGAGTTGGGGAAATTTTTTCCTGCTAAATCGGGCATCCGGATTCCCATGCATTTTGACTATTCCATGTTGCGTAATATTCCAAAATACGACCCGTTCAATCCCGACCTCTACCTTAACACAGTTGTCAACGCTTTCAATTCTCAGAAGCAGAAAGACTCGATCAGACAGATTACCCAGGGCTATACCCAAACCAAGAACTTTAACCTGATCAATGTCAGGAAGGATCGTACCGGTACGAAAAAACCAAGGATTTACGACATCGAGAATTTCAATGCAAGTTATGCCTATTCCGAAATTTTTCACCGGGATGCGGATATTGCTTATGACCTGAAGAAGAAATACACAGGGGGCTTTGGATATACATTTTCAGGCCAGCCGAAAAATGTAGTGCCGTTCAGACGTGTAAAGGTTTTGGGAAAATCAAAAGCCTTTACGTTGATCAAGGATTTTAATTTCTACTATCTGCCCAAATCCTTTGCTTTTCGCACAGACATGAACCGGGAGTTCAACCAGCGGCAATTCAGAAATATCAGCCAGGCCATCGTACCCATGGAAACTTTCTATATCAAGCGATGGGATTGGAACCGTACCTTCGACCTTAAATATGACTTTGCGAAGTCGTTCAGAATAACCCTTGTGGCCAATACTGTGGCTTTTGTAAATGAACCCCCCGGACAAATCGACCGTTCGAACCGCGATCAGGTCTGGAGTGAGATTTTTTCCGCCGGAACAAAAAACAATTACAATCAGGCCGTGAACTTTAGCTGGGATGTTCCGATCGGTAAAATACCAATGCTCGATTTTATCACCTTGCAGGCCGGCTATACAGCAAATTACCGATGGAGCGCCTCCCCGATTTCGATCCGGCAGGAGTATGGGAATTCCATTGAAAATGGCAATATCCAGTCGCTGAATGGCGGATTAAATCTGGTGACCCTTTACAATAGAATACCTTATCTGAAAAGGATCAATCAGGCTTCGGCCAGCACCCGGGGAAATAAACCGGAACCTCCGAAAAACAAAAACATTGACAAGCAGGACAGTCTGAAACTTTTACCCACACGTCCAAAAATCGGCAAAGTAATTCTGGAAGGAACATTACGGTTTCTGATGGGGATTCGAAATGCTAAATTTACCTATACCCAGGGGAATGGAACATCCCTGCCTGGCTTCAAGCCCGAGCCTGTTGCCCTTGGAAACAACTGGAGCGAGAATGCCCCCGGACTTGGTTTTGTTTTTGGCGCACAGAGCGACATCGCCCGAACTGCTTCTGAGCAGGGCTGGCTAACGCGCGACACCATGCTGAACACACCATACCTGAAAAAGTTTACCGAAAATCTGAACATAACGGTCGGCATTGAACCGGTCAGAGATTTGCGCATAGAAGTGGTTGCCAACAAACAATATTCTTTGTCACACCAGGAGTATTATAAGGCAAATTCCAGCGGTGTTTTCAGCTCTTATTCACCTCTTGACCAGGGCAGCTTCAGCATGTCGTACATCATTATCTCCACTGCATTTGCAGGGGATAACTCATCCGGGGAATCGCCTACGTTTGAGAAATTGAAACAATACAGGTTACAGATCGCACAACGGTATGCTGCTTCGAACCCCAACTCAATAGGCATCAATGACTCCACCGGATTCCCGAACGGGTATGGACCAGCCGATCAGGAGGTGCTCACAACCGCGTTCCTGGCTGCCTATGCCGGCAAAAATCCTGCAAGCATCAAGCTTACCGCTTTCCCCAGTATTCCGCTTCCTAACTGGAGGCTCACTTATGATGGCCTTGTCAAACTGAAGTTCTTTAAAACCTGGCTTCGTACCCTCACGCTCACGCATGCATACTTGTCAACCTATAACGTGGGAACCTTCAACTCCAACATTCTCTACCACGAGCGAAATGGCATGCCCGCTGTTTCGGATGATGCAGGGAACTTCTATCCACAGGCTCAGTTAACGGTGGTTTCCATTACCGAACAGTTCAATCCGCTGATCAAACTCGACCTGGGCTTTCTTAACAGCTTACTGGCGAGCGCTGAAATGCGCCGGTCCCGTAATATCTCTCTCAGCTTTGTGAACAGCCAGCTTACGGAGATAACCAGCAATGAGTTCATCGTTGGACTGGGGTACCGGATCAAAGGAATTCGTTTCAATTTATCCGGGGTGCTTGGCGGCGCGAAAAAAACCAGGACCAACAGCGATCTGAACCTTAAACTTGATTTTTCACTTCGTAAAAACAAAACAGTATTGCGTGGGGTTGTCCAGAATATCAATCTGATTTCGGTTGGGCAACAGGTAATGACCCTGAACTTCTCTGCCGATTATAATCTGAGCGCCCGCTTCAATGTCAGGTTCTATTTCGATAAGATCATCAATACCCCCTATGTGTCTAACCAATATCGCACCTCGAACACCAAGGGAGGAATTGCATTGCGATTTACGCTGGGACAATAGAAAAAATATGTACTTTTGAGCAAACATTAAAACACAATATCTATGAACGTTCCGGCAAATCTTAAGTACACGAAGGATCACGAGTGGCTGAAAGTTGATGGCGATCATGCCTATATCGGCATCACCGACCATGCCCAGCATGAACTGGGTGACATCGTTTTTATTGAAGTAGAAACAGTGGGTGAAACGCTGGGGAGACATGAAACTTTTGGTACCATCGAGGCGGTAAAGACCGTTTCCGACATGTTTATGCCTGTCGGAGGAGAGGTGCTCGAGTTCAATGAAGTTCTGACAGCAAACCCTGAGATTATCAACCAGGATCCTTATGAAAAGGGATGGGTGGTCAAAATCAGGCTTACTGATACAGGAGAAATATCCGATTTGCTTGATCCGGCGCAGTATCAGACACTGATTGGCGACTGACACGCCGTATCAGCGATCAGTGATCATTGCGAACCTTCCTTAAATATAATCTTTGGGCGATTCTTTGGGGATTGTTCATTGTTTTGCTGACTGCATTGCCAGGGACGGTGTTTCCCAGGATACCGGTTTTTTTGATTTGTTTCGGCCTGATAAACTTATACACCTGTTTATTTTCGCAGTGTTTGTTTTTCTTCAGATAAAAAGTTTCCTCAGGCAGCCTGTATTCCTGTTCTTCAGGCAATATGCCGTAATCACCACCCTGCTGATCGGACTATCTCTTGCTTTGGGAACGGAATTGCTTCAAAGTTTCTATATTCCGATGAGACATGGATCTGTCTATGATTTTATTGCCAATGCAACGGGATGTTTTATCGGGTGGGGTTTTGCGAATAAATTAAAAATTAAAAATTAAAAATTTTCTCTCATAAGAGGAGTACGTTTTTGTTATTTATGCTCCTGAAAGTACGTATAAACCATTTGCCCTTTCGCTTTTCCGATCACCTTCTGGATTTCATCAAGAGTGGCAAGTCTGATGTTTTTAACCGATTTGAATTTCCATAGAAGTTTCTGATTGATGTTGGCGCCGATCCCCGCGATTTCCATCAACTGGGGCGACATCGTTGCCTTTTCCCGGCGCCGGCGATGGTGGGTGATGCCAAACCGGTGAGCTTCATCACGCATCTGCTGGATGATCTTCAACGTTTCTGATTTTTTATCCAGGTACATCGGCAGTGAATCGTTGGGATAGTATATCTCTTCCAGTTTTTTCGCAATGCCGATGACGGTCATTTTCCCTGAGAGTCCGAGCTGATGCAGGCTTTTCAGCGCTGCACTCAGCTGACCTTTGCCTCCATCCACAACAATCAGCTGGGGTAGCGGTTTATCCTCGTCAATCAGCCGCTTGTACCTGCGGAAAATGATCTCCTCCATGGAGGCAAAATCGTTGGGTCCCTCCACGGTCTTAATGTTGAAATGGCGATATTCACTTTTGTCTGCCTTGGCGTTTTTAAAGCATACCATGGCCGCTACCGGACTGTCGCCCTGGATGTTGGAATTGTCGAAACACTCGATGTGTACCGGCAATTCGGTCATGCGCAAATCCCGCATCATGGTATCGAGAATACGCCGAGACTTATGCTCAGGATCGACCAGCTCTTTCTGTTTCTCTTTTTCGAGCTGGTAATATTTCACATTGCGTTCTGACAGATCCAGCAATTTCTTTTTATCACCGATTTTGGGTACTACGAAATTCACGCCGGGGATCTCGTAATCCAATAAAAAGGGAACAATTATTTCCGGGGAAATGCTTTCAAATCGCTGACGGATATCGGTAATGGCAATGGAAAGCAGCTCTTCAGGGCTTTCATCCAGTTTTTTAATTATCTCGATGGTGTGAACCTGGATAATGGCGCCATTCATGACCTTCATGAAATTCACATAAGCATGCAACCCTTCAGAAATAATGGAAAAAACATCCACATTATTGATGGTCGGGCTTACCACCGTTGACTTGCTCTGGTATTTGTCGAGCAAAGCCAGTTTTTCCTTGACGAAATGCGCCTTTTCAAACTCCTGGGTGGCCGCATAATTCATCATGAGATCTCTGAGCTGCTTGGCTACCGTGGTGATATTTCCCTTGATGATCTCTTTGATCGCCGCAATCGATTTGTCATAATCCTCAGCGGTTTGATGTCCTTCACACGGGCCTTTGCAGTTCCCGATGTGAAATTCAAGACAAACCTTGAACTTTTTTCCCTGGATATTTCTGTTTGTCAGAGCGAGCGAACAATTGCGCAGCGGGTAAAGCTGGCGGCTCAGTTCCAGCAGCGTGTGCATGAGTCGCCCGTTGGCGTATGGTCCGAAGTAGGTTGATCCATCCCGGATCACATGCCGTGTCGGAAAAATGCGCGGAAAAGGTTCGTTCTTGATGCAGATCCAGGGGTAGGTTTTATCATCCTTGAGCGCAACATTGTAATGGGGCTGGTACTTTTTGATCAGGTTGTTTTCGAGCAGCAAGGCATCCTGCTCGGTCTCAACCACAATGTATTTGATGTCGGCGATCTTGCGCACGAGCATTTGGACTTTCCCGCTGATCGAGTTGATTTTGGCAAAATAGGAACTCACCCGCTTCTTCAGGTTCTTGGCCTTACCAACATATATGATCTTGTTTTTATCATCGAAATATTGATAAACCCCCGGCTTATGAGGCAGGTTTTTCACAATTGGCTCGAGCTGAGAAAAATATTTATTTAAGGAATTGGCCATGGAGGAACAAAGATAACGCAATTCCAGGTTACATCCCGTTGTCAAACTCGAACTTCGAATCCTTGGTTTTCTTTCCCTTACTGCCAAAGTTGAATAGGATACCCCCGTAGATTACACGGGCATCACGGCGGCGGATTGTTTCCTGAATCAATGTCGGGGTGTTAATACTGTTTTTCATCATCTGAGTATTGAAAAGGTCGGAAACGGTGGCAACAAATGAAAGCTTTTTCTTCCAGAAATCCTGCCTGAACCCAACGTTAAGCACCCACGTTGGTTTTCTGAGTCCCTGTGCAGTGAGAACCTCCGACCGGTACTGGCCATTTACCTGAAAAAGAGTAGTTTTTGTAATGTTGATGGAGGCATTCAGCTTCGCATTCCATGAGAAGGTCGATTTGGCGCTGCTGTACCCGATATTCGAAGCGTCGATCTGGTTGTAAAATCCTGATGCGCTGAAGTTAAAGTTGATTATTCTCGCGATCTGAGCGGTACCGCTGAGGTCGAGCCCTGCCGATTGGTCCTTTGAAAGGTTTTCAATGGTGGTAGCCAGTACTGAATCGTTGAGACTGCGGGTGACCATGGTAAAACCATTTTCTTTGAACCGGTAGAAAAGAGTCGGAACGAGGTTGGTCTTTTCAAACTTTACGGCATATCCAAATTCGAGGGAATGAATATCTTCGGGCCTCAGCGCCGGATTTCCAGTGAAAATGTTGCGGGGATCGCGGTATTCAGGAACCGGGTTCATGTCCTCTCCGTCAGGTCGGTTTACACGTTTGCTGTAGTTGAGCTGCCATTCATTTTTCCCGGAAGCCAGGCTTAAATGGATGGTAGGATATAAGGCAAAGTAATTGGTATAAGTCGTAGTATCAAGGGTTTTAAAATCGAGGTAAACCAGCGCTTCTTCTGCACGAATTCCGCCCATTACACTGAATTTTTTCCATTGGCACGTCAGGGTAGTGTAAAGAGCATGTACAGTCTGGTTGGAATGAAATTTATTGTTTTCCTCCGCATATGTGATCCAATTGCCCGATTCAGCATCCAGATGACCAACGGCCTGGTTCTGGTCTGTGAGCTGGATGTCTCCTTCATAGCCTGTTTCCAGACTTGCATCCTCCCATAAGGGACGGCTGTAATCGAGTGTTATATTGATGCTCTGATTCTGGTTTGTTGATACAGAATGGTCAGTTTCCCCGGGCAATTCCGGAAGCAGAAAGATGTTCGTGTAATAATCATTCTCCGATTCTTTGTCGCTCTCATAATCAATACCAGCCCGCAACTGGTTTTCTTCCTCCTTATTGAAAACATGCTCGTAAAAAGCGGTTAGTTGTATGCTTTTCTCGAATTCCTTACCATCGTGATAGCGGGTAAATTCTTCGTCCGGCTGTTGCTCATTGTTAAGATAAAGGTTGTATGTGGCGTCGTGGCGCTTGACATTCCGGTAATTATATATACCTGTGAAACCGGTTGCATCTTTTTTACTGATGTTCCAGTCGAAACCCAGCTGCATGAGATGTGATTGGGGCCGGGCCCAACCATCGGAGTTTTGAAACAGCCAGGTGCTTTGTCCTGTTGCGGAATCAATGATCTGCGAGTTGAGCTCGCTGGTTCTGTAACGGTAATCCTGTCTGAAACCATAACTGCCGAAGAGATTCACCTTCCCGGTATTCATGTTGAGCTGGATGTTGGCATTGTACCGGTCATTGTTTCCGATATTTGCCCCAATTGTCCCGTTAAATCCGGCTTTCCGGTCTTTTTTCAGGATGATGTTAATGATCCCGCCTGTTCCGTCTGGTTTATATTTTGCTGACGGATTGGTGATCACCTCAATTTTATCGACCAATGAAGCGGGCATCTGCTCCAGGTTGGCAGCGCCGCCCATCACCGAAGGCCTGCCGTTGATCAGGATGGTTACATTTCCTGATCCGCGGAGACTGACATTCCCGTCCATGTCCACCGTCACAGAGGGGATGGTTTGCAAAGCATCGGTCACGGTGCCCGTTTGCGACTGGATGTCTTTCTGAACATTGAACACCTTCCTGTCAATTTTATTGATCATCATCGATTTTTCACCGGTAATCGTGACCTCATTCATTGAGATCGAAGAGGACCCGATGCTGAGCGCACCCATATCCACTTTAGGCTGTTTTTTTGTGATCACAAACGGTTTGGAACGCTGCTTTTCATAACCGACAAAACTATATTCCATCACATAGGAACCAAATGGCACATTGGTTAACCTGAAATGTCCGGTGCTGTCCGACACAATCCCTGTCACCATTTTGCCGGTCAGGGAGTCCAGCAGGATCATGTTGGCATATTCCACAGGTTTTTGAGTCTGAGCATCAACGATCCTTCCGGAAACAATTCCGGTGGATTTACTTTGGGAAAAGAGTGCAACAGGAATCAGGGAAAGGAATAACATCAGCTGAAATGATCGTAGCATAATCAAAATTTCGATGGTATAAATTAAACGCTCTCCTTACCTGATCAATCCAAAAAATCTCAAAACATCCATCGTTACCGTTTTACGGGCCAGGGCAAAGTCGGCAATTTCTGCCTGGTCTTCAGGCTCGACAAGCGTTGCTATGAAATATACATTGCCATTGGTTTCGACATAGCCGACAAACCATCCATAATTGTTGCCATTCCTGATCGCCCACCCGGTTTTGCCACTCAGGGTGTATCCGGGAGTTACTTCATTGACCATGATTGCTTTCACCGCTTTCATGGCCGGTTGTTCCATTGGCAGGGTTTCCCGATAGAGTTGTTGCAGAAACTCAACCTGCTGACGGGGTGTGATCCTGGATTTTCCTTCAAGCCAGAAAAGCCCGATGTTATCGCGATGAACATCCATGCCGGGATAAGTCAACTTCTTCAGGTAAGAGTTCATGCGGTCAGGGCCGATTTTCAGGGCCATTTCCTGAAAGCAGGGGACACAGGAGACCTTGAAAGCATTTTTCAGTGTCAGGTCATGCTCCCATTGTGGCAGTTTTCGTTTTTCTCCCTTCCATTTGAACACATATCCTGTATCAATCACACCGGTTTCAAGTGCAATCAGGGCGTTGGCTATTTTAAATGTGGAGGCAGGAAGATATCCGCTATCCCACAGGGCAGAGTTGTAGCCGAAGCAATGGTTTTTCTCCGGGTCGAGGATCAGCATGGTCCCCGTCAGACCATATTTGTTGAAAATTCCCTGCAGGATCAACGCCGAGTCGGTTCCCGATTTCATCGCGGTTACCTTGTTCATGAGGCTTTTGGGAAAGCTGGTCTTCACGCTGTCATTTTCCGGCTGGGCCTGCAGAAGATGATGGCTTGCCATAAAAATAACCAGGAGGACAAGAATTACATTTTTTTTCATTGGCAACCAATTGAATCCTTACTGATTGTTTCTCAGGATGAGGAATGAAATGTTAAAACCCGAACCCAACGCTGTAAACCACCGGATTGATATAAGGAGAGTATGTTTTATCATACAAAACGTCGTACGTCACCGATAAATTAATACCGGTACGTCGGCCAAACCTGATATTCACTCCACCTCCGAGAAACCATGAGTCAACATAGGTATGGTCACGGGTGTTGCTGTTCTGGTCAATATACTGGTTGTCAATGCCCTGGTAGTTTGTCCAAAGGTAGAAGAACTTCAGAAGCTGCGCCCTGGCAAAAACAATGCCCCCCCATCCGTTGAGGTTCTGATCAGACCCGCGCTGATAATTGAATATGTATGTCGGGCCGGCGCCGAGACTCAGAATTTTTGGAAAACGGTAGGATACAAGGAGTGATACCTGTCCGAATGTTGAACTCTTGTTGACCCAGAAGCTCGTTCCGAGGTTGAAGTCAATTCTGTCCTTCAGGGGGCGTGTGTCTTTGCGAACCTTCGCTTTTACAGGCTGTTCCTGCGGTTTTTGGGCAACAGGCTCCTTTTTCAGCGTATCAGCACTGACGGACGCACTCTTTTTTGTCAGGGTATCGGGGGTAGCTGGGTTTTGTGCAAGGAGTCCGGCAGCCATCATCAGGCAGATAGATAGAAGTATGAGATGATTTTTCATTTTTCCTAATTACTGCTGATGCGTTAACTTTTTGTTTTTTGTTGTAAGCTATTGAAATTAAATATAATATAAGCGTTCTTTGATTTTTTGATTTGAATTGACCTGTAGTTTTGCAGTACTAACTGCGGAACTATGAATTCAGGAAAGTA
>JAPLDG010000319.1:28583-34545 GCA_026391845.1 Bacteroidota bacterium | reverse complement strand
TACCTATGCCAAAGAACACAAGATCTACCCGGTTGATCCCGGAATATTATATTACGAGGTTGATACCGTAACCATCCGGAACCCTTTGTCATTCAGCCAGATATCTGAAATGCTCAGCATCCCGATGGATGAGGTGATGTTCCTGAACCCCTCCTTTAAACATCAGGTAATTCCTGCCACCCCCGAAAACCCTTACAAACTGCGGTTGCGGAAAAAATATATCGGAAACTTCATCAACAACGAATCCGCCCTGTACGCTTACCGTACAAAGGAGGGCCTGGCAAGCGAAGCCATGGCGCAACTCGTGTACAGTACTTATCGTGAATCAGAGCTATATACGGTAAAAAGCGGGGAAACTGTTTCTTCGGTTGCGAAGAAATTTCATATGACCCCCGGAGAGCTGAAATCGCTCAACGGGTTGAAGAAGAGCACGATCAAACCGGGTAAAAAGATTCTGGTGTACACCAATTCATCAAAGGGCAAACCCATTGAAGGCGGTGTCACCTCCACCTACGCTCCACAACCGCTGCAAAAGGATACTTCTGTTAAAACAACCGCCTCCAATTTAATTTCTG
The DNA here is from genome assembly GCA_026391845.1 of Bacteroidota bacterium. Taxonomy (GTDB): domain Bacteria; phylum Bacteroidota; class Bacteroidia; order Bacteroidales; family FEN-979; genus CAIVAT01. The sequence goes on along the minus strand of JAPLDG010000319.1, from coordinate 33,970 downwards.
AAACGGTTGAAACCCAATCCACGGCTTCAGATGAACCTGCAGCTGTTTCAAAAACAGTCCATATTGTAAAAAGTGGAGAAAGCCTGGGGATCATTGCCTCGAAGTATCACTGTACCACTGCCGAACTGATGAAATGGAATAACCTGACCAAACAGACCATCCTCGTTGGTCAGAAGATAAAAATTGTACCGGGCGGCAACTCTTCTGCTGCCGGCAAGTCTGAAACGAATGCCAAACCTAAAACAACTCCTTCAGGTTCAAGCAAATATTCCTATTACACCATCCAGCAGGGAGACAACCTCTGGGGCATTGCCGGTAAATTCGATGTAACCGTATCACAACTTAAAACACTCAATAATTTAAAAAACAACAGCCGTCTCCAGGCGGGGCAAAAGATCAAAATCCCTAAATGAAAAGCCTAATCCGTATTATTAAAAAAGGAAATATAATCATTCCGGCGGGGATTCTTTCCCTCCTGCCCTTTTTTATCCAGGCCCAGGATTCCATCACCCTTGACTATTGTTATCAGCAGGTACAAAAAACCTATCCTCTGAACAGGCAGGCTGATCTCCTGCAGCAATCAAGCGATCTCAGGACCAGGAACCTCAACAAAAATTACCTCCCCCAGTTCAATGTCAATGGCAGCGCATCCTGGCAAAATGAGGTCACCGAAGTGGTGATACCGCTTCCTGCAAATCTTCCCGAACTCCAGGGACCCGCGATTCCAAAAGATCAGTACAAGCTTACACTCGACATAAACGAATCAATTTATGACGGCAATGTAACCAGCTACCAGAAAAAACTTGAAAAATTCAATCTCCATATTGACAAAAAGAATGTCGATGCCAGTCTTTATCTCTTAAAGGACCAGGTGAACCAGTTTTATTTAAGCATATTGCTCACTCAGCAGAACATCACCTTGCTGCAGGAGACCAGAAAGCAACTTGATGCCAAGCTGGCGGAGGTGCAATCTGCTGTAAATAACGGTGCTATGTTAAAAATGAATGCCGACCTCATCAGGGCTGAGATCATCAAACTGGAACAGAACATATATGAACTTTCGATGGACCGCATGGCAAGCATCGGCATGCTTTCAGAACTCATTTCAGCACCCCTTAATGAAAATTCGGCATTCAAATCACCTGTCATAAACCTTCCTGTGATCAGCTATGAAAACAGCCGGATCGAATTTGAGCTGTTCAACATCCAGCGCGACAGAATCAGTTTGATGAAAAACATGGTCACCACAAAATGGAATCCAAAACTATGGGCATTCGGACAATTGGGTTTGGGCATACCAGGGTACAACTTTTTATCGACCGATTTGGCTCCCATGGCGATGGTGGGCGCACGGGTAACCTGGAATCCATGGAACTGGAATGGCAATAAAAATGAAAAAAAGATGTATGACATCCAGGGGGAAATTATTAAAAACCAGCAGGAGTCGTTCGATAAAAACCTGAGGATAACGACCCGCAGAAACATGACCGACATCACCAAGCTTACCGACCTGCTGCTGAAAGATCAGGAACTTGTCGAATTAAGAGCAGGCATTACCAAAACTGTCTCTGCCCAACTCACCAATGGTGTGATCACATCCAGCGACTATATTCTTCGGGTAAACGACGAAACCAACGCCCGGATGGGCCTGGAGATACACAAAGTTCAGCTGGTTAAAGCAAAGCTTTCATATCTTTATAACCTGGGTAAACTTTAGCATATATGAAGAAACAATCCATCTTTACCCTTCTGACGCTAGCCATTCTGGGGGTGTCATGCAGCAGCGACAAGGATAAACCCGACGCATACGGATCCTTTGAAGCGACCGAGATTACCGTTTCATCACTTGCCAACGGGAGAATACTGATGTTTAACCTTGAAGAAGGAGAGTTGCTCGCCTCGAATCAGTTGGTAGGTTATGTGGACACAACCGATCTGCACCTGAAAAAATTACAAGGCCTTGATCAAAAGGATGCAACCGGTTCGCGGCGTGAGGATCTGTTAGCCCAGATTGCGGTGCAGGAACAAAACCGGGAAAACATCCTGATCGAGAAAAACCGGGTCGTTAAATTACTCAAAGATGGCGCGGCAACCCAGAAACAACTCGACGACATCAACTCCAGCCTCAACATGATCGACAAACAGATAGCCTTGATCAGGAGCCAGTTTGCAGGGATCGGGAATCAGATCGGCAGCGCCGAACAACAGATTGCCCAGGTGAGGGAATCCATTAAAAACGCACAGATCATCAACCCGGTAAAAGGAACCGTTTTAACGAAATTCGCAGAGAACAACGAAGTGACCTCCTTTGGAAAACCTTTGTACAAAATCGCCGATTTGCGTGTAATGGAGCTTCGTGTTTATGTAAGCGGCGCTCAACTGCCAAACATCAAAATCGGAAGCAAGGTAGAGGTTCGCATCGATAAAGATGAAAAGACCAATACAAAAATGGAGGGGGTCGTTACGCCGAAAACCATCCAAACCAAAGAAGAACGCGTGAACCTCGTTTACGCTGTAAAGGTGCGTGTAATAAATGAAGGCAGCCTGAAGATCGGCATGCCGGGCGAGATAAAATTGATATCAAATTAACTAAAACCAAATCCATGAAAAAAATCACCTCATTTTTTTTACTGTTCATCGCCTTCATCATGAGCCCGGGAATGACCGCCTCAGCGCAAACCCACAAAGCCGATGATATCCTGGGCACCTGGCTGAACCAGGAAGCGACCGGAAAAATAACCCTTTTTAAAGAAAATGGAAAATATTTCGGGAAAGTTGTCTGGCTCAGGGAACCAAATGACAAGGTGACCGGAAAGCCCCGCACCGATATTGAGAATCCCGATGAGAAGCTGAAATCTGCACCACTGGTCGGGATGGTCAATATGAAAGACTTTACCTTCGATGGAAAAGAAGAGTGGTCGGGCGGAACCATTTATGATCCGAAAAATGGAAAAACCTACAAATGCTACCTGGAGTTCGACGGACCGTCAAAGCTCAAGGTTCGCGGATATATCGGTGTTTCCCTGCTAGGAAGAAATACTTATTGGACAAAATCAACGCCACCGCAGAATTAAATTATGCCGGGTACATCCGTCTCTGTTCAGCATCTGACCAAACGATATGGCGAAACAGTTGCTCTTGACGACATCTCTTTTGACATTGCCAGGGGTGAGCTTTTCGGTTTTATCGGCCCCGACGGAGCCGGTAAAACTACCCTGATCCGCATCCTCACCACCCTGCTTTTAGCCGATACCGGCACATGCAGCGTGGAGGGCTTTGATGTGGTGAAAAATTACAGGAAGATCCGGAAAATCAGTGGTTATATGCCCGGAAAATTTTCGTTATACCCGGATCTGACGGTAGCAGAAAACCTTAAATTCTTTGCCACCATTTTTGGTACGACCATCGAGGAGAACTACGACCTGGTCAGGGATATTTATCAGCAGATAGAGCCATTCAAAAACAGGAAAGCCGGCAAATTATCGGGCGGAATGAAACAGAAACTGGCGCTGTCGTGTGCCATGATCCACAAACCGGAGGTGCTTTTCCTCGACGAGCCTACCACCGGTGTTGATGCCGTTTCAAGACTCGAATTCTGGGACATGCTGAAACGGCTGAAGGCCTCCGGCATCACGATTCTGGTCTCCACTCCCTACATGGATGAAGCAGGGATGTGCGACCGGGTAGCCCTCATGCAGAATGGCCGGATCATGACCATCAGCTCTCCGCAGCAGGTCATCCGCAACTATCCGCTCTCACTGCTTTCGGTAAAAGCCGGTGATATCTACAACTTGCTTGGCGAACTCAGGGAATATCCGGGGGTTCACAGTGTTTACGCCTTCGGGCAGTCGGCCCATGTTGCTTTCACCGGCCGGATAATTGAGAGAGAGACTTTGCTCGGCTTTCTCCGGGATAAAAAGCACGAATCTGTTGAAGTCGAACCGATTACTGCAACCATTGAAGATTGTTTTATGGAGTTAATGAATACCCCACCCCCTGCCCCTCCCCAAAAAAGGGAGGGGAGTGCTACGGTGGCCTGAAAACACAAGCGATGCATACCGAAAATATCATCACCGTAAAAAACCTCGTCAAGAAATTTGGCTCCTTTGTCGCCAATGATCATCTGACATTTGAGGTAAAAAAGGGAGAGATATTTGGTTTTCTGGGGGCAAACGGCGCAGGAAAAACCACGGCCATCAAAATCCTGTGCGGATTGTCTTACCCCACCTCCGGGGAGTTGACTGTTGCCGGGTTTGACATCTACACCCAACGTGAAAAAGTCAAGAAGAACATCGGTTACATGAGCCAGCGCTTTTCACTGTACGATGATCTCACCGTTTATGAAAACATCCGGTTTTACGGGGGCATTTACGGTCTGAGAAAAAAAGAGATCGACTCGCGGTCACATGACCTGATGGCGCGGCTTGGATTTGAATCAGCGCGCGATAAACTGCTCGGGGAGATCCCCTTGGGATGGAAGCAAAAGCTCGCCTTCTCCGTCGCCATACTTCACCATCCGCAGATCGTATTCCTGGATGAACCTACCGGCGGGGTTGACCCGATTACGCGCCGGCAGTTCTGGGACATGATTTTTGAAACAGCGCACAACGGAATTACCGTGTTTGTTACCACACATTATATGGATGAAGCAGAATACTGCGACCGGGTTTCGATCATGGTCGATGGCCGCATCGCAGCGCTCGACACACCGGATAATTTAAAACAGCAATATCATGCAGCCTCGATGAATGATGTTTTTATTAAACTTGCCAGGGCGTAGGCCCCACCCCATGATCAATCAATTAATAATTAAACCGTAAAGACACAATGAATTAAATTAAAGTTTGAGCTCACTCCGAAAAGTGGTTATCGAAAAATAGAATTTGGCTAAAGCCATTGGGTATTAGCATATTGTGTTGCCACGGCCTTAAGGCCGTGGTAATTGATAATCAGATAGTTACTGGACTTTAGTCCAAATTTTATTATTATTCGGATTGGGCTCAAGATTTGAATTGCATTTATTATAACCTTCGCGCATTCGCGGTGAAAAAACACATTCAATGAACCTCGGTCAAAAATTTAAACCCTCCGTCAGCAAACACAATCTATTGTTCATCGCCGGACTGGCATGGACCACGGCCGGGGGAATTTTAACCGGGCGCGGACTGAATTACCTGCTTCAGCATGGGCAGCATCCCGGCTGGCGGCTGGCCGGAGGTTTGGTCTTCGGACTCGTTTTTTACATACTGCTTTTTGCTAAAATTTCCCGGAAACACATCAGGCGGATCCGCGGGCTCAACATCCCCTACCCTTGTGCCTTCTCTTTTTTCAATCTCAGGGGGTACTTCATGATGGCCATCATGATCAGCGGAGGCATCATGCTGCGC
>JAPLDG010000319.1:20229-28578 GCA_026391845.1 Bacteroidota bacterium | reverse complement strand
ATGCTGCGCAGGTTCGATGTGATCAACAAAGAGTGGTTGTACAATTTTTATGTTACCATGGGCGTGCCATTGCTGGTATCTGCCTCCCGATTCTTCTACTTCTGGGCCACCAATAAGGAATTGATATGAAACGGTTCCGCGGATTTGTTATCAAGGAGTTTTACCACATCTTCAGGGACTACCGCACCCTGCTCATCCTTTTTGGCATGCCTGCCGTTCAGCTGATGCTGTTCGGCTATGTGCTTACCAACGAGATCAAGGATGCAAAAATTGCCATTTATGACCCTTCCAAAGATATTGTAACCCGTAAAATCAGCGATAAAATACTCTCCTCCGGTTATTTTATCCTCGAACGGAATCTCAACGCAATCGAAGAAATCGATCCGGTTTTCAAACAGGGCGACGTAAAGCTGGCCCTGATCTATGAATCGGGTTTTGCCCAAAAACTTGAAAAAACAGGGAAAGCCCGTGTCCAGATCATTGCAGATGCCTCCGATCCCAATACAGCCAACATGCTGGTCAATTACGCCAGCGGCATCATCAGCAGTTACCTCGTTTCCTCGAATTCAGAGAAGGTTCCGCTGCAGATCGTCCCTGAAGTGAGAATGATGTATAATGGAGAATTGAAAGGGGTTTACATGTTCGTACCCGGGCTGATGGCCATGCTGCTGATGCTCATCTCTGCCCTGATGACCTCCCTTTCCATCACCCGGGAAAAAGAGATGGGAACCATGGAGTTGTTGCTGGTATCCCCGATGCTGCCTTCGCAGATCATCATCGGGAAGGTTTTTCCCTATGTTTTCCTGGCCTTCTTCGATGCCTGCATCATCCTCTTGCTCGGCAATCTGTTTTTCGGCATGCCGATCCTGGGAAGTGTCGTGCTGCTGCTGCTTGAAAGCTTCCTCTACATTTCCATGGCGCTGTCGCTAGGCATCCTCATATCAACCATCACCAACAGTCAGCAGGTAGCCATGATGATTTCACTGGTCGTGCTGATGCTGCCCACGATCCTGCTCAGTGGATTTATTTTCCCGGTCGAAAACATGCCGCTGGTCATGCAGGTGCTCTGCCATGCCATGCCGCCAAAATATTACATCATCATCATTAAAAGCATCATGCTTCAGGGAAACGGAATTGAATATGTTTGGCGCGAAACACTCATCATGATCGGGTTTACCGCATTTTTCCTGGCACTCAGCATTAGAAAATTCAACGTAAGGCTAACCTGATGAGAACGATTTTTTACATCATCCAGAAAGAGTTTCTGCAGGTCTTCCGCAACAAGTCGATGCTGCCGATCATCTTTTTAGTTCCCGTCTTCCAGCTGATCATCCTGGTCAATGCTGCAACCTATGAAATGAAACACATCCGCGTTTCGGTCGTTGACCTCGATCTTTCAGGCACCTCCCGGAAACTGGTCAGCAAATTCCGGGGATCGCCGTTTTACCAGATCCAGAGCAGCAGCTTCTCCTATCTGGAGGCCGAAGATGAGATGAAACAGGGGAAAATAGAGATGATCCTCCAGGTTCCCGCCGGATTTGAAAAGAAACTGCTGAAAGAGGGTCACGCAAAAGTTCAGTTCGTGATCAACGCCATCAACGGGCAGAGCGCCGGCCTCATCAACGCCTACTCCACCATGATCCTGCTCGATTATAACCGCGAAGTGGCGATTGAAAATGCAACACCGGCAACGCTTGCTGGCATTCAAAGCATCCAAACCGACTACAGCTACTGGTATAACCCAAAACTGAACTACAAAACCTACATGGTTCCAGGGATCCTGGTTCTGCTGGTCACCATCATCGGACTACTGCTTTCGGGCATGAACATTGTGCGCGAGATTGAAATCGGCACCATCGAACAGATCAATGTGACCCCGATCAATAAAATCCAGTTTATCACGGGAAAGCTATTGCCATTCTGGATCATCGGGCTTTTTGAACTGGCTTTTGGCCTCATGGTCGGCAAGCTTCTTTTCAATATTCCCATGGAAGGAAGTCTCGGATTAATTTTTCTGTCGGCATCTGTCTATCTTTTTGTAATTTTGTCTTTTGGCCTGCTCATTTCAACCATTACCCATACGCAGCAGCAGGCCATGCTCGTATCGTTCTTTTTCATGGTTGTTTTCATCCTCATGAGCGGCTTGTTCACCTCCATTGAAAGCATGCCGTTGTGGGCGCAAAACCTCGACAGACTGAATCCTGTGATGTATTTCATAAAAATCATGCGCATGGTATTGCTGAAAGGATCCGGTTTTGCTGATATCAGCCGCTACTTCTGGTCAATGGTTGCTTACGCCGTTTGCAGCCTGAGCCTGGCCATTCTGAGATACCGAAAAGTCTCTTAAACCGATATATTGAACAAAACATCCAGGAAATACATCATTCTCAGGGCCGTTCTCCTGGGATTGACCGTGATCGCTATTGCCTTTCTGGCAACCCGGAACCTTTACCACCGGGAGGAGGCCAAAAAAGACGCACTGCGCCGGATCCGTGAGCGCGGTTACCTGATTGCCCTCACCGATCAAAATACGCTTAATTACTTCATCTACAAGGGAGAGCCCATGGGCTACCAGCTTAAAATGCTGGAATCTTTTGCCAAATACCTCGGGGTTCCGCTCAGGATCATTGCCAGCAACGATATTTCGAAACTCGAATATTACCTCTGGTACAATGCCGCCGACCTCATTGCACTCAACCTGCCGATCACCGGGGATGGCAAAAAACTCGTCAGGTTTTCCGACCCCTTTGGCGAAACCCGGCTGGTGCTGGTACAGCGCAAAAACACCGGCATCAGCAAGGATTCACCGGCCGCTGTCAGCTCATTGAAAGACTTTCCCAGGGATACGGTGTATGTTCGTAAAACCCCTTTTCTGACCGACCTTTATCACGCATTCTATAAAAAAACAGGCAAAAACGCCATTCTGAAAGAGGTGGCGGATATCAGCCAGGAAGAGCTGATCAAACGCGTATCCTCGGGAGCCATCCGCTTTGCCATATGCCAGGAAAATGTGGCCATGATGTACCATCGCTTTTACCGGAACCTCGATATTTCTGTTCTTGCCTTTCCGCTGTTTTCATACGGATGGGCGGTGGGACATGCCTCGGATTCCCTTCGCACGGAAGTAAATGGCTGGCTCAAACAATATAAAGCTTCCCGGGATCTCAAACAAACCTACCTTGAATATTTCGACAACCAGCGCCTGGCAGGACTGCTGCAGAACGATTATTTTTCAGTGAACGGAGAAAAGCTATCCCCGTTCGATGATGTGATCAGGGAGCAAAGCAAACTTGTAAGGTGGGACTGGCGGCTCATCGCCTCGCTGATCTATGAAGAGTCGAACTTCAAACCCGGGCTTGTTTCATCGCGAAATGCCAGCGGACTGATGCAGCTGATGCCCGAAACTGCCGCGAAATTCGGCATCGACAGCGCTTCAACTCCGGCCAGACAGATCGCTGGCGGCGTGAAATACCTGCGTTTCATCAACAGTCAGCTTCCCGACGAAATCACCAGTCCGGTCGAACGGATCTATTTTGTACTGGCTTCTTATAACGTAGGCATCGGCAGGGTTTTAGCAGCCAGGGAAAAAGCTGAAAAATTCGGGAAAGATAAAAACCGGTGGAACGGCCATGTGGATTACTACCTTCTGCGGCGCTCAAAAAAAGACCCCGTTGCAAAATCCGACAGCGCCGATTCCTATCCCGTCGATTATAAAACCGAAGGGTTTGTTGACGACATCGTGAGCCGCTACTATCACTACAAGAATCTCATTAAGTGACTGTTTAAATTTGTTTTTTAATCCCTTTAGGGATATTATATGGGTAGAAAAACAGGGAAAGGTACATTATTTCGTCCCGTATGGGACGAAATGGCTCCCGGAAAATTCGATTTCTACCCGGATTTTGTGCCTACGGCACAGGATTGCTAAAACATATTACAAAATAAAAATTTTAAACAGACTAAACCAGGATACTAATTTTTGATGCATCTCACCGAAAGCCCGGTGATTTTTTCCATGTCATCGCGGAAAACTTCTGCGGTGGTGTTGATCAGGTAGCGCGACCATGCGAAAGTGGAGGTTGATGCCGAAGAGGACCAGAAGTAGGCATCATAATTCAGTGCCAGAAAATCTCCGAGTTCATCTCGATAATCGCCCGGGAGGGCCGTAAAGCTGCTGGAGTTGTTCGCCCCTGTGTTCGGAGCGGCCCAATGAGCTGTACCTGTCTCCTTCATTTTTCCGCCTGCTGCCGCAGCGCCGCTCAGGAAGACTGAGAGGGCTGTCCACTCTGCGTCTGTGGGAATGTGCCACCCCGGAGGGCAGATACCTGTGGTGCCCGCCGTTGCAACGTACTGCATCGCTTCATCCCATTGATATAAGCCCCCGTAAACCGTACAGTTCGCATCAATGTTGCCAAAACAGTACTTCTCGGTGACGGAGTTGTTGGACTGGTTCTGAAGCCCGCTCAGTTTCGTTCCCACATTCAGGTTCTCCTTGAGCCAGCACTGGGTCCCGACAAGTACCGTATTATAGGTCTGACCCGAATAAACGACAGTCTGAGTTCCCGGGCAGTAAGATCCGCCGACGGGATTAACGATCATCACGATGCTGTTTGACAAGGCCGGATTCCCGGTAATGCAGCTCGCAAGACCTGACGAAAGGGTACAGGTAATCGCGTCATTGTTCTGCGGTGTATAGCTGTAAGTGGCATTGGTTGCGCCGATGATATTCACACTGTTCTTCTTCCACTGAAAAGCCGGAGAAGCGCCTCCATTGACAGGAGTTGCGGTAAAGGTGACGGAAGTCCCGGCGTTGATGCTATTCGCCGAAGCGGAAATGGAGATACTGACGTTCAGAACCTGAACACATCCTGAATAAAAACTCCCCTCCGTACCATAGGCATCTCCGCGGTTGTTTGTTGCATAGGCTCTGATATAATAGGTTTTATTCTGGGCCAGGCCTGTGATCACCGATTGAAACGTGCCAGAACCAGTGCCATCATGGGTATGGCTGCAGGCAGTAGTTGGTCCGGCGATCGTATCCCAGCACACCCCCCTTGCGGAAACGGTGGTTCCTCCGTCGTAGATTACCTGACCGCCAGATAGCGCTGTTCCCTGAACGATATTGGATACCGTTCCCGTACTGATATTGGGGAAGCAGCCGCCCCAGGTGGGCACGCCATAGCAAAACACAAGACTCTGCCCGTTACTGCCTGCCGGGATCAACTCCCAGGATGTCCCGTTCCAGTACGACATATCACCTGGATTTGATCCTTCAGGCCGTGATACCGGAACCCACCGGCTCCCGTTCCAGGAATAGATACCCGGAGCGACCTCGTTGGGCGGTCCTCCGTGTGCTTGTGTGTTGTAAACGATCAATCCCGGCACAGGAGAAACCACCGGATCCGGAATATTGGCGGCGGTGAGCAACATGCGCGGGGGTAAAAATCCACGGTTTGGCGAATTCACATCCAGCATGGCTGACGAAGCAGCTGCGCTTCCATCGGCATTGATCGCAACCTGGGCCACCACCTTCATGGCAGTTAAGATTATCAAACTGGCTATGAATAAACGTAATCCGGGTTGTTTCATGTTTTGCCGTGTTATGGTTTTCAAAAAAGTATGTTAAGTTGATGCCCTAACAAATTGCGTCTGTAAAATTATTTAAAATCTGATAACAACAGCAAAATGATAAAAATATTTTTGTATCCTGTGGAAGTTGGCAGTGGGCAGTGGGCAGTGGGCAGTGGGCAGTCGGCAGTCGGCAGTCGACAGTTGGCAATTAGCCGGCTGTTGTTCGTCCTTCGAACTTTGTACTTCCCACTTTCGTTTGTACTTCGTCCTTTGTTCTTCGTACTTTCCCCCCCCAATATCCAGCTTAGCCGTTTTAATGCTTGCTACAAATATTGCCAGCAATTCGGTTGCTTCATTCACCAGGTCCTGCAATTTCTCAGGATTTATTTTTTCCTGACCGTTGAATCCTGTAAAAAAACACTCCGGATTTCGTATATTTGTACTCACGCAGAATCAGTGCTGTCCCCCGCAACTTTTCCGAATCGCAATACGACGGGCGACAATTTTATCTGATTTTCATTCTCCTCTGCCTGATTTCCATTGAACTTTCCTCTAACCTTGCTCTAACCTTGCTCTAACCTTGCTCTAACTTGTGTGCCTGTATGCAGTCTGTCACGTGTCACGTGTGACGTCATCAGTGGGCAGTGGGCAGTGGGCAGTGGGCAGTGGGCAGTGGGCAGTGGGCAGTCGGCAGTGGGCAGTGGGCAGTGGGCAGTTGGCTGTGGGCAGTTGGCTGTGGGCAGTTGGCTGTGGGCAGTTGGCAGTCGGCAGTGGACTGCAGACTGGGGACTGTGGACTGCAGACTGTGGACTGTTGGCAGTCGGCAGTGGGCAGTCGGCAGTGGGCAGTTGGCTGTGGACTGCAGACTGCAGACTGTGGACTTTTGGTAGTAGCCGTAAAAATAATACCAGCGCTGAAAGCGCGTAATATGAATAACCGTGGGTGAAGCCCACGGTCAAGATGCCGCAATCCACTCATGAGCCCTGAAAGGGCGATATATCACAGCGAACCAAATCCAGCACAGGTATGATTCCTTCCAATAAATTAAAAAATAATAATGGTTAAAACATGGTAAAATAAATGTTATATTTGGGGTATGCAAATTTTACATGAAAAACAATACAACCGCCGCTTTACTTAACATCCTGATATAACATCATTAAAGTTCCTTCACGTTTCCAAATAGTACATGGTTATGAAAACTAAATTAACACAGGTTGTGACCCATTTTGCACAACTGACAAACGGGCTTATTAGTACCCAAATACAACCGGTATTGCTGGTAAAAAGTTCAAAACTGCTGGTGGTTTTTCTTGTTGTGATGATGGTGATGGGGCAAGGAGCATTTTCCCAGACAAATGGTGATTACCAAACCAGGACCACTGTCACCGGCAATTGGAATGGAAGCACGACCTGGCAAAAATATAATGCCGGTGCCTGGGCTGACGTATCAACAAGCCCGACAAGCAGTGACGGTGTTATTACAATACGAAGTGGAGCGACTGTCACTGTAACGGCAAGTGTTTCTGTTGACCAGGTAACAATCGATGCAGGTGGTAAAGTTATTCTTTCGGCAGGAACACTTACAGTTGCAAATGGTGCAGAAACTTACGATTTTACTATCAATGGCACTTATGAAAGAACATCAAGTGGAACTTCCATAGCAACCACTGGAATAGTTTATTGCGGAGATGGAGGGAGGTACATTCATAATGTAAACGGTGGAACTTTGCCAATTATATCATGGAATGCAAACTCAACACTACAAATTGATCAAAGTTTAACAGGTACTGAACTAAGCCAGTCATTTGGAAATATTGAGTATAATTCTGGTAGTACGAGGATAGATAATTCAACCATTAACATTCAATCTGGAGCAACTTTGCGTGTTAATGGAGGGTACTTGTATTTTCTTTATACTTTAGGAAGCGATATAAATGTAACTTGGGGTGGTAATCTTAGAATTAGTGGAGGATTTTTCGTTGTTAACTCTTCATCAAATAACAATGCATCCTTGACAGTGAATGATGTAATTGTCGATGGAGGCACTTTGTACATTAATGATTGCTCAGCATCGGGACCTGATGCAACTTTAACAATAAATGGAGTTTTGACATTTTCTAGTGGAACAATTGATTTAGATCCGACCGCATTAACAAGTAGCAATGATGTAGCCAGACTAAATTTAAAAGGCAATTTCGACTGGACTGGTGGAACATTAAAACGAACAAATACATCCAGCTCAGGACCTTATACTTATATTGATTTTGCTGGCACGAATGGGACACAAACTTTGACCCAAACACTTGGAATTGCTTCATATTCTGATGCCGGAAGAGGAATTTCATGGTCTGAGACCGGCGCTTCTACTGTTGACCAATCGTACATTGGGACAATCGGAATACCTCGTGGATTGGTTTCTCCATCTGGAAATTTTACCATAAATTGTTCCGGGACTGCAACCACCGCAGCAAATTCAACCACTACAATAAATGGAACTTTTTACATGACCCAAGGCACCTTTGCTCTAGGATCTGGTGCAACATTAGTATGGGGGACAAATGGCAGTTTAAATTACAATGGAACAGGCAACCAGGTTACCAGTGCTGAATGGCCTGCATCTTATGCCAAGCCCGTTACAATTTCAAATACGGGTGGCGTTGTAACATTGGGAACAGCTACGTTTACAGGCACATCAGCTGCAACAACTATCAATACAGGAGCAACGCTTGCTACCGGTGCGGGAACATTTACGGCTGCCGGGCCAATGGCGATCAA
>JAPLDG010000319.1:0-20101 GCA_026391845.1 Bacteroidota bacterium | reverse complement strand
GCTACCGGAAATACCTGGACTTATACCAATGGAACCTTAATTTTTAATAAATCCGGGGGTTATTATGATGTAAATAATGGCGATGTTTTCTGGCCCACAACAAACGGGCCAACAAACATAACTGTATTGCAAGGAGGACTAACCTTTGGTGCAACAAACACTACTAACCGAACAGTGACTGGTATTTTTCAAACTTCTGCCGGTGTTTCTATTAATAACAGTTCAATCCTTACGATTACTGGAACCTGTAAGATTAACGCTGGGGGCTTTTTTAATCAGGCGCCCACTTATGGAAATTCTTCAACATTAATCTATAATACAGGAAGTAATTTTGAAGCTAGACAGGAATGGTATCCAAATAATTTCGGTTCAGGTCCGGGCGTTCCTCAAAATGTCACAATCGCATCAGGTTCTTCTGTTTATTTCAACAACACAAATACTGCCAGATTATTGCGGGGAGATCTGAATTTCAGCGCTCCATTTGCCGCAACCAGTACCCTCGCTTTATCTGGTACAGACGGTGGCGATTTGTATATTGGCGGCAATTGGAATAAAGCCTCCGGTGGCACTTTCGCCCATAATGGTAGGCTTGTGAAGTTTAATGGTGCAAGTAACCAGACGATTACATCATCAGGAGGTGAAACCTTTGCACATCTTGAAGTTAATAATTCAAATGGGGTAACTATTTTAAATGATGTAACTGTAAATAACACATTAACACTTACCTCCGGGAAACTCGGTATAGGCGCCAATTTGCTTACAATTGACGGTGCCGTCGCAGCGATGAGTGCAACTAACAGTCTGACCGGTTCTGCATCTTCCAATCTTACCATAGGTGGAACAGGCGCTGTAGGCACTCTTTATTTTGATCAAACTACTATTGGAACAACAAATAAAATTGCAGCCTTTACGATCAACCGAACCTCGACCGGTACTGTAACCCTTGGAAATGCGTTGGTCGTAGATGGCACCCTGACACTTACCGAAGGTGCTCTCAGCGGCTCCCTCTCTTATGGAGCCAACGGCATTTTAACATACAACGGCACAAACTATCCCACAACCGGCAATGTTGAATTCCCAGCTACAGGCGGGCCAAAAGATCTCAATGTTACCGTTGCCAATGCATCCGGAATTTCTTTGCACGCCAATCGCTCCCTCGAAGGTAATATGACCATTGCCTCCGGGCAGAAATTTATCATCCCTTCAGGAATTGGCCTCACCGTCTCCGGCACCCTCACCAACTCCGCCGGCAACTCCGGCCTGGTGATCAAATCAGGCGGCTCCCTTAAAGAAAGTACGGCTGGCGTAAGTGCTACCGTTGAACGCGAAATCGCCAAAGACCGAAATTGGCACTTCCTCTCCTCCCCCGTTACCACTCAAGACATTTGCAATGGCAGATTTGCGCCTTTGGTTGCAAATTTTAGTGCTGATTCCGGCGCCACCTTCGATTTCTATAAATGGAGCGAGACCACAGCGGTCACAGGGCTGCCCTGGATTAACCTTAAACTTGCAACATCCTGGGGCGCTAACTTAACAGATTTTGGTGGAGATCCTCCCAAATTTGCCCAAAAAACAGGCTATCTGGTTGCATATAGAAGCGACTTTCCCGGAAGTGCTACAAAATTATTTGCCGGAACGCTCAATGCCGATGATCAAACTGTTACATTGACGTACGGAGGAAATGGCTGGAACCTGATCGGAAACCCTTTCCCTTCGGCCGTTGACTGGGACGGAGTAACCGGAAAGACGACGAGTCTGGACAATGGATATTACTACATCTACAATGCGTTAAAAAGCGGCGGAGCCGGGTATGAAGCAAATCTGACTGGAAAAATATCTGCCATGCAGGGTTTCTTTGTCCTGGCAAAAACTTCGGGTACCGGTTCAATTGGCATCCCCAATATCGCCCGAACACATGACAACAATTGGCTGAAAAACACGGAAACCAATCCGCTGAATCAAATACAACTTAAACTGGCAACATCAGCCTATTTTGATGAAGCTACGATTGTATTCAATGAGAACGGCAATATCAGCAAAGGCTGGTACGATGCATGTAAACTGTTCAGCATGAACACCGAAGTTCCGCAGGTTTATACCCTGAAAGACAACGACCAGCAGATCTGCATCAACTCGATGCCGTTTTTCAACAAACCGGTCACAGTTCCGGTCGGCATGATCATCCCGGCCGATGGCAGTTACACCCTGCAATTGTCGGGTCTTGAAACTTTCCCGACCCTGCCGGGAATCCTGCTGGAAGACCTCAAAACCAACACCACGCAAAACCTGGTTCAAACCCCTGTCTATGCATTCAGCGCTTCAACGACCGACGATCCGAAACGGTTCCTGCTTCATTTCACCGGCGCCATCGGGATCAGCGAAAACTCCGGCGATCATTCATTCCAGGTATTCTCCTCGGGCAACTCATTATATGTGACCGACAATACCGGGAAAAACCAGGGTAATGTTTATGCCTACAACATGATGGGGCAGCTCGTCGCCCATTCAGCGCTGAATGGAAATTCATTGTGCAGATTAAACATGAACGTTCCGGTCGGATACTACATCGTAAAAGTAATATCCAATGATCAGGCCTTTTCAAGTAAGGTTTTTATCCATAATTAACAAACCTGCAAAGACCCCATTCCCCTGAAGCTTGTCCACAGAGTCCCCATCCCCCCTGACCCCCTTCCCCAACAAGGGAAGGGGGAGTAAGATCCTCCCTGATTGGGGAGGGATTTAATTTGGGAGCCGGGAGTGCAGGAATTCAGGGGGGGGGATCAACCTTCAGTCGTTTTAAAAAATATTTTTGAATATAATTCCTGACTTCTGACGCTTCCAAATTGTAGTATGTTGACATTTTCCAAGCAATTAAATGACATAAAATTCACAATTGTGACTTTTACCGCACTAACACCCATTTTAAGTTCAAACGAAAGTGGGAAGGACAAAGTTCAAAGGACAAACGAAAGTGGGAAGGACAAAGTTCGAAGGACTAACAACAAATAGGGCTTAATGCAGTTTTTCACTGCATAAAAGCCAACCGTTGAACTAACCTCAAACGCCGGCTAATAGCGGGTTTTAAACCACGTGGGTATTCAAATATTTATCATGGACAGCCTGATGGAGAAATTAGATGCCGATGACCGGGGCAGCATTAATTGCAGACAAAGGTCAGCATAAAAAAGTGGATGTGAGAAGCACTTCAGACATTCAACTGGTATCATAGTGGCTATGATTATTACTGCAGACAAAGCGGTATCGGGCTCCTGATTTGGGGAGTCTTTTTCACTATCGGTATGATGATTAAAAACCATTTCTTTTTATAAAATTAGAAATTGATACAGGAGGCCCCCTTTCGGGTGGGAACTTTTCAATGACTACCATTTTTCCATCGCCACAAAACGGACAACGGTCGGGATCAAAACCCAGTCGTTTGAATGCTATTGTTTTCCAGTCAGTAGGTTGTTTTTGAGGAGTTGCAGCACCCAGGCTCAATCTGGCATCCTCCAGACATTCAGTTTTACGCCGGGTTGATAATATGCCATAGTGACGGATGCGGACAAACCCGCACGGGAGAATATGGAGGCAGAACCGCTGCAAAAAATCAGTTGCATTGAGTGACATCGTTTTTTGCTGGCCGCTGTCACGATAGTCCTTATAGCGGAAAACAATGGCATCATTGTCAATCGACGCAAGTCTGTAATTTGAGATGGCCACTTTATGGGTGTATCGTGCCAGATATTCGATGACGTTTTCTGCTTTTTCAAATGGCTCCCTGGCATCAACCACCCAGGAATTACGAAACAAATCTTTGAAAAGGGTTTTATCCACCGGGATATTCTCCTGTTTTATCCACCGGCGGAGTTTTTCAACATACTTTGCCCTGAATACGCTGCTCAGGGCCTGTCTGGGATAAAGATACTTACCCTGCTGTTTGGTATGCCTCCATTTTCCCTGAACGGTCAGGCCACCTGCAGGAACAATACAATGCAGGTGAGGATGTAGTACCAGTGTTTGTCTCCATGTATGCAATACAGCAGTCATACCGGTGGCCGCACCCAGGTGACGGTAATCATAACCAAAGGTCACCAGGGTCTGCCAAGCTGATGAAAACAGCATATTGTACATCGCTGAAGGGTGCTGTAAACACAACGGATTGAGTTTATCAGGCAAAGTAAACACCACATGAAAATACCGTACCGGAAGAAGATCCTCTTCCCGTTTGATAATCCATCTCTCCCGGTCAACCGACTGGCACTTGGGACAATGCCGGTTACGACAGCTGTTAAATGCTACCCGGATGATTCCACACTTATCACAGGCATACACATGTCCGCCCATCGCGGCCGTATGGCATGATACAATGTCATCCAGTACCTTTTGGTGACGCAAGGGAACCCGGCGAGAGGCAAGATATTGTTCTCCATAGCGTAAAACAATATCTGCCACCTCATGCTGGACAACTTTCAATGTTTGGTGTAAAGCCTGTCGAGCGGACTGAAGGCAACCTTGGGCATTACCTGAGCAATATTTATGTAAGTCATGGTTGTGGCGATCCTGCTATGTCCCATCTGTTCTTTGATCGTGAACAAGTCAAGCCCCTCTTCCAGCAGATGAGTGGCAAAACTGTGGCGAAGGGTGTGAAGCGTGACCGGTTTGATAATACCCGCTTTTTTCACAGCCTGCTTCAGGATAAACCTCACTCCCTCAGGACTGATTGGGGTGCCTTTGCGGTTTCCATTAAACAAATACCCTTCTGGTTTATATTGCTGATAATATTTACGAAGCCCCACAAGCAGCAGTGATGACAAAACCACATAACGATCTTTGTGGTTTTTCGATTGTTTGATATGGATCCGCATGCGGTCTGAATCAATGTCACAAGGCTTCAGCCGGCATAGTTCGCATATCCTCAGTCCGGCTGAATACATTGTAATGAGCATCAAACGATGGCGTAAATCAGCATCTGCCTTGAAAAGCCGTCGGCATTCCTGTTGAGAAAGCACTACAGGCAGGTCTTGTGTGTGTCGTATTACAGGCAGGGAAATGGAAGTTTGCTGGTTTTTTATCGTACGGAAATAATAACGCAGTCCCCAAACGGCCATCTTGAAGGTCCCCTGCTGTTTTGTGAAATGGGTGGCGAGGTCCTGAAGGTAACTGTTTATTTGTTCCTCAGCCAGATTATCCGGAATAGTACCGAATTGCAGACTGATCCGGGCCAGTTCACGAAGATAATTTTCACTGGTGGAATCAGAATACCCGGTTAAAGATAACCTTTGTTCGGTTTTTTCGTACAAGCCAGAGAAGCCCTCTACAGCCTCCCTTGCTTTTTCAATCATGTTTTTGCTCATAACTATTTAGGTTAGGTTATGAGCATTTGTACGAATTATATCTAATTTAGCTACATGGCTTTAGCTACCGGAGGTTTAGTTCAACGGCAGGCTAATCCCAACCTTTGTCCTTTGTCCTTCGTCATTCGTACTTATTACTTCGGGTTTTACCGCAATAAATGTCAGAAGTCAGGGCGTTCAAGGCCCTTTCGTGTCGGGAAACCTTGTAACCTGCAAATGGTTGATGTGTGAATGATGTAACTTATTCCCAAAGTTGTGTAACGGTTTTTAACACGATCAGTCGCACCTTTGTTGAATAATTGAACGATTCTATCAAGACAGTTTTTGTTGAAAAGAAAGATCATGAAAAAGTCACTCACACTTGCGTTAATTGCATTATTTGCCTGCGCCTCCATATTTGCACAAAAACCACATCATAAGAATAATGGACATAAAGAGGTTAAGAAGGAGTATAAACACCACCATCATAAGGTGTATCCAAAAAAAAGAACAGTAATCATTCAACCAACTGTTCCAAACCCCCCGGCAGTGATCATACATTTACCATCTGCCCCGAGCCCTCCAAAGGTGATCATAAAACTTCCTTCTCCGCCGCCGTTGCCAAGACCCCCGGGATGAACTTATTGAACGCTATCCGATGATAATCTGGTATTTATCCAAAAACCCGATTATGCCGGCGGGAGAGAATTTTGCCTTTTTAACTCTGTTTAAATCAAGGTCAAAGGAATAGTTACTCGCTGTCCGGAAATCTGCTTTTTCCAGAATTGTATGCATGAAAACGGTGCGGGTCAAATCACAATTGAGAAATCCTGAAGACGTCAGGTCGGCTTCCGTAAAATCAGCCTCTTTGATGGAGCAGTCTTTAAATACTGTGTTTTTGATCTTCTTCCTGATAAAAGTAGCGTAATCCAGGGAGCAGTTCTCAAAGTAAAATGAAAGAAGGAAATCTTTACATTTTGTAAAATCGGTTCCCAGGAGTTTACATCCGATGAATCTGACATTTTTCAGTCCTGTATTGTTCAGTCTGACCACCGTGAAGCTACAATCCTCAAATGTACAATCCAGGAAATCGCTATTGGACAAGTCACTTTTTGAGAAGTTGCAGTTTGTAAAGGTGCAGGCGTCAAATTCATGGTCCGACAATTGTTTATCTGAATAGTCAACTTTTGCAAAGGTTTTCTTTTCCTGAAGTATTTTGTTCATGATTGGTTCTGTAAAGTCTTATGGTGTAATGCATTTGCCATCGGAATGGTTTTAATTTTGAAGAACTATTCCCTTCCCTTTCCTGAAATTAAAGACAGGGATATCCACGGCAATAAAAAAATTCCATCTCCAGGTGGGGTTCCACAAATCATTGCCCATCTTGATCATCCCCGGGCCATATTGCCCGCCAAATCCAACTGAGACAGGAAGATTCCAGGCCATGCCATAGACCAGATACCCACCGGGGGAAAATATATTGGCGAGGTAAATTTTTTGGGTGACCTCCGGATTGGCTGAATCCCCTGGCGAGCCTCCGTTTAACTGGTAATCAACAATGGCGCCGATATCAAGGATGGAAGCGAACACAGATAAAGCGCCTCCTTTCCCGAAAGAAAAGGGAGTCCAGGCAATTCCGATGGGAGCGGTGAGCCTGAAATTCCCGTTCCAGGTCATGCTGTTTGATTTGTCTTTTGGCCAGTTTCCGGCATTCACGCCCAGATAGGCATTCAGCGCGATGTTGTTGCTGTAGTTTTTCTTCATCGACGAACTACCTGCCGGCAAAGCAGCCGTTTCAATCGCTGCCTGCACCTCCTGAGGGGTATCTGCCCCGGCAACGTTTGCGATGAATGTTCCATAGGTATTGATGCCGGTGATGAAGTTTTCATTGAATACCTTATTATTGCCCGGATTTTTGTTAAACGTGCTGAAAATATGGATGGCATTGTTCATGGCCAACGCATATTTCTGACTTATTGCATGGATATAAAGGCTATTTGCATTCCGGGCCAGTTCAATGTAAATATCCATTGTTTTTATTCCGGGGTTGTAATGCGTTATCATGTCGTATCCAAAATCAAACAGATCGATTGCAGCGCTCACATACGTACAGATATCCTGGCTGGTCGGTTTTTCCCCATTCTCCTTCAAAAGTTTTATACTCCTGGCAGCGGCATTGATCTGATTCACCTGGGTCAGAAGTTTTGTAAACTGCAGATTGTACCACAATATTTGTTGACTGTTATTGCTGATTTGATCTGCGAGCAGGGTTTTGTTGAATCCGAGACTGTCATTTTTTATCTGCTGATATACCAGGCCCAGGAATAGATTCAAGACGATGGGTTTGTTTAAGATGTTGTCGTAGAATTCTTTAGACGATACCCAGTAATTTGTTTGTGCCTCTGTGTAATGGGCAGAATCAGTGCGGATGGAATTGGAAAAAATGGCCACCAGTTTCAGTGAACTATAGAGGTTCCTGAGTTGCGGCATGGAGTCAACATCTGCGATTTCAGGAAGCTTGTCGAGAATTTCCGGCGGTGAGAGGAAGTCAATTTGCTGTAACAGCGCTACAGACCTGATGATGACTATAAACTCCGGGAAGTTCTTCACCTTGTTGTAGTATTTGTCCATGAGCAATACTTCAACAAGGTTTGCCGGAAGAATTTCCATGTCCTGATAAAATGCTTCCTGAAGAACCGGCAGCATCTGGGAGTACTGGTATGCCAGAATATTGCCCAGACTATTGGTTGTATTGGGAAATAATATGCCGATTTCAGGATTCTTTTCGACAAACTTTTTGAACTTTTGAAAAAAGGCAATATTCAGTTCCTGTTTGGCCCTGTCGATCAGGAACAATGAGACCCCCTGCGCATATTTGGTCACATCCACGCTGCCCAGGGATGAGAAAACCTGTTTGCTCCCGCTGCTGAAAAAATTCTTGTTGCCGCTATGCTTGCTCCCGCTGATTTCGATAAATGGATTAGGATCAGGTTTTCCTGCGGTGGCAGGATTGAAATATTCCCGGATTTTATTTTTATCATTTCTGGCAGAAGGGGGAACATATTTCTCCAGGATCTGATAAACAGCATCATCTCCCTGGTCCAGAATTCCACTGGCAGGAGTGAGTGTCATGGTTGATAATTTTATCGCGTCATAATAGGGCAACGGAAGCTGGGAATATAATTTTCCGGAGACCGAAATAATAACCAGCAGAAAAATAACATAGAATTTTTTCATCATTTAAGGTTTTATGAGCCGGAGAGAATTAAAATCACTGATTTCGCCGTAAGGCATTGCCAGCAGATTCAACGCTTTCAGGGCATTGTTAAACGATAGTTTATCCGATCCCTGACCCGAGAAAATGAGGGCAACAATGGCCGAAACAATGGCGCTTGCCATGCTGCTGACTCCTGAATCTGCGGTAAACCCGGCATCATTGCTGCAGGATACGAGGTCGAAGCAGGGAACGATGAAATCAAGTCTTGAATCAAAAACGGGGGAAGGATTGGCCTTGAAGAATGTTTCATCAACCGTTCCCACTGCTATTACTTTTCCGGAAGTGGCCGGGGAGAAGATCCCGGCATCCGCCAGCAACTGTTCATTTTCACCGGCAGCGGCAACAAGCACATAGTTTTCTGCAAGGATGTCAAATGTGTTTTTTGCAACGATCTGGTCATATTCCTGCACGGTGATATTTAAGCTCATGTTGATGATGCCGGTTGAAAATAGTTCAGAAACCTTTTTTAACCCCGATTCCAGGTATTCACCAACGGCAGAACCATTGTCTTTAATGACTTTGATATTTGCGACCCTGGATTTTGGCGCAATTCCGTTCATCGTTCCGGGATTGTCGGACCGGGCGCAAATCAAACCGGATAAAAATGTGCCATGACCATTTTTATCGGCAGCTTTCAGCGGACTGCCTGTAAAATCAAATTCACCGGCCAGGATTGAATCCCTGAGCACAGGATGATGAAAAATTCCGGTATCCAGCAATGCTATTGTCATTCCTAGGCCCAGATTGTTTTTTACCGGGCTGTTCAGATTCAGCAATTGGTGATAGTCAATGCTGCCAGTAATATTCTTGCCATCAAAGTGCGCCTTGATATATTCCTGAAAACCTGATTCGGTGTCTGGTGTTTCTGTATCCATTTCCTGATTTATGGTGACCTCTTTCCGGCCCTTCATCAGGGCAAAGATAACCGGAAAAAACAAAAAGTTATGAACAACACCCCACTTTTTAATTGAAAACCGGATTAAGCGGAAAAACATCATGAAAAAGAACATTTATTCAGCCATTCTTTTGCTTCTGACCGTTGTTTCCCTTCAGGGTCAGATCGCCGCCTGGGATTTTTACGGCCAATCATTCCCCGTAACCTGCGCAGCCACAACCTTTCACCCGAACCTGGAATCAGCGGGAGGAGCGAGCCATGTTACCCGCGGCCCCGGAGCGCCGGCGTCGGGAGGGGTAAACTCATTCCGGACCACGGGATTCCAGAACAACGGGATCTCAGCGGCCGCTGCCGATTATTTCCAGGTGACTTTACGGCCCGCTCCGGGTTATAAATTATCACTTTCCACCCTGGATGCAAAATTCAACGGTACCACCAGTTTTTTTGCCACTCCCGGGGTTACCTCTCAATTTGCCTACAGCCTCGATGGAGTCAATTTCTTCCTGATCGGGAACCCGGTTCAGACAACATCGCTGACCATGGGGCAGGTCGCCCTTTCCGGGATCGCCGACCTGCAGAACGTTTACACCGGAACGGTGGTTACCCTGCGGTATTATGCCAGCGGGCAGACCACCACCGGAGGCTGGGGCTTTTATTCCGGTTCTCCCGGTGTCAACGGACTGGCAATCGGGGGAACAGTGACAGAGGCAAATATTGTGGCACCCACGCTTCAGGCTTCCAGTATTGCTTTCAGCAATGTCCTGCAAACAGAGATGGGGGTGTCGTGGACGCCTGGCAATGGTGAAAAACGTGTCGTGAAGATCAATACCTCAAACAGTTTTTCCGACCCGGCCGATGGCTCCGACCCGATCGGAAATCCCGTATATGCAGGGAGTGGAGAGCAGGTGGTGTACAACTATTCGGGAGCTTCCATCCCGGCCATAACCGGACTCTCAACCGGGGTGACATACTGGATCCGGATCTATGAATACAACGGTTCCGGGGCATTGACTATGTTCAACACCCTTCCAGGGCAAAACAACCCGATGAGCCAGGCAACCTCCGCCCTCCTTCTCGCACCCTCCATTCATTTGCCGGCAGCAACGCAAATAGGGCAGGCATCCGCCATTCTCGGAGGGCATATCACTTCTGATGGCGGCAGCCCGGTGACCGAACGGGGAACCCTTTGGAAAACCTCTTCACCCGTAACGATTGCCGACAATAAACAGGCTGAAGGCATTGCAGATACCGGTTTTTTCAGCCATTTGAGAACAGGGCTCCCCGGTGGCGCTCAAATTCATTATGCAGCATATGCCACCAATGCGATCGGCGCTGCCCTGACAGAAGAAGCAACCTTCTTTACGCTCGCTGAAGAGCCCCCTGTTCACGTGACAGAATTTTCTGCCGCTGCTGTCGGGACGACCGCCATCGGGTTGTCCTGGAACCCCTTGCTAACCGGAGCGGTTGGCTATCTGATCCTGCAAAAGCCGGGAACACTCCCGCCTTCCGGGGTGCCGGCAGATGCAAATCAGTATTCACCCGGGGCCATTTTGGGTGATGGGATCGTTGCAGCGAACGTCCTTCCGGGAATGGCTGGAACACAGGTCATCACCGGATTATCTCCCGGAACAGCCTATGCTTTTTCCATTTTACCGTATGGCTGGAATGGGATCAATCCGCAAACCACAAATTATCTTACCCAGGCTCCTGTTCCCGGGGCCTCAGCCGCAACCGGCGTTCCCGCTGTGATAACCTATCACTGGACCGGCGCTGCAGGCAATGACTGGAGCGTGGCCGGAAACTGGAACCCGGTACGGAGTGTACCGGCGTTGAATGACATCCTCGTCTTTGATGCCGGGGGGATTTGGACGATAATCAATGTTCCTTCCCAAACCATTGGTCAACTGCATGTTATTTTGAATACTTCAGTCTCTCTCCAGGGTATGGGCACGTTGAATATTGCCGGGGATAGCGTTGAGGATCTGTTGGTTGCAGACGGTTGTCAGCTGAATATATCCGGTACCGGGACGATCAGCATCTCGCTTGCAGCGGGTGCGACGGGCAGTATAAGCGGTGAAATGACCTTCTCGGCCAGCGGACATCGTTTGCTTGCTGCCGCTGTTCATGGGATTGTGTTTACCTCCGGAAGTATGTTCAGGGCAGGAGTTGGCTTCACCGGGAATCCTTTTGGAACAGCGAACCTTAACTCCATAGTGTTCAGCGCGGGCTCGACGTATGTGTGTCAGGCAGGAGGCAATCCCTTTGGTGCCGCTGCGCCAGCCTCCGTCGTGGTTTTTCAGCCGGGAAGCCTGTACAGGATTGATGCTTATGCTGTTCCATCATTCGGGGGGCGGACCTACGGCAATATTGAGATGAACTATTCCGGATCCATCACCGCAACGGGATCATCGGCTGTATCAATAGACAATTTTACGGCATCACAGGGAACTTTTTATTTCAATGTCACCGGAACGCCGGGGCATTCGATAAAAGGAAATATTGCTGTGGCAAAAGTCGCAACCTTAATCTTTGCCCCTGCAACAGCAGGGACTGTGCGGATAAACGGAACTGCACCACAAATCATCTCGGGCAGCGGATCCTTTATCTCCGATCCTTTTTCTACCCTTGTGTTCAGCAACATTACCGGTGTTACGTTAAATATGAATGCCAGATTAAACAATGTAACCATTGCCGCCGGAGGACGGTTCACCATTGCTCCGCATGTGGAATTAACGGTAACGGGAGAGTTGATCAACGGGGCGCAGGCTTCAGGATTTATCATTGAATCCGATGGATCGCTGATCCACAGCAGCCCCGGGGTGTCGGGAACGGTGGTGAGAAGTTTTGCGGCGGCGACATGGAATGACTGGCAGGATGGATGGCACTTCCTCTCTTCCCCGGTTGGAGGGCAATCAATCAATGGTGCCGGGGGATTCATTACCACCGGCGCCGGTAATGACTTTGATCTGTTTGCCTGGTATGAGCCAGACCATCTTTGGGTCAATTTTAAAAATTCGTCCGTTCCGCCATACTTCTCCGATATTAATGGCAGCGATGGCTTCGAAACCGGAAGAGGATACCTGGCAGCATATCAGCAGACCGGAGATAAAATTTTCGAAGGTTTTCTGAATGTGGGTGATGTCCCGTTGGAAAATCTTACCAGTACTGGATCAACCGCCCCCGGACGGGGATGGAATTTGCTTGGAAATCCTTTTCCCTGTGCGCTGATCTGGCACTCCGGCTGGACTGCCACCAACATTGGCGGAGTAGCGTATATCTGGAATGAAGCCGGGCAGAGTTATACTCCAAGGAATGCCGGGGAGGCAATTCCGGCCTGCAACGGATTCATGGTTCAGGTAACAGGAGATCCGGGGACTTCCGGCTCACTGACCATTCCGGCTGCCATGAGAATCCATAACAGTCCGGGATGGTTTAAGGAATCTGACGATCCTGTAATTAAGCTTTTTGCACGGAATATTGATTTGCCCTCTTTTCAGGAGAGTCAGATTCGTTTCAATCCAAATTCGTCACAGGATTTCGATCCTGAGTTTGATGGCAGGTTCCTGTCAGGATATGCACCGGGTTTCTGTTCTGTATGCGGAGCAGAAAAACTAATGGTCAACGCAATTCCGGTCATTGAGGAAGGCATGTACATTCCGTTTTGCTTTGAAAGGAACGCCGGTGAACATTTTCAGATCGACATGGAGGTTTCCGGGAGTATTCCTTCCGGGATTTTGCTGCAGGATAAAAAGACAGGTACAGAGCACAATCTTACCCTTGACCCTGTTTACAAATTCACCGCAGATGCGGATGATTCACCCGATCGTTTCGGGATAAAATTCAGTCACGCGGGCATGGGTGAACCTCCCGGGGCAAAAGCACATGTTTTCACCAGTCGGAACCATATTTTTGTGAACCATCACGGCAACACACGGATGGAAATATATGGAATCACGGGGGAATCTCTGATTTTACGGGAACTGACCGGTGCCGGGTCAGAAAAAGTCGTCCTTGATGCCTGTCCCGGCTGGTATTTTGTGCGGTTAACCATGGGAACCCGCACTGAGGTGACAAAGGTTTTTATTCACTCATAGCATATTAAAAAAGGTACCATGAAAACAGTTTGCAAACGACTCCTGATCCTGGTGATACTTACCGGAGGGATATTTATTGCTGATTTGTCTGCCGATCCGCCATCTGAGCCGCCGCCCCTTCCCGAAGGAGGCCATGGCGGAGGAAATAATCAGCCTCCGGCAGGAGCGCCCATCGATGGTGGATTGGGGATACTCTTTGTTTTGGGCTTTGCCTTCGCCGGGATAAAGGGCTATAAAAGCAGGAGGGAAGGGATGGAAAACAGGTAGTACGCGGAAGGGTTTTTGGCGTGAATTGATTATCTTTGCATTTCATTACTGAGGTTAATCAACCGTCAACACCATTGTTTTAATGAATATTTGCCAGACTTTGCCAATCCGCTTGCGTGCTCTCTTTTTTCTTGCGGGATTATCGCTCTTTTTTTTAACTGCCTCCGGAGGTATTCCGCCAGGTTATTATAATCTGGCAACCGGTCAGAATGGGGAAGCGCTGCAGATTGCCTTGTATAACATCATCAAGGACCATGTTGTTGTAAACTACACCCCTGGCGTATGGGATGCCTTCTATTCAACGGATCCAAAACCAAATGGAAAGGTGTGGGATATGTACTCCGATGTTCCGGGCGGTACTCCTCCCTATGAATACACTTTCGGCATGAACCAGTGCGGGACCGGAGGAGGCGGAGTCGAGGGCGACTGCTATAGCCGGGAACACTCCTTCCCTAAAAGCTGGTTCGATGATACGTCTCCGATGAATACGGATCTATTCCATATTTTTCCTACAGATCAGTATGTCAATAACATGCATAGCAATTACCCCTTTGCCGTTGTCGAAACCGTTACAAAGGTTTCCCAGAATGGCTGTAAAAAGGGAATCTGCGGAACGATCGGATATTCCGGGATCGTTTTTGAACCCATCGATGAGTATAAAGGAGATTTTGCCCGCGCATACTTTTATATGGCTACCCGCTATGAAAATGTCATTTCAACCTGGTATTCCTTTGATATTTATGCTGATGCGGTTCTAAATGGAACATCCTATCCGGCTTTTGAAACCTGGTATCTGAACATGCTGATCACCTGGCATAATCAGGACCCGGTTTCAGCCAAGGAACTTGCACGGAATGACTCAGTTTACGAAATTCAGCATAACCGGAATCCTTTCATCGATCATCCGGAGTATGTAGACTCTGTCTGGATGCCATCGGGCCCCATGCCGGAACCTGCAAACCATGTCACCAACTTCACTGCTACCACCGGAATACCTGCCTATAGCGCCTTACAGCTTAGCTGGACGGATGCAACCGGATCTGTTACACCAGCCGGATACCTGATCAGGGGCAGTGCGGTCGGTTATTCCTCCATCGTTTCTCCGGTTGACGGAATACCGGTTTCAAGCGGCGGATTGGATAAAAACATAGGACAAGGGGTTCAGTCGTGCACTTTTTCAGGATTGTTATCCAATAAAACTTACTATTTCAAGATATTTCCATATACCAATGCCGGCAACACCATCGATTATAAGACAAGTGAACCGGTGCCGGCCGCAAATGACACCACCACCAGCGGCATCAGCGTATTGCAGGCTGGCGATATCGCCATCATCGAATACGCTTCGGTCAATCCCGACAAGCTATCGTTCATTACCTTCAAACAGCTCAACGCCGGTACGGTCATTAATTTTACCGACAACAGTTTTATAAGCCCGACTACGGTCAGAACAGGTGAAGGGGTCCTAACTTATATTGCGCAGACGGTTATCCCTGCCGGTACAGTAGTGTCCTGGTACAGCGGAATTGTCATCACAGGAACAGAGTGGAGTTTCAGCACTTCAACCACTTTTTCTTTCGCTGAAAGCGGAGACCAGTTATTTGCATACCAGGGCACCTGGGGAACAAATCAATCATTGATTTGCGGGCTGAATGCGGGAAATTCGGGGTGGATAACAACAGGTCCGGCTTCAGCGAACCTTTCTTATTTTCCTTCTGCATTGACAAATGAGGTGAATTCCCTCACGTTCACGAAAAAAAACGGCAACTATAATTTAATTTCTTCAGGGTCGGCCAATGTGTTGGGAAGTCTTGTGGCAAACCCTGTGAACTGGACCAGGAGTGATGCTATCCTGACCACGCCTTCGTGGAGTTTCAGCATCAGCAACAGCACCATTATCAACCAGAACGCAACGGTACTTCATCTTCCTGTCGGCGGTGGAGAGATCGTTACCGTTCAACCAGGCATTGTCCTGACAGTCACCGGGAATACCAATATTAATTAGGCATTAACAATCTTTCAGCTTCTCAGCGATTTTTACCCCGTATTCTTCCTGATTATTAGCCAACTTGCTTTCAAGTGACTGTTGGTAAACTGCCAGGCGGATGCTTCCCAGTGCCTGCTGAATATCAAACGGTTTGATCAGAAATGCGTGAGGTTTGGTTTTAAAGGTTTCCTCAAAAACATCCATCTGACTCATTCCTGTGAGAAAAACCAGGGCAAAACTGTATTTGGCCTCCATGATACGGGCGGCTTCTATCCCGCTCATTTTTCCTGCAAGCGAGATGTCCATTAAAACGATATCAGGAAGATCCTCGGGTCGTTGAAGGTTATTGAAGAAAACAAGCCCGTCCTCCGCTTTCCGGAATATGGCAATAACCTCATAATTATACTGCTGGATCTGATGTTTTAAATCA
Source organism: Bacteroidota bacterium (assembly GCA_026391845.1). GTDB lineage: Bacteria > Bacteroidota > Bacteroidia > Bacteroidales > FEN-979 > CAIVAT01. The sequence goes on along the minus strand of JAPLDG010000319.1, from coordinate 3,818 downwards.
TTCGCTAACAAAAACTCATCTTCAAATATTGCAATTTTTAATGGTCGCATTATGATTTAACTTATTGCAAATATACGAGGGTTTTCGTATAACAAACATATCAGGGGAAATATTTTCAATAAATTCACCGGGGAAGGCTATCATGGATTTCTTTCAATTGCATGTTGTTCAAACCTTCAGGATCCATTCCGGCAGATTTGCACAGGAAGTAGATCCTGGCTGATTTGGCAACAAGGTCAAGGTGGTCGAATGCTTCCGACAGGGATGCTCCTAAGGCCATGCAGCCATGTTTTTCCCAAAGGACCAACTTATGGGTTTCGAAACTTTTGAGTGTTGCCAACGCGATCGTATCAGATCCGGGAAGAATAAAAGGAATGAATCCGACTCCATCGGGCAGAAAAAGGAGCGTTTCGGGGTGCATCCCCCACAGCAAGGAGTTTATTGCCTTTTCGGATGTAAACCGGGCGAGCTGTGAAAGTGCAATCAACTCGGTGACATGCGCATGCAATACCACTTTTTCTGTCGATTTTTTCTGCAAAAGTTGTTGCTGGATGGCCAGGTGAGTTGACAGTTCCGAAGTTGGTCTTAGAGGATCGCCTTCCGGGTTATCGTCGATGATATGGTATGCAGAGCCTGATTCGCTGATGTAAACAAAACAGACGTTTTCAGCAGGATGTTTGGCCATATCGCGCATCCGGGTACCTGTGCCGCTAACCAAAAACAAGGTCCGGGCCAGGGTGGGATATCGTTTGGATAAAGGAAAAAACGGATAAGCTGAGAGGCGGTCCAGCTCCTTTTCATTAAAGAAACCTGTGACATTGATGGAAAAATTGCCTGCATTCCGCTCAGCCCAGCCACGGTCCCACAGAATTTGAGCAATAGAGGTAATCTGGATAAATACTGATTTAAGCTCTTTTTTCTGAAAGATGTCATTTGAAAAGTTCAGCAAATTGTCAATATTACCGATCATGTGCGTTTGTTTTTAAAGAATTTTTTCAGGAGAAGGCTGCATTCCTCTGCGAGCACTCCGGAAGCGACCTGCGTTTTCGGATGCAGCAGATGATTTCCGGCTAAAAGGTAGCCTCGTTTTTCGTCAGAGGTTCCATAAATAATACCCCCCAGTTGGGTCCAGAACGAAGCGCCGGCACACATTACACAGGGTTCCAGTGTTACAAACAGGGTGCATTCGTCGAGGTATTTACCTCCCAGGTAGCCGGCAGCGGCTGTAAATGCCTGCATTTCGGCGTGGGCTGTTGCATCGTTGAGCGTTTGGGTGAGGTTGTGGGCACGGGCAATGATCGTGCGGTTGCATACCACCACCGCTCCGACCGGCACTTCATCCCGGTCAAAGGCTTTTTGAGCCTCTTTAAGCGCCTCGTTCATGTAGAATTCGGGAGTGAAGATGGGGTAGGATTTCATGGCATTTGATGATTATTCCGTGTTTCTGCAGCCGGTCTGTTGTGCCGGTTGATAAACAAGAACCCGGCAGTCAGGATAAACCAGACAATCAGGCCGGGAATTATGATCCGGGTTAAAAAAAATGTAATTTTCTTTTTCATGTTCTATCTGGTTGTCGCAATATCAGGCAGCAACTTCTCAAAATCACTGAGTTCAAAGGCATCTCTTACATGAAACGAACCGATCCGGGTGCGGCACAGGGCAGTAAGATGTGACCCGCAGTCAAGAAGTTGTCCGAAATCGCGCGCAAGCGACCGGATGTAGGTCCCTTTGCTGCAGACAATCCTGAAATCGACATCCGGCAGGGAAATATGGGTGATTTCAAAAGCTGAAATCGTTACCTGTCTGGCTTTGATCTCAACATTGATATCCTTTCGCGCTGATTCATAGGCCCTTTTACCGTCAACTTTTATCGCAGAAAACTGTGGAGGCACCTGGTCAAATGTAGCAATGAAGTGGTTTGCGGCCTGCTCAATTTTTGAGCGGACGGTTTGGGTGTCGCAATCTGTCAGGCTGACAATCGGGTAGCTTTGATCAATGGCGGTTTCCAGGTCGAAGGAAGGTGTTGTAGCTCCCAGCCTGAAAGTGCCTGTGTACTCTTTTTCCAGTCCCTGGAATTCATCGATCCGCCGGGTGAATTTTCCGGTACATAAAATAAGCAGCCCGGTGGCCAGCGGATCGAGTGTGCCGGCGTGGCCGATTTTGATTTTCCGGATACCCATGCGCTGGCGGATCACGCTGCGCATCTTGCCTACCACATCAAAAGAGGTCCAGGTATAAGGCTTGTTGACCAGAATGACCTCACCCGCCTCAAAATTGAATTCCATCAGAGAATCGTTAAACTTTTTCCTGCAAGCAGCAGGATGATGATGGCAAGGCCGACGGCAATGCGGTAATAGCCGAACCATTTAAATCCGTATCGTGTCAGGAAGGCAATAAAGGATTTGATGGCAATGATCGCCACAATAAACGAAACCACATTTCCGATCAGGAGGAGGTTGATGTTTTCGGCAGAGATCAGCTTGTAATTTCCAATCAGTTTCAACGCTGAGGCAGCAAACATGGTGGGGACGGCAAGAAAAAATGAAAATTCCGCAGCGGCCTTGCGGCTGAGTTTCTGGCTCATTCCGCCAACGATGGTGGCGGCAGAGCGGCTCACACCGGGGATGACGGAGATAATCTGAAAAAACCCAATGATAAGCGCCTTTTTATAGGTCAGTTTGGTGTTGTCATTTTCGGGACGGTCAAACCAGCCATCGACAAAGATAAGCAGGATCCCGCCAAGCAGCAGGGCAACGGCTACGATCATCACGCTTTCAAGCATGGTGTCGATTTGTTTTTCGAGCAGATAGGCGAAAATAAGCGGGAGACAAGCTACAAACAAGCGGAAATAGAAATCCCAGGATTGAAAAAATCGTTTCCAGTACAGCACGATCACGGAAAGAATGGCTCCAAACTGAATGTTTACGGTAAATGCTTTGACAAAGTCGGTGCTTTGAACTCCCAGAATACTCTGGGCAATGATCATGTGGCCGGTGGAAGAAACCGGCAGAAATTCGGTGATTCCTTCAACGATGGCAATTATAATGGCCTGGATGACAGACATTAATCTTTTGGTCTTTTCATGATGGCAAAGATTTCAATCACATAACCCGTCAGGATCAGGATCGGGGCGAGGGTGATGCGACGGAAACTGAAAATTTCAGGATTGAACTTGTTTGGGTCGGTAGATCCGCCACCCACCATCAATAAAAAGCCGATGACAATGAAGGCAAGTCCGATCAGCATGAGCCGGTAATTCTCTTTGCCGAAGGCAAATTCACCTACATTGGTTGATTTTACCGTTTGTTCTTCACTTCTGGATTGTTTAACGGTTGTCGGGTTTTTTGTTTGTGTCGGTTTCTTATCCATGGTTCAGCTGAAATTGGGAGACAAAATTACTGAAAATTTAAGAATATCAGGTATATAATAAATCAGTGCGGATGCGCAGGTATTTGCGAACGGCCATCCAGGTGGAAAACCAGGAGATCAGGATTCCCAGGATAAAAATGAACGCTACAAGCGCGATGAGCATGAAAGGATCCTGGAGTTCGGCCAGTTCGGGAATTTCTTCGAGCGCCAGGTAGGTGAGCAGCATCAGCAGCAGCAGGGCGAAAAAAGCGCTGATAAGCCCGTGCATGATGCTGCGCAGGAGCAGGGGCTTCCGGATAAAGCCTTCGGTTGCTCCCACCAGTTGCATGCTTCGTATGATAAACCGCCTTGAATAGACCGCCAGCCGGATGGTGTTGTTGATGAGCACGATGGCGATAAAAAGCAGGATGCCACTGAATCCCAGCAGGATCAGACTGATTTTTTCGATG
>JAPLDG010000038.1:9119-12992 GCA_026391845.1 Bacteroidota bacterium | reverse complement strand
TGTTTCACGCCCGGGAGAACCGCCCGATGATTATCGCCGGCCGCTACGGACTCAGTTCCAAGGACCCGAAACCTTCGCAAATCATCACGGTTTACAACAACCTGAAGGCAAAAGAACCTAAAAACCATTTTACCCTCGGCATCGTGGATGATGTTACCTTCCACTCCCTGCCGCTGATCCCGGAAATGGACATTGCCCCGAAAGGCACCTATTCCGCCAAGTTTTATGGCATCGGATCCGACGGAACCGTTGGCGCCAACAAAAATTCCATCAAGATCATCGGCGACAGCACCGATAAATATGCACAGGCCTATTTCGCCTACGACTCGAAAAAGTCGGGCGGGATCACCGTTTCGCATCTGCGTTTTGGCGACAGCCCCATCCGTTCGCCATACCTGGTGATCACCCCCGATTTCGTGGCATGCCACGTGCCTGCCTACCTCGAGAAGTATGACATGCTCAAGGGACTCAAAGATGGCGGCACTTTCCTGCTCAACTCCATCTGGGATGCCGAAGAAACCAAACGTCGCCTGCCAGACCATATGAAAAAATACCTGGCCGATCATAAGATAAAATTTTACATCATTGATGCGACAAAGATTGCCGAAGAAATCGGCCTCGGAAACCGCACCAACTCCATCATGCAGAGCGCTTTCTTCAAGGTGTCGAACGTGATCCCTTACGAACAAACGGTGGCCGACATGAAGAAAGCCATCTACAAAACCTATGGTCGTAAAGGAGAAGAAATTGTCAACATGAACTATGCTGCCATCGATCGCGGTGGAGAACTGACAGAGATTGAAATCCCCGGCGAATGGTCGAAAATTGTGATCAAACCCGCCGATGCTGAAAGCAAGGATGCCTTCATCCGTCAGATTTTCGATCCGGTTAGCGCCATGAACGGCGACGACATTCCCGTAAGCGCATTCCTTGGCCGTGAAGATGGAACCTTCCCGAATGGTACCACCCAGCTCGAAAAACGCGGCATTGCGGTGAACGTTCCGGAATGGATCGCTGAAAACTGCATCCAGTGCAACCAGTGTGCCTTTGTGTGTCCTCACGCTGCCATTCGTCCTTTCCTGCTGAATGAAGCTGAGAAAAATGCTGCACCTGCCGGAATGGTGACCTTGAAAGCTGTTGGCAAGGAACTCGCCGGCATGGAATTCCGCATTCAGGTCTCTCCGCTCGATTGCACCGGTTGCGGAAACTGCGTGGATGTTTGTCCGGCCAAAACCAAAGCGCTTGAATTCCAGGCGCTTGAAAGCCAAATGCCCGAAACGATTAACTGGGACTACAACATCAGCAAGGTGTCGTATAAAACCAATGTGATCGATCGTTTCAAGACCTTCAAAAACAGTCAGTTTGCTCAACCGCTCTTTGAGTTCTCCGGAGCTTGTGCCGGATGCGGTGAAACACCTTATGTTAAACTGCTTACCCAGCTATACGGCGAACGAATGATGATTTCCAACGCCACCGGATGTTCCTCTATTTATGGGGGTACCGCTCCGTTTACCCCTTATCGTCCGAACGTGGATGGTCAAGGTCCGGCATGGGCCAATTCATTGTTTGAAGACAATGCGGAATACGGATACGGTATGGCTGTTGCGATCACTCAGTTGCGCAAGCGCATGGCCGACAGGATGCGTGCCGCTATCAAGGAAAACATGATGAATGTTGCCACACTGGATGCCATGAGGGCCTGGATTGAGGGAATGTACAACGCAGAGGCTTCAAAGTCTGCATCCCAGGCGTTAATCCCATTGTTAACCAAGGAAAACAACGAATTATGCAAAGAACTGCTGAACCTGCGTCAATACCTGGTCAAGAAATCAATCTGGATCATTGGCGGCGATGGTTGGGCATATGATATCGGTTATGGCGGACTCGACCATGTGATCGCTTCCGGCGAAGACATTAACATCCTGGTGCTCGATACGGAGGTTTATTCCAATACAGGCGGACAGGCTTCCAAATCGACTCCGGTCGGTGCCATTGCCAAATTTGCCGCTTCCGGCAAAAAGGTACGCAAAAAAGATCTCGGCGCCATGGCCATGACCTACGGCTATGTTTATGTATCCCAGGTTTCAATGGGAGCCAACAACAGCCAGCTCTTCCGCGCGGTGAAAGAGGCTGAATCCTACGACGGACCATCCCTTATCATTGCCTATTCTCCGTGCATCAATCATGGGTTGAAACTCGGCATGGGCAAAGTTGAGGAGGAAATGGACCGTGCCGTGACTTCGGGTTACTGGCAGCTCTATCGCTACAATCCGATCAACGGAAACGAGGGTAAAAACCCCTTCACACTCGACTCGAAAGAACCGGATTGGAATACTTTCAAGGAGTTCCTGGCCAGTGAAGTTCGTTATTCATCCCTGCAGAAGATGTTCCCGGATGACGCAGTTGTTCTATTCAATGCTGCCGAAGAGAACGCCAAATGGAGGTATAACAACTACAAGCGGCTGGCTGCGATGAATTACGAAAAATAAAAGTCTATATTTGTAGCACAAATTTGAATTACTAACAGAAACTGTCATGGCAAATTTATCAACACGTTATATGGGTCTTCAGTTGAAGAACCCCGTCATTGTGGGTGCAAGCAACCTGGTTAAAGATGTGGACAATTGCAAGAGGATGGAGGAGGCCGGAGCTGCAGCCATTGTTTATAAAACCCTTTTTGAGGAGCAGATCGAGCTTGAACGGCTGCAGATGAGCGAAGAGTTGAATCAGTACAACGACCGGCATGCCGAAATGATCAGCCTGTTTCCCGACATCGACCATGCCGGACCACGTGAACACTTAAGTCATTTGAAAAAAGTGGTCAACGCGGTGAATATTCCGGTCATAGCCAGCCTCAATTGTACATTCGATGAAACGTGGATTGAGTATGCCAGGCAACTTGAAAATACCGGTATCAACGCACTTGAGCTCAATTTTTATTCGGTTCCCGGCGATTTCAAACGCGAAGGCAAAGCAATTCTGAATGAGCAGCTTGATGTGGTGAGTGAGGTTAAAAAAAGTGTGAAGATCCCGGTAAGCGTGAAACTCAGCCCTTTTTATACCAACACGCTGATGCTGGTGCAGAATATGTATTATGCCGGTGTGGACGGCTTTGTGCTGTTCAACCGGATGTTTCAGCCAGATATCGACATGGAGACCGAGCAGCACCATTTCCCGTACAATCTCAGCCATGAAGAGGATAATCGTCTCCCCATGAGGTTTATCGGTTTGCTATTCGGAGAAATCAGGGGTTCGTTGTGTGCCAACACCGGAATTTTTACCGGAAAAGATGTTGCCAAAATGATCCTTACCGGCGCCGATTGCGTACAGGTTGTGAGCGCTGTTTACAAAAACGGGATCGGACAGATCACCAAAATCATTGAGGAACTGGATGGCTGGATGGACCATAAAAATTATGGTACCATCGATGCATTCCGCGGAAAACTTTCACGCAAGAACCAGAAGGATCCCTTTGCATACAGAAGGGCACAGTATATTGATATCCTGATGAAAAGCGAAGAGATCTTTAAGAAGTATCCGATGAGGTAAAAAGTAAATGCAACATGAAGAATGCAAAGTCAAAACGCAAAGGCATCATAAATTTTGCATTTTAACTTTGCATTTTGCATTTTTAATTGATGGTCATGTTCATCATCATCCGTGCCTGGATGCCATTCATTTCACGAATTTCCTTGTAATACTGGTAAAAGCGGTAATCGGTTCCAAGTGCTTCTTTCAGTTTCGCTGAAGGGTCGTTGCCGGCGATCTGGTCGATCAGTTCCTCGAACCACTCTTTTTGTTCGGGAAGGGATATCAGGTGGTAATTTTTGGTTTTGGCAAGTGACGCAGCAAGGTCGATGGCCTTGGTCAGGC
>JAPLDG010000038.1:8394-9029 GCA_026391845.1 Bacteroidota bacterium | reverse complement strand
ACCCGGCCCTGGCCGATGCTGTCAACCTGAGCTTTTTTGAGGTTTCTTCCCTCTGCCACTTTGCCGGTAAACACATCATAAATATGGTCAACATCGCGTTGAAGGAGTAAAGTCTGGTATTTGGAGAGGGGTTTCATCACAGGAATATAGTCGCCATTTTTATTGGTCATGGCCCAATCGAAAGTAACGCCGAGTTTTTTATTGAAGAGCCCTTCCATGTTGGGGATTACGCCGAAAACACCGATTGATCCGGTGATGGAGGACGGGTCGGCGAGGATTTTTGTAGCCGCGCACGCGATATAATATCCGCCGCTGGCAGCAACATCTCCGAAGGAAGCAACCACTGGTTTCACTTTTTTGGCCAGTTCAACCTCCCGCCAGATCACATCGCTGGCGAGGGCGCTTCCGCCCCCGGAGTTGATGCGGAAAACAATGGCTTTCACCTTTTCGTCCTCCCTGGCCTTTCTGATCGCCTTGGAAATACGTTCAGAGCCAATACTCTGATCATCTCCTTCTCCTCCCCCGATGGAACCGCTGGCATAGATAACCGCAATTTTATCGGTTCCTGTTGCAGGCTTCCGGGAATCAGCGACACTTGTATAATTATCCATCGACACAAGCTGGATCTTTTTCTT
>JAPLDG010000038.1:0-8366 GCA_026391845.1 Bacteroidota bacterium | reverse complement strand
CGGGTTTCAACAATGCCTGTCAGCATTTTATCCCAGATGTCGTTGAGCAGTTCTGTCATCTGTTTGCGGTTCTCCGGGCTCATTTTGTCAAGGAATAACGGCTCGGTGGCCGCTTTGAATTTTCCATGGCGGATGATCTGCATTTTTATATCCAGTTTTTCAAGCATTCCCTTGAGAAAGACCATCTCGGAGGCCAGTCCTTTGAAATCGATCGAACCCTGGGGGTTCAAATAGATCTTATCTGCTGTTGTAGAGAGGTAATATGATTTTTGAGAATATCCTTCACTGTAGGCCCAGATGAATTTTCCGGATGATTTGAAGTCAATCAGCCCATCGCGGATTTCGTCGAGCGTGGAAATACCGAAAGGGATGTCGCTGAGATCGAGATAGATTCCGGCGATGTTATCGTCTGTTTTGGCTTTTTTAAGATTATCAAGGATGTCGTTGAGACCGGTCACTTTTTCGGGTCCTGCGAAACCCATCACAAATTTTGTTTTCGTTCCCCGGTCGGCAATATCTTTGTTGAGTTTAACATGGAGTAGTGTGTCTTTCGAGATCAGGGTTTCATCGCTGGAAGCAGTTGCAACGATGGCTGCAATGATGCCAATGGTGATCATGGTTACAAGGATAACAAGCAGGAAAGTTCCCAGCATGCTGGCGAACATGAACTTAAAGAATTGTTTCATGATAATTTCAGATTTTTAATGGAGCAAATGTAATCATATATACGCTCGAATTGTTCGCTGGTTACATCACGATTTAAAAATAGATGAACAGTTAACAGAATTTTGTGAATAACAAAACGTCATGGATGCCTGAGAACTGTATGATTTCATGTATTATTGCCAGCGGATTAATCCAATGCCGGATGTGTCATAACTTACCAGGAGCCAGTGAAAGAAGTATTTATTTTATCAGGGAGTAACAGGGGTGACCGTCAGGGGTTTATTTCAAAAGCGACGGATATGATTGAACAAATGGCGGGCGCTGTAGTTCGGAAATCGTCTGTGTATGAAACATCGCCCTGGGGCTTTGACGATCCAACTCCTTTTCTGAACCAGGTGATCGAAATTGAAACAATGTTGTCACCGGAAGATCTTCTTGAGATACTTTTGACCATCGAAGTGAAGCTGGGCAGGATCAGGCCGTTTGATGGCTGCGGTTGTGGCATTCCCGCCTCCCCGGATCATGGAACCGGAAAAAAGGATGCTCCGGCCTACGCAGGCAGGACCATTGACCTCGACATTCTTTTTTATGGTCAGCGGCTGATATTTACCGATAAACTGATGGTTCCTCATCCAAGGCTTCACGAGCGGGCATTTACGCTTGTGCCGTTGAACGAGGTTGTTCCGGAGTTTGTCCACCCGTTGCTGAAAAAGACGATCGCGATGCTTTTACACGAGTGCAGGGATCAGGCGAAGGTGAAAAAGATGGATGATTAAACGATTTTAGATTTTCAAGACGTGTATAATTACATTGTAATAGAGGGTAATATTGGTGCGGGTAAAACATCGTTTGCTTCACTTCTGGCCGAGGAATATAATGCACGGTTGATTCTGGAGCAGTTTGAAGAGAATTCGTTCCTTCCGAAATTTTACGAAGATCCTGCGCGGTATGCCTTCCCGCTCGAGCTTTCTTTTCTGGCCGACCGCTATCAGCAGCTCAAGTCACAATTCAACGCTCCTGATATGTTTAAAACCTTTACGGTGGCCGATTATTTTATTTTCAAGTCGTTGATCTTTGCCAGTAAAAATCTTGAACCGCTGGAATTCGGTTTGTACAGCAAGTTGTTCTCCATTGTAAGTTCGGTGGTGCCGAAACCCGACATGATTGTCTATTTATACCTCAACCTCGGGAACCTGAAAAAAAACATTGAGAAGCGTGGTCGTCCTTATGAGCAGAATATTCAATTTGAATACCTTGAAAAGATCCAGACAGGCTATCTCGAATTCCTGCGCCAGCAGTCAGATTTAAGGGTGCTGGTGATCGATACCAATGGAATGGATTTCGTAAGCCGGAGAGATGATTATCACAGGATCAAGGACTTGATGATGCAGGAATATCCGCTGGGGATGCATCATATCCAATAAAAAAAGAAGCCGTTTCGGTTTCCCAAAACGGCTTCGATTCAAAATCAGCAAACAAAACTATTTTACAATATTCTGAAATTCAGGAGAAGATGCGAAATTCATGAATTCGCGATCGCCCTTGGCCTGAGCTTTCAGGTCGGCGTTCTTGCAAGCTTTCATGAGGTTTTCATAAACACCCTTGCTGTTGTTGGCACGTGCGCTGGCAACTGCAATCAGGTAGAATGTTTCAGGTGATTCAGGAGCGCATTTCAAGGTTGTTTCTGCGGCTGCATTGTTACCTGATAATAATTGAGCAAGACCCAGGTTATAGGAGCATTTTGCATCGCCAAGCATGTTCACCGCTTTGGGATAATCTCCTTTGGTGACCATCATAATGCCCTGGTTGTATGTAGTATTCTCGCCAAGGGTTGCAGCTTTTTTAAACTGAGCATCGGCTTTTTTCAGGTCTTTTTGTTTTGCGGCCACAACACCGATGTTATTTTCAATGATACCGTTGTTTGGCTGAGCAGCCTGAGCCTTTGCAAGTAATTCGCTTGCACGGGCAAGGTTGCCTTTTTCGATTTCAGCAGCAGCTGAGTTGTTGCAAGCTTTCCAGTTGTTAGGAAATTGAGTTACAGCATTCTCTAAGATGGTTGCTTTAACTTTATTGTCCTGGGTGAGGGTGGCAGCATACAATAACTCTTCAACCTTCAGTTTCGAAGGATTTGAAACGCCATACTGGAGCAATTCAGCATCGGTGAAACGCGGTTCGTACAGGGTAGCAGTAACATCAGCGCGGCGTAACGGGGGAAGCAGGTTGGTTTCGATCTCAGGATAGATGAGGATCATGTTGCGGATTTCCTGTTCTTTTTTGTTAGCATCCACATTGGAATTGATCACATTAAGAACTTTATCTTTGTCTTTCAGGTTGCTGTTCTGAACAGCTTTGAGGAATCCATTCCAATCCGGTCCGTGATGCTGAACAGTCATATTGACATCTTTGCCGGCGGCTTCAACAGCTTCTTTAACTGCTTTCTTGTCTTTGTTGTCTTTGTTGGCATCTTTGGCCCATGACTGGAATTGGTCAACCATCCATTTGTCACCCGTTTTTGAACGGTTTTCAGAAAGATTGGCATTGAATGTTTCTTCTCCTTCGGGAGATGCGTAGCCATTCATTGCGATTTCCTTGATTTTCCATCCTTGTTTGATGAACCCGTTAAGGTCGTTCAGGCCTGCTTTTGAAGCATCAGCTTTGTTGAGGCCATATTTCATGTCAAGGTCAAACTTGTTCTTTTTGAAATAAATGGTTCCAGTTTTCGATTGCAGCACTTCTTTTTGGTAGCCATGATCAGCAACAAGCGATTTTTCGTCATGAATCACACGTTTGGAAGTATAGATTACACCAGGAGCAAGGTTGCGGGAAGGAAGTTCCATGAATTTGGCTTTCACCTTGATTTCGTCTTTTTTCAGAACAACTTTTTCCTTGGCTTCATAGATGATCGGAGCAACGGTTAATTGCGAAGTGTTCATCTCTGGTTTGTACGGGAATTTGCAGGTATAGGTGAATGAACCACCTTCTTTGTATTTGATCATTGTTCCTTCGCCGGTTAACTTCTCTCCATAAAGGTGAGTTCCGCAGGAAGGCTCATATTTTCCGCCATCGTAGGTAAGAACCGGCTGGAAATACATGGCTGCAGTTGGGCAGAAATACTTGGGAGGAACTGTGCCTTTTACTGTTACCACAATGGAATCACCCTTTTCTGTAAGGACAGTAGGTGTGGTTTCATATTTAACCAGTTCGTAATTCTTGGCCATCTCTTTCAGGTTGCATCCGCTGTAAGCAAATTTATAGGTAAGACCGAGGTTTACACTGCTGTACATGTCGTTTACAACTTGTTTGGCGCCACCGTTGGTGAGGTCAAGCACATCGCCATCTCTCCATCTCCAGAGGATTTCAGGATTGATTGACCAGTGCTTGCTGAGGTTGAAATCAAACCCAAGGCCTGCAACAGCTTTAAATTCGAGGTTCCATTTTCCGATGCCGCTGTTGTTTCCAACCCCGTTTGAACCGGTTGTTTCGGTTAAATGGCTTGGATATCCGAGATAGGCTATTTCAGTCACATTCTCGTCATATTTAACCCCCTGGGTATGGTCGGCGCCAACACCGAGAACAATGTAAGAGCTGAAGAACCGCTCTGGTTTGTATCCCATGATCCAGTTGACCCAGTTGATTGTCGCCTCAAGGTCTGTTTCAATAACCCAGGCCTTGAAACTATTGGAAACTTTCGTGGGGGTGGTATTCACGTCGTACACCAGTTTATCTTTAACAGCACCGGAAAGTGGAACCCAGCCACCTCTGAACCTGACGCCAATGACCCTTGAGAACTGTTTGGTAACGCCCAATCCTGCACCGAGCATCCAGTGATCATTCAGGAGAATGTTCTTTGACAAGTCTCCATTGAACTGATTACCAGAACCGTAGGCGGTTATTCACTTGGAACTTTTCGGAGTTTCTGCTTTTGCTGCCTCTTTCTTGGGGGCATCTTTTGTGGTAGTCTGGGCCATCGTAACCATGGGCGCAACCATCATGAGAAAGACGATTAGCGCTGTCGATAGAGTTTGATAAAACTTTTTCATACGTTAGAAATTTTAATTATAAATTGATGTTTGTTTACTGATTGAGCAAATATAATATATATACCGTGGAAATCAATGAAAATTGAGATTGAAATTGAACATATTTAAGTGAATATTGATAACGCTTTGATTTTAAGTAGTTTATAGTAATTGTTTTATTTCAGGGTGTAAAATTAAAAAAAATGAACTGAAAACCACCAATTTATTTTGTTTTTTTACTTCAACGGCCAAAACCAATCAAGGTTTCATTTATTTTGAAAATAATTCATCTTGCCAAATAAATCCCATATCAGAATCCCGACCGCGACCGAAACGTTGATGGAATGTTTCGTTCCGAACTGAGGAATTTCGATACACTCCTGCACCTGTAAAAGAACCTCATCATCAATGCCATTCACTTCATTTCCAAAGACAATGGCAAGTTTTTTAGCTTCAGGAGGATGAAAATCCCCAAGCATGGTACTGCCCTTGGTTTGTTCAACGGCAACAATCATATATCCTTGATTACGGAGATAGCAAATTGCTTCAAAAGTGGAGTCAAAGTATTGCCAGTCAACCGAATCAGTGGCTCCTAAGGCGGTTTTCTGGATTTCGCGATGCGGAGGGGTAGCGGTTATTCCACAAAGGAACACCCCTTCGAGCCGGAAGGCGTCGGCGGTGCGGAAAACACTTCCGATGTTGTTCTGGCTCCGGATATTGTCGAGGACCACAACGACCGGCAATTTTTTTGCAGCCTTGAATTCTTCAATCGACAGCCGCTGCAATTCAGGCATGGTTAGTTTTCGCATGTTTCCTTAATTTCGTAAATTTGCAAAGATAGTTTTACGATATTTATCGACCAAATCGACGCAGTGCAATGTCAAAACCGAAAGAATCCGCCGAGACTCCGCTGATGAAGCAATACAACGCCATCAAGGCGAAGTATCCGGATGCGCTGTTGCTTTTCCGTGTGGGTGATTTTTACGAAACTTTTGGTGAGGATGCCATCCGGGCATCGAATATTCTCGGCATTGTGCTGACCCGGCGTGCCAATGGTTCGGGAACCTACATGGAATTGGCCGGGTTTCCACATCACTCGCTCGATTTATACCTGCCGAAATTGGTTAAGGCAGGGCTAAGAGTGGCGATCTGTGACCAGCTGGAAGACCCGAAACTGACGAAAACAATTGTTAAACGCGGTGTTACTGAACTGGTAACCCCGGGTGTTTCCTATCATGATAAAATTCTGGAACAGAAAGAGAACAACTTTCTCGCCGGGGTTCACCTTGAATCCAAAGTTTCAGGAATTTCCTTTTTGGATATCTCAACGGGGGAGTTTTATCTGGCACAGGGGAGTTTTGAATACATCGACAAGCTGATCCAGAGTTTTCGTCCGAGCGAAGTCATCATACAAAAGAATAAACGTCAGGAGTTTACGGAACTTTTTGGCAGTAAATTTTATATATCGACCTTCGACGACTGGGTTTTTACCACCGATTTTTCCCACGATCTTTTGCTGAAACACTTTGGAACCGCATCTCTGAAAGGTTTTGGTGTGGAAAACCTTGAAATGGGCGTCATTGCCGCAGGAGCCGCCTTGCATTACCTTGCTGAAACGCAGCACGACAAGGTGCAGCATATATGTAAACTGAGCCGCATCGAAGAGGACCACTACCTGTGGCTTGACCGGTTTACCATCCGTAACCTTGAACTGCTGAGTTCCGTCAATGAAAATGCAAAGACGCTGCTTGATGTGCTCGATCAGACTGTTTCTCCGATGGGTTCACGCCAGTTAAGGAGATGGATCATCCTGCCGCTGAAAAATCGCCAGCCGATTGAAGAACGGCTGGATGCAGTGGAATATTTTACGAAGCATGAAGAAGCTGCGACCCAATTCCGACATCATTTCCAGCAGATTGGTGATTTGGAGCGTCTGATTTCAAAGGTTGCCGTTGCAAGGGTGAATCCGAGGGAGATGATCTATCTGAAAAGAGCCCTTGATTCGATCGAGGCGGTGAAAGGACTGTGTGAATCCTCCGGGAATGAGGGTTTGCAGAAGATCGGAGACCAGCTGAACATCTGCAACCTGGTGCGTGAACGCATTGAGCGCGAAATCAATCCGGATCCGCCGGCGCTTGCCATCAAAGGTAATATCATCCGTGAAGGGCTGGATGCCGAACTCGATGAACTTCGTCGAATGGCCTATTCCGGCAAGGATTATCTCCTGCAGATTCAGCAGCGTGAAATTGAGCGTACAGGCATCTCCTCCCTGAAAATAGGTTTTACCAACGTGTTCGGGTATTATCTGGAGGTGACCAATATCCATAAGGAGAAAGTTCCCGGTGATTGGCAACGCAAGCAAACCCTTGTGAATGCTGAAAGGTATATCACGGAAGAGTTGAAAATATATGAGGAGAAAATTCTTCATGCAGAGGAGAAGATGCTCGAAATCGAGCTGAAATTATACAGCGACCTGATTCTGTTTCTGGCTGATTATATCCAGCCGGTACAACTCAATGCCTCACTGGTTGCACGCCTGGATGTTCTGGTTTCATTTGCGGCCAGCGCGGTAAAGTACAAATATGTGCGCCCGGAATTGAATGATACGTTTATTCTGGACATTAAGAACGGACGGCATCCGGTCATTGAACGGCAAATGCGTCCGGGAGAAGATTACATTGCCAATGATGTTTACCTGGATGACCGTTCCCAGCAGATCATCATTCTCACAGGTCCGAATATGTCGGGAAAATCGGCGCTGCTCAGGCAAACCGCTCTCATTGTGCTGATGGCCCAGATGGGGGGCTTTGTGCCTGCAGAACGTGCTGCCATTGGTTTGGTTGACAAGGTATTCACGCGGGTAGGGGCATCCGACAACATCTCCTCCGGGGAGTCCACCTTCATGGTTGAAATGAATGAAACGGCAAGCATTCTCAACAATATTTCAAACCGGAGCCTGATCCTTCTGGATGAAATCGGACGGGGTACCAGCACGTATGACGGGATCAGCATTGCGTGGGCCATTGCCGAATTTTTACATCAGCACCCGCTGTTTAAACCCAAAGTGCTGTTTGCCACGCACTATCACGAATTGAATGAAATGGCCGGGTTGATGCCACGCATCAAAAATTATCATGTTGCGGTAAAAGAGATACAAAACAAGGTGATTTTCCTGCGGAAGCTTCTTCCAGGCGGCAGTGAGCATAGTTTCGGCATCCATGTGGCGAAAATGGCCGGCATGCCCCAATCGGTTCTCGAACGGGCAGGGGAGATGCTGCATCAGCTGGAGGAGAGCCACAACGCGGAGGGCCTTGGGAAAAAGATGCGGGCTCCCGGTTCCAGGCTCCCGAAGGCCGGAAACGGCTATCAGCTGAGCTTTATCCAGCTGGATGATCCGTTGCTTCAGCAGATCAAAGAGGACATTCTGAACACCGAGATCAACACGCTTACACCGGTTGAGGCGCTGATGAAATTGAATGAGATCAAAAAATTGCTGAAAAAAAATTAGGTGCAATGATTTTTTTTATACATTTGCAGCCTCAAAATTACCATGCGAAAGTAGCTCAGCTGGTAGAGCACGACCTTGCCAAGGTCGGGGTCGCGGGTCCGAATCCCGTCTTTCGCTCCAGGAACGCCGGACTCTAGCCGGCGTTCTTTTAACCCCGTACTTCAGTGCGGGGT
>JAPLDG010000217.1:3998-24450 GCA_026391845.1 Bacteroidota bacterium | reverse complement strand
AAATCGTGACGCGTGACACGTGACGCGTGACACGTGACGCGTGACAGGCAAAACGCCGGGGGTATTATTTTGGCTGGGCTGAATAATCTGCTTCCTGGAGCATGCGGCCGTTTTCATCAAAAAACCTCCACTTGCCAACACGCATATCTTCTTTGTAAAAGCCCTCGTACCTTACTTTCCCGTTTTCAAAATAGGTAATTCTCTTGCCATCCGATTTTCCCCTTACAAAGTTTCCTTCACTCCACAGTTTTCCATTTTCATACCAATAGGTCCATTTCCCATCTCGCTTGAGATCCTTATAGGTTCCCTCCATCTGAGGTTGCTTGTTGGGATAGTAGGTTGTTTCGCGGATCAGTTCCCGGCCTTCGCCTCTTCCTTTGTAGATACAAAGTCGTTTTGTGGACCCATCCGGATAGGTTTCTTCTATTACTTTATGTTCAAAACGGCATGCCAAAAGACTAAACATCAGCAATACAGGGAGAAATAAATTTGTTTTCATTTGTTCAAATCTAAGCTTTGTTATTTAACCATTTATCTGTTGAGTCTCCTCAAACAGGGAGGGACTTACTCCCCCTTCCCTTGTTGAGGAAGAGGGTCAGGGGGAATGGGGTTATTAAAAACCAACCGCTGCCCCTTTTGTGATTCATTAAATCTACCACGGTCAAACACCATGTGGCCATTGACCCAGGTATGGGTTACACGTGATTTAAAGGTGACTCCTTCGAACGGGGACCATCCGCACTTGTACAACACGTTTTCCGGTTCAACTGTCCAGGGATCATCCGGATCAACCAACACGAGATCCGCTGCGTAACCTTTGCGAATAAAACCCCGGTTGCTGATTCTGTAAAGGATGGCCGGACCATGACACATTTTATCCACAATTTTTTCCACTGATATCTTCCCCAGCTGAAAAAAACCAAACATCGCAACCAGAGAATGTTGGACAAGAGGAGCTCCCGAAGGGCAGCCGTGATAGGGATTTTCCTTCTCCGTTATCAGATGCGGTGCATGATCGGTAGCGATGATGTCGATTTTATCGTCAAGCAAGCCTCGGAACAGCCCTTCACGGTCACCGGAAGTTTTAATGGCAGGATTCCATTTGATCCTGGATCCAAGATCCTGGTAATCGCGATCATCGAACCACAGATGATGGACGCAAACTTCACCTGTTATCATTTTCTCAACAAGCGGAATATCGTTCTGCAAAAGTTCGAGTTCTTTCGCAGTTGACAGATGTGCAAGGTGCAGGCGTGCATTGTTTTTCCTTGCCAGCGAAACCGCTTTTTCGGAGGAGAGGAAACACGCTTCCGCGGTACGGATCAGCGGATGTGCTGAAACCGGAATATTCTCGCCATAGCGTGCATTAAATTCGCTAAGGTTGTGCTGAACGATGGCTTCCTCTTCAGCATGAACGACAATGAGAAGCGGCGATTTTTCAAAGATGGCCTGCAATGCCCGGGGATCATCAACAAGCATGTTCCCTGTTGAAGCGCCCATAAAGAGTTTCAATCCACAAATATTACCGGAATCAGCCTTTTCAATTTCAGAGAGATTGCTGTTCGTTGCACCAAGAAAAAACGAGTAATTGGCCAATGATTTTTCAGAGGCAAGTTCAAACTTCTCTTCCAGAATATCAAGTGAAGTCGCATTCGGTCTGGTATTGGGCATCTCCATGTAAGAAGTAATGCCCCCGGCTACGGCGGCTCTGCTTTCAGTATAAATATCACCCTGGGCGGTCAGTCCTGGCTCACGAAAATGTACATGATCATCTATCACACCCGGCAGAAGATATTGTTGCTTTGCATCAACCCACGTGGTATCAGCAGGCATTAAAAAACCGGCAGGTGCATTTCCATGAAATACTTCGAAGATCAATCCATCGTTCACCAGAACGCTTCCGGAAAATCGGTCGCTTTCATTAACAATCAGCGCATTATGAATATAATATGAATCATTCATCTATGCGGTGATTTATATTTAATTCTGGCGCGGTTTATATTTTTTCAGCAAACTTCTCCAACGGAGGCTGATTACTCCCAGTACTGCCTCCCTGAATATTCCTTTGCTCATTTTTGATTCACCCAGCGTGCGGTCGGTAAATATGATGGGAACTTCAACTATATTGAATCCAAGTTTCCAGGCAGTATATTTCATTTCGATCTGAAATGCATAACCGGTGAAGCGTACTTTGTCAAGGTCAATTGTCTCGAGTACTTTGCGGGTATAGCATTTGAATCCTGCCGTAGTATCCATCACCGTCATACGCGTTATAAACCGCACATAGATCGATGCAACGTACGACATGAGAACTCTGCCCATGGGCCAGTTCACAACATTCACACCGGTAATGTACCGGGAGCCGATCACAAGATCGCCTCCCTGGTTTTTAGCAGCATCATAAAGTCTGAGCAGGTCATCCGGGTTATGGGAAAAATCGGCATCCATCTCAAAAATGAAATGATAATTTCGCTGAAGCGCCCATTTAAATCCGTGGATATAGGCTGTTCCAAGCCCCAATTTTCCCGAGCGTTCCTCTATAAAAAGCTTATCAGGGAATTCCTTAATCAGCGTTTTTACAATGGCGGCAGTTCCATCTGGTGAATTATCCTCAATGATAAGGACGTCCATTTCTTTAGCCATGGAAAACACCTTGCGTATGATTCGCTCAATGTTATCCTTTTCATTGTAGGTAGGGATGATGACCAGACAATCTGACACAAACCAGTCTTTTAAATGTGAATGTTTATTTTCTCATATAACGAAAAAGGGGGCCTGGTATTGTACCCTGCCCCGCTTGTTCATTATTTAACGACCAATTTTCGGCCCAGGTCGCCTTCAGAAGTTCTCAGACGAACAAGATAAATCCCGGAAGGCACTGTGATCTGTTCAACTCCGATAGAATTTAGCCCTGGTTGTGTGGTTTTTTGAGTATGCCAGACAACCTTCCCGTCGGAACTCAGCAACTCAACGCTGATGACCTCGCTACGTTTAGCGTTGAATCCCACGGTAAATGCGCCTGTAGTTGGATTTGGATAAACCGACAGTTTTGACACCAGGTTATTCTGTTCACCGATTCCCTGTTGGTAAGGTCTGAAGGTAATGCTAACGGTGTCGGACTGCGTTCCATACTGATCTGTTACTTTACAATAAACTTTCTTTATGCCATATCCTGTACCGGATGAATCCACCTGGATGCTCCTCGTTACAGCGCCGGTTGACCATAGATAGGTATTAAAAGGACCTGCATCCAGCGTAACTGCAATTGCAGCAACAACTGTTTGATCGGGACCCAGTTCCAATTTGCGTTTAAAGGTAATGAGAACAGTATCGGATTGACTGTCGGAACCGTCGGTTGCGCGGCAATAGGCAGCAACAACTGTTTGATCGGGACCCAGGTTGAGCACCGGATGAAGCGGTTTGAAGGTGATTCGAACGGTATCCGACTGTGTTCCGAACTCATTGGTTACACGGCAATAAATCTTTTTAACACCATATCCGACACCTGAAGAATCAACCTTGATGATTTGGCCAAATTCGCCTGTTGACCAAACATAACTTGTAAACTGCCCGGCATCCAGGGTTACGGTATCTCCGCCATAAACGGTTTGGTCGGGTCCCAAATTCAGCACCGGTTGTTCAGTAAGTGGAATCGCATTTGTAAACCGGTACTTGAATTCCTGGATAAAGAGGTTGGTCATTGCAGCATCGTGGATAACGATGGAATTTTCATCATTGCTTACATTGGCAGCGTCACTCCAGTTATGGGAGCCGGTCCAGACAAAAGGATCGGAAGTGGTAGCCGACTGGTCAACAATCATTGCCTTGCTATGAAGCAATCCTTGTTCATGGTATTCTCTGAAGTTATTGCCAAGAGCAGCTTTTAAATCAGTTACGACCACTGCATCGGATGTCGAACGGCTTGAAATGATGACTTTAGAGGCCACTCCGGCATTTTTCCGTGCAATGATGGCATTGCTGATGAGCGTGCGGGTAATCAACATGGTACCTACTTCCAGATCGCTGTTGGCGGTATTGATATGATTGACGATTTGCTGATTAACGCCATCGCTCGGGCTGAAATAGACTTCAACCCGATTGCCTCCGATGATCAATTCATGCGGTGTATTATCGGCTTTTGCCGGTCCGAATTTCGCGTTGGCAAGATTAGGGGTGGTGGTGGTTGACCCGAACATTTCGGTAAACTCCATGGTATATACTTTCGCAATACTGGCATCCTGAATGAAGAGGATATTATTGGCGTCTGTATTTACATTCTGGTCAGTCCAGTTGCAGGATCCTGTCCAGACGATGGGATCATTCGGATTGGAGGACTGACCATCGATGACCATGAATTTATTGTGCATGATACCGGTGGTTACCGGACGACCCAGTTTACCAATACCGGCAACCAAAAGGGGAAGTGCTGAATTGTTGGTACCACCGTCGGTAACAACCCTCACTTTAACACCCCTCGCATAGGCTGCGTTCAGCGCGCTTGCAATGTTGCTTATACCTTCGACGTTAAAATTGTATATGGCAATATCAATGGTTTGTTTTGCCCTGTTGATGTATGCAATGCAGGTATCATCAACGGCACGATAGATCTGAATGGCTTTGGGGCCGATGGCTCCGGTAGTATCAACCGGGCGGGTAAAGTAGGTTTTGATATTTCCGGTGGAAGCCGATTGGGTAATGAAGGTCTTCAGTCCGGAGAATCCCGTATCGGGAGCTGCTACAGAAAATGCCTGAACATATATCAGATCAGAAGGATTAAGACCCGAAACATTAATCGTGTGCGTGGTTCCTGTTCCAGCATTGCTAAGGTGACCGAGTTCAAGCTGCGGGGTCAGGCCATAATAAAGTTCTGTTGTCCCGGCAATATTCGTATTCCAGCCAAATGAAAGGGATGTTGTAGTGATATTTGAAACTGTGAGAGGTGTGGTAAAAACAATTGTGCTGTTACTGATGATGTCGTTTTTGTCACGAAGCAGCATCTGATAACCGGTGGTAGGGCTGACAAATGAGAACTGGGAACAAAGTCCGACGATGGTAACCTGATCGGCAGGAATAATCTGACCTACAAGGTTGGAAGCGTTGTTCACACGGACCTGGCATGTTTCACCGTTGGCGGTAACATTATAGTTGGTATTTCCGGAAAACACTCCGCCGGCATTGATAAAGGTAACATCGACCATTTTAACCAGCATGGCCTCATATTGTTCCTTCAGTTGCCCGGGTGTAATGACGATTGGCGCAGGCGAAGGTTTGGGAGCAATGGCAACAATTGAATTGACCGGGTCAAGCTCCAGAAGATAGTTGTAGTTCTTGGTAACCCCGGTTACCAGAACAGAGTCGCCACGTTCAATGCCACTAACAATTGCGCCGTAGGCAGCAATACCTGCAGTGCCATCCTGGAGGTAACGGATAATGCCCAGCTCAGCCCCATTGGTGATAACGCCACGGATGGTCACTGTAGAACCTTCGGGCATGGCTCTTGCTGCTGCAATATTGGCCTGTGAGAAACCCTGGATTCCCAGGATCACCAGACACAAAATGGATAATACTACTTTTTTCATTTTTATGATATTTCAGATTATTTGAATGATTGTTAAAGTAAAAAAAACACAAAGCACCTTCTTTAGGCTGATGCTAATAGCTCAATGCGATTGAGGCATTGAAGGTTCGTCCCTGGCCAAAGAAAACTCCGGCGGATGAGGCATCAAAACCGTAAGGGTTCGGAGAGACTGAATAGGTGTCATTATTCGTTCCATCGGCAATATAGGCTCTATCCAGCAAATTCAGCACACTCGCGCGGACATCAAGTTTAAACTTTTTAAATATAAACCTGTATCCTGCATTGACATCCACAAGGTAGTATTCCGGAAGTTTCCACGAATCCCTGGGATTTCCATTTTCGTCCATATAAGCAGGCGTTAAGGAGGTCGGAGCCATTTCGGAGTAGTTTTTAGCAAACAGCGTCACACTGCCTGATACGTATAAATACTTGATAATCTCCCATCTCAGGCTTTCCATAAACTGGGATTGGGCGGCATTCCCCACGTGAACTCCATTTGCATCATAAACCAAACTGTCTCTCAGAGTGCCGGAAGGGTCATAAACGTATGCAGTCCCCCCTGATTTCCATCTCCAGTCGCCCCAGGATAACACCTGGTCCCACTGTAAATTGGCTATCGGTTGCCATCCGAATTCTATTTCTATTCCATTGTGCAGTGCATCGATTCCATTGATATTGACAGGGTAGCTGTCTCCATCGATGGTTACACTCAATGCCTGATCCAATGGTTTATTTTTCCATTTGGTAAGGTATGCATTGACGTTCAGGGCCATTTTTTTCGTGTTAAAGCTGTATCCTACCTCCAGCGCCTGAATAATCTCATTTGTGATGTTCAGGAACTCTTTATTGTTGTTATTAAACACGTTGGAAAATCTGGGCGCCTTCGAAATATATCCAAGATTCATGAAAATATTATTCCTTGAATTGATATTATAATTGGCACCGCCTTTCACCGTAAATCCCGGAAACACTTTCCACTTTGTTTGTGTATAGCGGGCATCCGATGAATTGATCGTGTATGCCGTCGGATTTGCCATCAGGGTAAGTGTGTCTTTGCCTTTAATTTCAAAGAGCGTATCATTTGAAATGTAATGTACATAAGGGTTGCTGGTTGAATCATACACCAGTTTATAGGTTCCGTTGTAATAGAATATCTGACCATATCCAACAGCTTCCGTAAAGGTAGTGCCATCGATGACCAGATCCTTCTTTTTAAAATAATCAAGTCGCTTATACGCTGAAACAGCAGTAGTAAGATTCAAAAATGCCGACCAGTTTCCTTTTTTATACTCAAGTTGTGCAAAAACTCCCCCCCAGCGAACCAATGCATCGTTGTAGTAATAGATTTTGTCACCTTCGTACATGTTTTGCAAGTTGTTCTTGTTTTTATTGGCATCATCATGCATGTATTCTCCTCCAAGCAGGTCATATACTTCCCCATAATGCTGGCCTTTGTACGTCCTTAGGTCGAGTCCGCCCGAGAAAGTAAATTCCGGGTTGATTTCCCAGGTAAAGGTGGAAAGCAATCCGTACCAAAAGTGATTATTGACGCTGGCGCGAATAAGGCCCTCTGAGCGGTGAGTTGGATCATTCAGATTCCGGTCATAATATTTTTGGTAATCAACCAGTCCGTCGGATTCGAGCATATCAAATGTTGAAGTAACATAAGCGCCAGATGCTGTTGATTTGAAGTTGCCGGTTCCGCCGCCATGGCCGATCGAAGCATACAGGATATTTGACCAATAAAATTTGTCATTGACACGCCAAAAATCACGTAAACTCAATTGCGGTTTAAAATAATAGTTGAGTGACTGAGTAAGATTCTCGGTTCCAGATGCATAAATTTTAGTAGGTTCCCCATCGGTACCATTTGGTCCCCAGGTCCAGCGGTTCAAATGCCCCCAGTTTGAGTTGTATTTTAGCCCATAAGAAGCTGGTGATCCTGAAGTATCTACCCCCAATTTACCAGCATAGTCTTTATCAAAAGTTGCGATGGATTTCTGATAGGCTCGCTGGGCATGTTCCTGCGGAGCCCCCATGGCGGAGAAGGTTAATGTATGATGTCCAAGTCGTTTATCCACACGCACATAACCAAACCAACCTTTGGTCCAGGTATTATCAACCCAGCCATTTCCTTGTTTATAAGATCCGGCAATGGTAACCCCCCAGCCATGTTTCATCAAACCGGTTGTAACTCCAAGTGATGTGCGCAGGTAGCCATCGGTTCCAAATTCCTGTTTGATCATGGCTCCGAGGTTTGCATCTATTCCTTTGGTAATGATGTTCATCGTACCACCGATGGATGGAAGGGCCAGTTTCGATGCGCCAAGTCCGCGCTGTACCTGAATACTCCTGGTCACGGCATCAAGGCCAAACCAGTTAGACCAATAAACCCATCCGTTTTCCATGTCATTCACCGGAATCCCATCGATCATCACCGCAAGATTACGCTGACTGAATCCGCGGATGTTGATACGGGCATCTCCATCTCCACCACCCTGTTGTGTTGCATAAACCCCGGGGGTTTTATTCAATATCATCGGGATATCGCGTGCAGCAAGCTCTTCCTGTAGTTGTATGGGCTGGACACTAGAAAAGGCGACCGGTGTTTCACGTGTCTTTGCGATGTCGCCCACTACTTCGACTTCACAGTTACCTCCTGAGGCAGATACCCGACATAGGAGACTTTAAGCTGATAGGTTCCCGGTTCTACCTTGAGATAATATTTTCCATCCATGTCCGTAACAACTCCTTTTCCCTCTCCGTAAAGGATTGTAGCGCCAATAAGGGTTTCACCTGAAGCGTTGTCGGAAACAACCCCTCTGATCATGGATTTTTGACTGAATAGTAAAACTGGAAAAAGGATAGAAAGGAATAAAATTGTAAAAAATTTCGTCATGATTTCCTGGGATTTGGTTGTTTTGTATGCAGTAGAGACGTGGCATGCCACGTCTCTACAGGTTTGGATTCGCCAAAGGGACATGATTGGTCATGTCTCTGCCATGGTGTGTTATTGAATGATAATCTTTTTTACGATAGTTTGATTGTTACCATAGGATATTCTTACCAGGTATATCCCACCGGGGATCTCATCCAATACCACTTTTACCTCTTTCTGATGTGATACGACGGCTGTTGAAAAAACAGTTTGTCCAACGATGGATATTACTTCGACAGATGCGATCGTTTGGTTGCCGGTTACTGTGAATTGGTTGTTGACTACCGGGTTTGGCTGAATGCTGAAGTTGATCCCTTGTTGCAGTTGCCCGATCCCCTCGTGAGGTTTGAAGGTAATCCTGACCGTATCTGACTGCATTCCGTGAATGTCGGTAACGGTGCAATAGACCTTCTTGGTGCCATAACCCACGCCCGATGAATCGATTTTCACAGTCTGTGTTGTTTCGCCGTTTGACCAGACATAGGTGTCAAACTGGCCAGCATCCAATGATACGATTTCCCCGACTACAACGGTTTGATCAGGCCCCAGATTCAGTACCGCATTGGGGCTGAAGGTAATTCTGATTGTATCAGATTGAGTTCCGTAGGAGTCAGTAACCCGACACCATACTTTCTTCGTATTAAACCCTACCCCGGCAGAATCGACGGTAACGGTTCTTTGCTGACTTCCTGTTGACCATAAATAGGTCGAGAATTCTCCGGCGTCAAGAGTCACATTGCTGCCGGCGGAAACAGTTTGATCGGGGCCAAGTGTGAGGAGGTGATATGCTGGTTTACAATCACACCAGTGCTGACCAAGGCTGTCAAAGAAATTGACAGGAAGTGTGTCGTATTCGAGCAAAGCATCGAAACTATTTGGTGTACCGCCGGTGGTAGTGTTTCCATAGGTGATCATCGTGGCACGATCAACACCATGCTTGATGTCGTGGCGACGCTTCAGTGTCTTGCTCTTGGTGATATAAATACCGACACCCTTGATATAAGGTTTTGTATCTGTCCAGGCACCGGATGGGCTGTAAGTTCCCTGCCAGTTAGTCGGCCTAACACCAATCTCTCCAAAAATGTCGATATCTTTCCAGGTACCGTTGGTCTGCTTTTTCTGAAGAGAAACCGCATCATCACCGTTCCAGAAAACCACATTGCCTCCGGGGGTATAAGGCGGGGATGTTGCATATGCATAAGGAGCAAGCCATGTTGCATGTTTCCGTAACCCGGGCCAAACCATCGTGTCCTGGCCGGCAGGGATTGTGTCCTGAATGATCACCATCACCGAATAGGGAGCAATGGTGGTGGCCAGGGGAAGAGTGTAAGCAATTTCCGTGTCAGATGTTGTACTGCCATTGGAAAACCGGATAAGGCGGTAATTGCCATCCAGTGTGATAGGCAAATTTGTGGGATTATAGAGTTCCACACATTTGTTGTTGTTCCAGCCTTCCACATATTCCGACATGAAAATGTCAGAACAGTCCTGGGCAAAAAGCGCACCTGCTGATAACAGGGCAGTTAAAAAAAGTACAAGTTTTTTCATATATTTGTTTTAGGGGTTAATATGCGGATATTAGCTACAAAATTAGCAAAAGTTGGGGCAGGCGGGGAAAAAAGTTTCGTTAAATGTTTGTAACTTTTGAAATTTGGAATGATTCCAATCTGGCGAGGGCTTCATTGATACCCGGTACATCCCGGAAAGTCATAAATAACCGATTCTTCTCCTCAGTCATTTTGCAGAAGGCAGGATTAAGCTTCATAAATTCAAGGATAGCCGTGAACTGCTCTGACTGGAAATAGGCGGACTCGGGATTGTTGATGAAATAGGCCGTTAACCGTTGATTGCGAAGAACAAGTTTTTCGAATCCGATGGTTCTGGCAAGCCAGCGCAATCTGATTGTATGCAAAAGGGAAACGGTTTGCTTTGGTATCGGGCCAAAACGATCGATCATCCTTTCCATGAACTTCATCAGGTTTTCTTCGGTCTCCAGAGAATCAAGTTCTTTATACAGGTTTAAGCGTTCCGTGATATTGGTGATATAATAATCGGGGATAAGTATCTCAAGATCTGTTTCGATCACACAATCTCTGACATAAGATTTCGGAGTATCTGTTGGGAATAAATCCTTGAATTCGGTCTCTTTCAATTCAAGCAATGCCTCATCCAGTATTTTCTGGTACATTTCATATCCTATTTCAGAGATGAAACCACTTTGCTCGGCACCGAGGATATTACCGGCGCCGCGAATATCAAGGTCGCGCATGGCGATATTGAAACCGCTGCCGAGATCGGCAAACTCTTCGATGGCACGCAACCTTTTGCGGGCTTCATCGGTTAGTGAAGACATGGGTGGCGCAAGCAGATAACAAAATGCCTTTTTATTGGAACGTCCTACCCTGCCACGCAGCTGATGGAGGTCGCTTAACCCGTAATGATGGGCATCGTTGATGATGATGGTATTCACGTTCGAAATATCCAGCCCCGATTCAATGATCGTTGTGGCCATCAGCACATCATACTCCCCTTCGATAAAATCGAGCATCACCTTCTCGAGTTTGTGGCCTTCCATCTGGCAATGGGCTACTGCGACTTTAACGCCGGGAACCATGCGTTGAACCATCACCGAGATATCCATGATATTCATTACCCTGGTCGTGACAAAAAACACCTGTCCTCCCCGCTGTACTTCAAATGTGATGGCCTCTTTGATCACCTCCTCACCAAATGGATGTATCTCCGTTTGAACCGGATATCTGTTGGGAGGAGGAGTATTGATGATAGAGAGGTCGCGTGCTCCCATCAGCGAGAATTGCAGTGTCCGTGGGATGGGCGTGGCTGTAAGCGTCAGTGTATCAACATTCACGCGCAGCATTTTCATCTTCTCTTTGGCCCCGACCCCGAATTTCTGTTCCTCATCAACGATGAGCAAGCCAAGGTCTTTGAAGATGATATCCTTGCTGAGCAGCCGGTGTGTTCCGATCAGGATGTCGATCTTCCCGGCTTCAAGATCAATGAGCAGCTGTTTTTGCTCTTTGGCAGATTTGAACCGGTTGATGTAATCAACACGGCACGGAAACGCCTTCAATCGGTCGGCAAAAGTTTTATAATGCTGCAGTGCGAGGATGGTGGTTGGAACCAGAACAGCTACCTGCTTGCTCTCCGTCACAACCTTGAATGCCGCACGAACGGCTATTTCCGTCTTCCCAAACCCGACATCTCCGCAGATCAGCCGATCCATGGGATAGGTCTCTTCCAGATCCTTTTTTACATCCACGGTGGCCTTGATCTGATCCGGCGTGTCCTCATAAATGAAGGATGCCTCCAATTCTGTCTGAAGATAGGTGTCTGGCAAACAGGCTAAACCAGTTGTTGCCCTGCGCTCGGCATATAATTTGATCAGTTCCTTGGCAATATCTTTGACCCTGCTTTTGGTCTTGTTTTTCAGTTTATTCCATACATCCGATCCAAGGCGGTTCATGGCCGGCGCAGTACCATCCTTGCCGATGTATTTTGAAATCCGATGTAGGGAATGAATGCTGACATAAAGCAGATCTTCATTCTTGTAAATCAGCCTGATCGCCTCCTGTTCCTTACCGTTGTTGACGATTTTCTCCAATCCGTCGAACCTGCCTACACCGTGATCGATGTGGGTCACGAAATCGCCCGGACGCAGGTCGTACAAATCTTTTAAAGTCAAAGCCTCCCTGGCGGTATAACCCTCGCGAAGGTGGAATTTATGGTAACGTTCAAAAATCTGGTGGTCGGTATAACAGGCAACTCTGAGGTCACGGTCGATGAAGCCTTCGTGGAGAGAGAAGTTGAGTGTTGCGATAAATTCGTGACGCGTGACGTGTGACGCGTGACTATCCACTGCCGGCTGCCCACCGCCAACGGCCCACTGCCCACTGCCCACTGCCAACTGCCGACTGTTATCACATTGCTCGTCACCTGTTTTTGTGGAGATATCCTCAAAAATCCGTTGCAGCCTTTCCGCTTGTTTGGGGTTATCGGCGAGGAGAAAATTCTGAAAACCTTTTTCATGATTATTCTCCAAATCCTTCATCAGCAGATCAAAATTTTTATTGAAAGATGGTTGTGGCGCAGTATTGAAAACCACCGGCTGACCTGTCTTGAAATAAAATTGCTGCCCGAATTCGAGTGTTGAAAAATCAAGCAGTGTTTTCAGAAATTCGCTGCCATGAACAAGCAGACCGGAAGCGGGTTGTTGCTCCATCAAATGAGCCATAGATCCTGCATCTTCCAGCCAGATAACCGCTTTATCAGGAAGGAATGCAAAAACAGATTCGTAGGCGATTTTTTTATCGGCATTCACCCTGATATCCGGTACGATGCTGATTTCATGCATTTTTTGAATGGAAAGCTGGCTTGAAGGGTCAAACGACCGGATGGTGCCTACTTTGTCTCCAACGAATTCGATCCGAAACGGATGATCGTTGCTGAACGAATACACGTCAATCAATCCTCCCCGGAGCGAGAATTGTCCGGGCTCAGCAACAAAATCCGTTCGTTCAAATTCATATTCAACCAGGAGGTCAAGGATGAATTCCATGTTAACCTGCTCACCTACGGATAGTTTAAGGGTGTTTTTTTCAAGATATTTTTTGTTGACAACCTTTTCGGATACTGCTTCCGGATAACTTACAATGATGAATTTACGCGCTCTGCCATTGAGCTGGTTCAATACCTCAGTGCGTGACAGCAGTCCCTGGTTATCCTTAATCCCCGCCTGGTACCCTCGTTTGAAAGAAGATGGGAAAAAGTAAACCCGGTCGCCGAGTATTTGCTGGAGGTCGTTGAAAAAATATGCGGCAGACTCTCTGTCGGGGAGCAATACCAGATGAGTTTGAGTTGTTTCTTCAAAAACAGCAGCTGTAACCAGTGAACGGGAAGAGCCCACAAGGCCCTGAAGATGAAGGCGAAATTTATCGGACCCCACCCTAAATCCCTCCCCAAACAGGGAGGGACTCACTTCCCCCTTCCCTTGCTGGGGAAGGGGGTCAGGGGGGATGGGGTCACTGAATCCGGTTTTCCCAAAACGACCAACAATCCCCTGTACCAGTGGATTTTTCCTGAATCGCGATAAGAGTTCGGCAGGCTTCAATCGATGCTTAATCGATTTTAAAATCGGGTGAATGTTCTTTCATCAGTTGTTCGGCTTTTTCAACCATGTGGGTAGGCCCGACAAACAGAGGCGACCTTTCATGCAACATGGTTGGCTGGATGTCGAGAACACGGCGGAATCCATCGGATGCTTTTCCCCCTGCCTGTTCGGCCAGGAATGCAACAGGGTTACATTCGTATAACAGTCTGAGTTTTCCTCTTCTGTTTTTCGTTGTGCCCGGATAGAGGAATACCCCTCCCCTGATCATATTCCGGTGTATATCGGCAACCATCGATCCGATATACCTTGTGGAGTAGGGCCGGTTCGTTTCGGCATCTTCCTCCTGGCAATAGTGAATGTACTGCCTCACCCCCTCGGGGAACGAGAAATAGTTGGCTTCATTGATCGAATATATGCTTCCTGCATCGGGATATTTCATGTCGGGGTGACTTAAAATAAACAACCCTACAGATGGATCGAGGGTAAAACCGTTGACTCCGTAACCTGTGGTATAAACAAGCATGGTGGACGAACCATAAATCACATATCCCGCGGCAACAAGGTTTCGGCCCGGCTGGAGAAAATCTTCGAGCGTGGCCGCTCCACGCACCGTACGCCGGCGGTAAATGGAGAACAGCGTACCGATGGAAACATTCGACTCTATGTTGGAAGAGCCATCCAGCGGATCCATGGCCACCACATATTTTCCATGTTTTGAAATATCGCTGTCGAGGATGATAATATCCTCGTTTTCCTCGGAACCGATGGCGCAACATTGTCCACCCGACTTCAGGGCGGCGATGAACTGATCATTTGCATAAACGTCAAGTTTCTTTTGGTCTTCGCCCTGCACATTTACTTCACCGGCGTAACCCATGACCTCGCCCAAACCAGCCCGGTTCACTTCACGGTTCACAAATTTGGCGGCTATTCCGATGTCGTTGAGCAATCGGGACAATTCGCCGGAGGCTTGCGGATATTCGGACTGTTGTTCAATGATAAACTCTGTAAGGGTCTTGAATTTCATAATGCATGGTTTTAGATGACAAATTTAGGAATTTCCGGCGAATTCAATGTTTCTTTTTCTTTACTTTTGCGACATGTACATCAATGTGTTCAAATTCGGCGGTGCCGCGGTAAACAGTGCGGCCGGTCTAAAAAATGTGGCCTGCATCCTGAAGAAATTCAGAGCAGAGTCTTTGGTTGTAATAGTTTCTGCCATGGGCAAGACGACCAACGCCCTGGAAGATTTGCTAAAAAATTACATCAACCATGATCCTCTGGCCGTGGTCGAATCGTACCAAAAATTGCGGGATTTTCATTTTTCAATTCTGGAAGATCTTTTCGAGGATAAAAACCATATTGTTTTTGGTGAAGTTGATTCGCTTTTCAACCAACTCCGGGGATACATACGGAAGGGGCACCTCTTTTCAAACTCGCTTCAGTCATATGACTTTGAATATGACCAGGTTGTAAGTTACGGAGAGTTGATTTCATCAGCCATCCTTCAAAACTATCTTGTTGAGGAGGGATGTCCATCAACTTTATTCGATGTTCGCGAACTCATTATAACGGATTCTACATTCCGGGATGCCCGGGTAGATTGGAAAACCACGGAATCATTGGTCCAAAAAAAGATCCGGGGGTATTTCCAGGCTGCTGAAGAACCAGGACCGATCGCGCTTACCCAGGGTTTTATTGGCAGTGACCACCAGGGTAATACCACGACTTTAGGCCGGGAAGGCTCCGATTTTTCAGCTGCTGTCATCGCCTGGTGCCTGCATGCGAAGGAGATGACGATCTGGAAGGATGTGCCTGGCGTGATGAATGCCGACCCAAAGTGGATGACCGATTCGGTTTGCCTCGAAACCCTTTCATACCGGGAAGCCATTGAGCTGGCCTATTATGGCGCCAGTGTGATTCATCCCAAGACCATCAAGCCGCTTGAAAACGCCAACATTGTTCTCAGGGTGAGGTCATTTGCTGATCTCGATCTCCGTGGAACCTCCGTTAAAAATATACACAATTGGAAAATCCCGACCCCAATCTATATCCGGAAACAAAATCAAATGCTGATTTCCGTCTCCCCGCGTGACTTTTCATTCATTCTGGAAGAAAACCTCAGCGAGATATTCAGGATACTGGCCGATTTCAGGGTAAAAGTGAATGTCATGCAGAATTCTGCGATCAGCTTCTCCATCTGTGTGGATGCAGATCCCCGGAAAGTGGCCCCCCTGATCGCTTATCTTCAAAAAGACTATGAAACCCGTTTCAACGAAGGCCTTGAACTGTTCACGATCCGGCACTACAATGCCGATGCGATTCAGCGGGTGGTCAATGGCAGGAAAATTCTTATGGAACTTAGAAGCAGGAGTACGGTACAGGTGGTGACGGAGGAAAGGAGTAACAGAGTAACAGAGTGACAGAGTAACAGGACTGTTGTTTCTTTGTTTCTTTGTTACTTTGTTACTTTGTTACTTTGTTACTTTGTTACTTTGTTACTCTGTTACTTTGTCACTATTTTTAAGGAATCACCACCGGAAAGTCATACCGGAAATCCTCGCAGTCGGGTTTTCCAAGGATGTTCGTTAAAAAATCCCTGTAAGCATCCGTAAATGAGAACTTATTGATATCATAATAATCGTCGGACAGGGGTTTATTCCCCACGGCGCCCATATCAATTGAGGTGGTGTTAAACTCCTCCAGTTCAACATTGGGAACGATCCTTTTCATTACGGGCATTTGTCCGTATTCTTCACGTAGCAGGAGATCAACCACTTTATCGGCAAGTGTTGAAGTGAGCCGCCGGTCGTAGTGACGGCAATGTCCCGACCGGGGATAATAGCCGGAAATCTGTGCGCGGGCTTCAACGCCCAAACGACTGCTGATCTCCGATGCTATGATGCCGCTGACACCCCCAAACCGGGGATGTCCGTATTCATCCAATTCAGAACTGGCATATACAACATCCACCTTTCCGGTCTTTTCATCAAACCAGCGGGTTCCTTCTGAAACAGGAATAACCAGGCATCTCTTCTTAGAAAGCATATAGGCCTCCTTCACCGTTTCGAAAAAGACCTCTTTACGCTCTTTCGTAATCTCGAATTCAGGGATGAGTCCGAGGGAAGCTCCGCCAAAAATCGAAGTTCCGGTAAGCCAGCCGGCATCTCTGCCCATCACTTCCATGACCAGAATGCGCGAATGTGATTCGGCCGTAGTCTTTAAGTTTGCTGTAAATTCCATCATGGATTGGGCTGCTGATGGAAATCCGGGGCACATAACTGCCTCTATGTCTTTGCCATTGTAGTGGTGGATGGTTCGCGTGCGCAGATCATTGTCGATGGTTTTCGGAAACCCGATCACCGGGATGCCTTCCGTTTCAAACAAGCGTTTTGCGGCTCCGTTGGTATCATCGCCCCCGATGGTAACCAATACATCAATCTTATACCGGTCAAAATTCCGCAATACCTGAGGAACGCGACTTTCCGGATTTTTTTTAGACGGGAACGGATTTGTCCGGCTTGAGCGAAGAGCAGTGCCGCCATAATATCCATCATGAGGCTGATGGGTTAAATCAACCACATCACCATCGCCCAAAAGGCCCTTCCATCCCCCAAGGATGCCATAAACTTTATATCCCAGCAATGATTCCCGGTTCCTGATGGCTTCGATGCTCGAATTGATGGCTGGCGTGTCTCCTCCACCTGATAAAATTGCCAGGGTCTTCCCCTGAAACAGTTTGTGTTCGTATTTCATGGTTTTATTGCTTTGCGCCGGCAAAATTACAGAATTTTCCGGATTTTCCCGACAAGTCTCTTCGCAAGGTTTATATCACGACAGATTCTCTAATTTCAATAAGGTTTTCGTACTTTTGCGGCCTAAATAAAAGATCGTGTGGCATTTTCTGGTTAAAACCATTTTACGTAACAGAATCACTATTTTGATCGTGATTGCTTTGATGACGGCCTTTATGGGCTACAAAGCGACGCAAGTCCGGATTCAGTATGAAAGCGCCAGCATTTTGCCTGACAAGGATTCTACCAACATTGTTTATCAACAGTTTATCAAACAATTTGGGCAGGATGGGGTCGTGATGTTCATCGGTGTTGTAGATCAGAACTTCTTCACGTTGTCACATTTTAATGCCATCTATGACCTGACAGATTCCTTAAAAAAGATTCGTGGTGTGGCTGAAATCGTTTCGGTGACCCGGCTATACAATCTGGTTAAAAATGATTCTCTGAAAAAGTTTGAATTCATCCCGATCTCCCCTCGTAAACCGGTTGATCAGCAAGCGCTTGACTCCGTAAGAAATTTGATATTCTCTCTGCCTTTTTACAATGAACTCGTTTACAATAAATCCACTTCGGCCTACCTGATGGCGGTAACCCTGGATAAAAAAATTATTGATTCAAAGGAGCGCGACCGGCTGATCAATGATATCAAGGGCACCATGGAGCGGTTTTCGGAAAAATCGAAGGTGGAGGTTCATTTTTCCGGGCTGCCATATATCCGTACGCTTGTAGCGAGGAAACTGCAGAATGAGCTCAAGCTTTTCATTTTTCTGGCGCTGCTGGTAAGTGCCCTGTTTCTTCTGATTTTTTTCAGGTCAGCAAAGGCGGTCCTTTTCCCACTGGTCATCATGATTATCAGTGTACTTTGGGCGCTGGGGCTGATGGCTCTGTTTGGCTATACGATCACGATGCTCACCTCCATCATCCCTCCGCTGGTTATCGTGATCGCGGTCGAAAACTGCATCTTCATCCTCAATAAATACCACTACGAATACAGCAACCACCGCAATCAGGCAAAGGCCCTGGCCCGGGTCATCGAGCGCATCGGCGCCGCCAACCTGCTAACCAATGCCGCTACAGCCGCTGGTTTTGCCGCATTCACCATCACCAACAACAAACTGCTTGTCGAATTCGGGTTGATTGCCGCCCTGAGCATCATGGTCATTTATGCCATATCATTGACCCTGGTTCCCATATTCTTCAGTTTTCTGCCCCCTCCAAAAAGCAGATATACCAAACACATCGAGGCAAGCATAGCCAAGTCATTGATAGACAAAGCGGTATACTGGGTTACACATTATCGCAAACCCATTTATATTGCCATGGGTGCCTGCATTGTTATTGGTGTAGCCGGGGCGCTCCAGTTGAAAACGAGCGGGACCATTGTAGATGATATTTCCAAAAGTGATCCGATATACAAAGACATGATGTTTTTTGAAAAGAATTTCAAAGGAATCATGCCCCTTGAAATTGTGGTTGATACAAAAAAGAAAAAGGGTGCGCTGAACCTGGCCACCCTGAAAAAAATCGATCGACTGCAGGACAGTCTGAAACTGTACAAGGAATTATCCAAGCCATTGTCCATCGTTGAGGTGATAAAGACTGCCAAACAAGCCTTTTATGCCGGGGACCCGCAATTCTATGAATTGCCAAATTCCAATGAGTTAGCCTTTATGGCAGGGTACATCCCATCGTTCAAATCAAAGAAGCGGTCGCTGCTTGATAATTTCATCGACTCTTCCTACCAGGTTACCAGAATCAGTGTACAGATGGCAAATGTCGGCACGGTGAAGATCGACAGCATTCAAAAGAGCCTCAAACCAACCATCGATTCCATTTTCAATCCGGCCAAATACAATGTCACCATCACCGGGACCAGTGTGGTTTTTTTAAAAGGGACAAACTTCCTGATCAAGAACCTTTGGGAGAGCATTGCCCTTGCGGTTGTGGTAATTGCGTTGCTGCTGGCCTTTCTGTTTACCTCCTGGCGCATGATCCTGATTTCTCTGATTCCGAACTTGATTCCACAACTCATGACCGCTGCCCTGATGGGCTTCACCGGTATCCCGATTAAACCTTCCACCATCCTGATTTTCAGCATCGCACTTGGTATATCTGTTGACAATTCCATTCAGTTTCTCTCTCGTTACCGGCTGCAGTTGAAACATACGGACCATGATATCCCATCATCCGTGGTTTCTGCCTTACGGGAAACCGGTTACAGCATGATCTACTCATCCACCGTTTTGTTTTTCGGATTCGGAATCTTCATGCTCTCTACATTCGGCGGCACCCAGGCGCTTGGGTTCCTGATCTCGTTCACCTTGCTGGTCGCCGGATTGCTCAACATGTTCGTTTTACCTTCCATGCTGCTGACGCTGGATAACTGGAGTACCACAAAAGCATTCGAAAAACCACTCATGGAGATCTATGACGACCCTGAAGAGACAGATTTACAGGACATTGACCTTGATAATTCAGAGAATAAATAAATTTTCCGGGATTGTTTACATTGTTTATTAACTTTACCCGGTTATTTCTAAAACAGGTTGTATGAAAGGAATCGTTTTAGCCGGAGGATCCGGTACGCTTCTGCACCCATTGACGTTGGCCGTCAGCAAACAGCTGATGCCGATTTATGACAAACCCATGATCTATTATCCACTGTCGGTGCTGATGATGGCTGGAATAAATGAGATCCTCATCATTTCCACCCCGCACGACCTGCCACATTTCAAGCAGCTCCTGGGTGATGGTAAATCATTGGGATGTTCATTCTCATTTGCCGAGCAAGCTGTCCCCAACGGACTGGCACAGGCTTTTGTGATCGGAGAACCTTTCATCGGCCATGATAAAGTGGCTTTGGTCCTTGGCGATAACATATTCTTCGGCAATGGTCTTTCTCAGATCGTACATGAAAACAATGACCCGGCAGGCGGTGTTGTTTTTGCCTATCATGTTCATGATCCTGAGCGCTATGGTGTTGTAGAATTCGATGAGAACTTCAAAGCATT
>JAPLDG010000217.1:0-3966 GCA_026391845.1 Bacteroidota bacterium | reverse complement strand
CCAGAAGCCAAAATCTAATTTTGCAGTACCGGGATTATATTTCTATGACAACACCGTTATTGAAGTTGCAAAAAACATGAAGCCCAGCGCCCGGGGGGAATATGAAATTACGGATGTAAACCGTTGGTATCTTGAACAGGGTAAACTTAAAGTGGGAGTATTAAGCCGTGGCATTGCCTGGCTTGACACAGGCACTTTTGAATCTCTTCTGCAGGCTTCTCAGTTTGTGGAAGTTGTCCAAAACCGCCAGGGTCTAAAAATCGGATGCATCGAAGAAATTGCATACCGGATGAAGTTTATCAATCGGGAACAGTTGAACCGGGTTGCACAGCCCCTGCTGAAAAGCGGCTACGGCCAATATCTCATCAACCTGACGGACTAAGAATAAGTGTTAAGTGTTAAGTGTTAAGTGTTAAGTGTTAAGTGTTAAGTGTTAAGTGTAGCCGGTTATTTGTTTTCCAGATGATATGCATTCTTTAAAATCACTCCACAAACGGATTAGCGATGCTTTTTCCAACGCCAGGTTCAACGAGGCGCCATTGCAGCTTTATCAACCCATCGCATACACCCTTGATCTGGGAGGCAAGCGGTTGCGTCCGTTATTGGTGCTTATGTCGTGCGATATCTTTGGCGGGGAGATAGAAAATGCCGTTTATCCTGCCATGGGCGTTGAAATCTTCCACAATTTCACCCTGCTTCACGACGACATCATGGACAATGCCCCCTTGCGCCGTGGAAATAAAACAGTCCATCACAAGTGGGATACCAATACTGCCATCCTGTCCGGCGACACCATGTTTGTAATCGCCTATGAATATGTTGCAAAAACCAACCCGCAGCTTTTACCACAAGTACTTGACTTATTTAATGATACGGCTCGAAAAGTTTGTGAAGGGCAACAATACGACATGAATTTTGAGACCCAGGCAGATGTCTCAATCGCCGATTACATGACGATGATCAGACTGAAAACGGCGGTATTGATTGCATGCAGTCTGAAACTTGGCGCCATACTTGCAAATGCCGGCCAGGACGATGCAGAAAAAATATACGATTTAGGCATCGAGCTCGGACTGGCCTTTCAGCTCCAGGATGATTTTCTTGATGCGTTCGGGGATACAAGCAAATTCGGGAAAGCCATCGGAGGCGACATCGCGACAAATAAAAAAACCTTTCTGTATATCAAAGCATTTGAGTTGGCAAAAGGCGAAACGTTGAGCCGGTTAACAAACTATTACCTGGATAAACAAATAGGCATCCCTCAAAAGACGCAAGGCATATTGGCCATATACCGGGAATTGAAAATCGATGAAATCACCCGTAATGAGATTGAAATCCACCACTTAAAAGCCATGGAAATTCTCAATACTCTTCCCTTCAAACCGGCAATGACCAGGGAATTGGTTCAGCTTATGCATGAGATGTTGGGCAGGGAGCGATGAAGAGATGAAATTTGAAATCTGAATTAGCCTTCCATAATTTCCAGCTCGTAGTTGAGTTCCTCCCACCGCTTCATTTCACGTTCCAGGGAAATCTTCAGTTCCTCGTATTCCTTATATAAACTACCGTCCTGGATCTGTTTCTGATATTTTTCCGGAGTGCCCAGCATGGCTTCCTTGATCTTCATTTCAGCCTCCAACCGTTCAATTTCTGATTCACACTTCACAATCTGCGTCTTTACTTTCCTGATCTCCTTCTCGTTTTCCTTTCTCTTTTCCCAGTTGATTTTATTTTGAGAGACCTGATCACCCTCACCGGAAACACCAACATTCCTTTGGGCCGACTCCAACTCTTTCAACGACTGTATTCGCCGTTGCTCAAGGAAATCATAAATATCTCCGATATACTCTTTGAAGGCTCCGCGCCGGAACTCAAAAACACGGTTGGTC
The DNA here is from genome assembly GCA_026391845.1 of Bacteroidota bacterium. Taxonomy (GTDB): domain Bacteria; phylum Bacteroidota; class Bacteroidia; order Bacteroidales; family FEN-979; genus CAIVAT01. The sequence continues at coordinate 2,077 of JAPLDG010000217.1, read as the reverse complement.
AATCCCTGTAAAAAATCACGGTCATGCGAAACGATCAGCAATGTTCCGTTGTACTGGAGCAAGGCACTCTTTAAAACATCCTTTGAACGCATGTCCAGATGGTTGGTAGGTTCATCGAGTATCAGGAGATTAGCCGGTGTAAGGAGCAATTTTGCCAGAGACAGTCGTGATTTTTCACCTCCTGAAAGCACCTTAACCTTCTTTTCGATATCATCGCCACTGAACAGGAATCCTCCGAGAATACCCTTTATCCGTGTCCGGATATCGCCAACGGCAATGTCATCAATGGTTTTAAAAACAGTTTTTTCCGGGTCCAGATAGTCACTCTGGTTTTGAGCATAATACCCGATCACTACATTGTGACCGAATTTAAGTTCTCCGGTATAATCAACCAAACCGGTAATTACCTTCGACAAAGTTGTTTTTCCCTCGCCATTTTTCCCGACAAATGCAATGCGGTCATTCTTAATGACTGAAAAATTGAGTCCGTTTAAAACGCGTTTCTGGGGATAGTCTTTGCTGAGATTTATACCCTCCAGAATGATCTTGCCCGAATGAGGCGCCGGCGGAAACCTGAACCGTATGCCGGATTCATCAACCAGATCCACTTCAACCAAATCAATTTTTTCGAGAAGTTTGATACGTGACTGAACCTGTTTCGCCTTGGTTGCCTTGGACCGGAACCGCTCTACAAACCGCTCAATCTGACGGATCTGACGTTGCTGGTTGTTATGGGTTGCCAGCTGGCTTTCCATCCGCTCTTCGCGCATCAATACATACTCCGAATAATTGGCCTTGTAATCATAAATTTTTCCCTGGGAAATCTCGATTGATCGTTTGGTAACGTTATCCAGAAACGCACGGTCATGGGATACAAGGACCACAGCACCTTTATAACTTTCGAGGAATTCCTCCAGCCACTGGATGGAATCTATATCCAGATGATTTGTGGGTTCATCCAGCAAAATAACGTTAACGTCATGCTGCTGAAGTAAGATCTTGGCAATTTCAACCCGCCTCTGCCAGCCACTGCTGAAAGTTGCCATTTTCCGTGCAAATTCCTCCCGTTCAAATCCCAGGCCAAGCAAAACTTTCTCAATGTTCACATGGATCCCCTGACCACCGATTAAATGATATCGGTCAAGCGCATCAGAATGTTTCCTGATCAGCTTGTGATAACTTTCCGATTCATAATCTTCACGCTCCCCGATCAGTTTTTCAAATCCGGCTATTATTCCCTCCAGTTGAACCACCTCACCAAACGCGTTCATGGTCTCCTCCAGAACTGTCCGGTCGCTTTCTGTTGCCATCTCCTGCGGAAGATAACCAACAGAATGACCATCCGGAAGGATTACATCGCCTTCATCAGCTTTCTGAAGACCTTTGATGATCTTCAGAAGGGTGGATTTTCCTGCACCATTTTTTCCGACCAGGCCGATCCTGTCCTTATCATTGATGATGAATGATACATGGTCGAACAGTGATTCGCCGCTAAACTGAACAGACAGGTTGTTGATTGAGATCATAGGGTGCAAAGATAAGAATAGAAACGTGACGCGTGACGGGTGACACGTGACACATGCCCGGTGGCAGGAAAAAAAACGTGACACGTGACGCGTGACACGTGACTCATGCCGGGTGGCGGGAAAAACAAGGGGTGGCCACAGGCCAGCCCTTTCAGGGGATATCCGGTTAAGGATTAGTGGGTTACCGTGATTTTAACTGTGCGGGTTCCTTCCGAGGTAGAAACCTTTACAAAGTAAACACCAACTTTAAAGGTCGCAACACTGAGCTTTGTTGTTTTTGAGTCAACAATGCTGTTGGAATAAACCGTTTGGCCTACAAAGTTCATCACTTCAACACCCGTGATGGTGTAATCACTCTTGATATTCACAACCTCTGTGGCAGGGTTCGGGTAGATCATGATCTGACCGTTGCCGATTTCAGCAATGCCTACCGCCGGGAATAACACAGTAACCGTGTCAATGCCTGGTGATTCGCACAGGAAGCTATTGGCAACGGTATCATTATAGATAGAGGTTACATAATATTTGTATGTTCCGATACCAGTCAAAGG
>JAPLDG010000131.1:4344-7007 GCA_026391845.1 Bacteroidota bacterium | reverse complement strand
TGCCTTCAACGTTTTTAAATGTGACAATCAATAACATTTGCACTACGGACAATGGTGTTGATAAAGGTATTTACTCCTGGTGGAATGGCGACGGCCCGATCTTCAACTACAACCGGCTTACCTATGTATATACTGCTACCATTGCTGTTACCTGCTCTCAGACGCACCACCTGAAAATCGCCATCGGAGATGCGTATGATCAAAAATATGATTCGGGGATTTTTTTAGAGGAAAATAGTCTGACCAGCAACAACTTTACAGGTTCTGCAACTTTTTCAAACCCTCAGACCGGACGGTTTCTGGTTGAAGGATGCAGTGATGCAACCCTGACTTATGAGATTCCGGAGCCTCGTGCTACTGATATGACTATTAATCTTGTCATTGATCCTTCAGGAACAGCCGACCAGGCGGATATTTTACCAAATCCCTTTCCGCTTTCGGTTGTGATTCCTGCCGGGATGCTGCAAACCTCTCCGATTTATATCATCCCTGTTGCCGATGGTACTCCGGAGTCTGCAGAAAACCTGGTTATCAGCGCATCGACAACGGTTTGCAGCACGACCAACTCCACCCTCAATGAGTTTTTAGTAAACAATTACAACCAATTGTCTGTAAATGTTGATAATGTTACGGTTTGCGATGGTTCACAAGCCACTTTAAGTGCCAATGTAACCGGAGGACAACCGGTTCTGCCATCCAACACGATGAACTATTCCTGGAGTAACGGAGCTACAACATCATCAATCTCTGTTTCGCCTCCGCCTGGCCATAATCTCTACAGAGTGACTGTAACCGATGCCTGTGGTCAGAATACCATCCAGGAGGCATCTGTGGATGTAGGGACAGCACCCGGATCTCCCGGTGCCATTGCAGGCCCATCAACCTTGTGTACTCCTTCCTCCGGAGTAGCTTATTCTGTTTCCGCTGTCACTGGGGCAGATAGCTACATCTGGACACTGCCTCCTGGAGCCGCAATAATTTCCGGAGTCAACACGAATTCCATTACAGTTGATTTCAGCACTGCTGTCTCAACAGGAAATATCAGTGTCAGAGGCCATAGCAATGTTTGCGCTGATGGCAATGAATCCGTGCAGTTGCTTACCATCAACCCTTCACCCGAACCTGCAGGATTGGTCAGCGGTCCCGACAACGTTTGCCAGGGTTTATCCGAAATTAATTATTCCATTGATCCGTTAAATTTTACAACAGTTTATGAATGGACAGTCCCGGCAGGCGTTACCATTGTTTCAGGTGAAGGAACCAGTCATATTTCCTGCATCATCACTCCTACAGCAGTTTCCGGAGATTTTAGTGTTCGCGGGCACAATGATGCATGTGGCTTTGGAGGTTCTGCTACTTTGCCTGTAACGATCTTGCCGCTCCCTGGAGATGCGGGGCCGATCTCAGGAACATCCACCCTATGCACGCCAATCACAGGGTTAGTCTATACTGTGCCATTAATAGCTGCTGCTGACAGGTATATCTGGGCAATACCTGCAGGCAGTTCAATCACATCCGGCACGAACACCAATTCAATCACTGTTGACTTTGTTACGGCTGCCACTTCGGGAAATATCAGCGTAAGGGGCCATTCCGATCAATGTGGCGACGGAGCTGAATCAGCGATTCCACTTACAATCAACCCTTCACCCGAGCCTGCTGGAACGATCAACGGTCTGACAACTGTGTGCCAGGGAACGTCTCTTGTTTTGTATTCCATTGATCCGCTTGATTTTACAACCAATTACGATTGGTCGGTCCCATCCGGTGTCTCGATTATTTACGGTGACGGAACCAGTCAGATTTCCTGTTTAATCACAAAATCAGCGGTTTCCGGAGATTTTATTGTTCGTGGGCACAATCAGGCGTGTGGTTTCGGAACTCCTTCTACCTTGTCTGTTACCATAGAGCCACTTCCAGGTGATGCCGGAACAATTTTAAGCACTGCCGGTTCTGATGTTTGCCAGGGGCAGTCAGCAGTGTCATACAGCATCAGCCCCATTACAAACGCCGTAGATTATTTATGGAGTTATACCGGTTCAGGCGCAACCCTTACCACTCATCTGTTTGATATGCAAATGGATCTGTCTGCAAATGCGACGTCGGGGTTGCTAACTGTTATTGGACAAAACGGATGTGGTACAGGGACACAATCCCCTTCATTCCCGATAAATGTAAAAATAAAACCCGAAGTTACCTTTTCACTTTGCAATACAATCAGTACAACAAAAAATGGGCGTCGTGTCAAGCTGAAAGGTGGATCACCCCTTGGGAGCGGAGGAGTTTACAGCGGCACCGGCGTGACCATGGTTTCTCCGGAAATCTATGCTTTCGATCCTGCCAGCAGCAGTGTAATCGGTGGCACCCCGGTAAATGGGATTGATTATCCGGTTACATACCGCTATACCAATACTCAGGGATGTTCAGATTCAGATGCCAGTTCGATTGTTGTTTATAAGTCAAATGATACTGATCCCTGCCCGGGAACAATGAAGGATCTGCGTGACGGAAAATTTTATCCTACTTTTTATGCCGGTACCGGAGCGAATGGCCGGTGCTGGATGGCAGCGAACCTGGATTATGGCATCTATACAGATAAATTAATCATGCAAACCGATAATTGCGTCGTCGAAAAATATTGTGAAAACAACCAGGCTGCACAA
>JAPLDG010000131.1:0-4325 GCA_026391845.1 Bacteroidota bacterium | reverse complement strand
GTGACCTCCACGGGGGACATTATCAATGGAATGAAATCATGGAATACGTTGACAACAATGCCTTTCAGGATATCTGCCCTCCGGGCTGGCACGTAGCCACTTCTGATGATTGGGATCACCTGATCTCCGTCTTTTCGGGGAATGGCATTGCGGGAAGTTCATTGCAGGATTTACAAAGTACATCCGGGTTTCACGGGATTCTCGGAGGCATTTGCTATCTGAACAATACATGGGCTTTTACTTCAGGAACTCCCACCGGAGCGATGTACTGGACTTCAAACATTCTGCCCGATGGCCGGGCAATTGCACGGGGACTCAATTCCATAAACCCAAGTGTATCATTTTATCCATCATCAGGCGCCAATGCATTCTCGGTAAGATGCGTGAGAAATTGACATGCTTCAATTCGAGACAATTTATGACCACATTGATATACAAAACGAATGATTATGTCAGATTCATGCCCCAGCAACTCTAAGCCATTGCCCTTAAAGATTAGACTAAAAACCTGGGCATTTTGGAAACCGGTTCTTTTTATCTTGTTCGGAGGTTTCGGAGGTTTCCTGTATTACCACTATGTAGGATGTGCATCTGGAACGTGCGCAATAACAAGCAATCCATACGCCAGCATTGCATTTGGAGGATTTCTTGGTTATTTTGCGGTCAACCGGCCATGTGCATGTTAGCCAATGAAAATTGTTGGTTCATAATAAAATCATTGCTATTTTTGGCGTGATATCCGAACCTCTCACCCAACCATAAGTTAACCTCATTCTGATGAAAAAAATAGTCGTTCTCGGGGCAGGCATCGCTGGTCATACCGCTTCTTTACTTTTAATGCACAAACTCGGCAGAAACCATCAGGTTACCGTAGTGAGCCCGCATGATAAATACCAGTGGATCCCTTCGAATATCTGGGTGGGAATTGGTCAGATGACTGCCAAACAGGTCGCATTTCCGCTGGAACCTGTATATCGTAAAATGGGGATTGAATTTATCCAGGGAAAAGCAACCGCCATCCATCCTGAAGGCGATTCCGGCAGTGGATTTCCTTATGTTGAGTTCGAATATACAAATACGGATAAGGCAGGGCAGTCGGGGAAAGTTGAGTACGATTTCCTGGTAAATGCCACGGGGCCGAAGTTGAATTTTGCAGCCACGGAAGGGTTGGGGCCAAAAGGTTTTACCAATTCTGTATGCACCTACCCACATGCCGAAGAGGCCTGGGTGAACCTGCAAAAATCACTGGATAAAATGGCAAAGGGAGAAAAGCAGCGCTTCCTGATCGGAACGGGCCATCCAACAGCAACATGCCAGGGCGCTGCTTTTGAGTATGCACTGAATGTTGCTTTTGAGATCTCAAAACGCAAATTGAATCATCTGGCCGAAATTATATGGATCACCAATGAGAATGAGGTTGGTGATTTCGGAATGGGTGGCGCATTTATCAAAAAAGGCGGATACGTTACCTCTACCAGGGTCTTTGCAGAATCGATCCTTGCCGAATATGGCATCCGCTGGATCACCAAGGCAGGAATTATCAAGGTGGAGGAGGGGAGAGCTCATTATGAAACACTGGATGGCGAGAAACATATCCAGGAATTTGATTTTGCTATGTTAATTCCGTCTTTTGCCGGCGCCGGTATAAAAGCTTTTGATCAAAAGGGTACAGATATTACTTTAAATCTATTTGCCCCCAGTGGATTTATGAAGGTGGATGCGGATTATACTAGTCGTCCGTATGCAGAATGGAGCGCAGAGGATTGGCCTTCTACCTATGAAAGTCCGGCCTACCCGAATATTTTTGCAGCAGGCATCGCTTTCGCAGTACCTCATCCGATTTCACAGCCAAGAAGCAGTAAGAGTGGGCTGGCAATCTTTCCTACAGCTCCAAGAACAGGGATGCCGTCAGGTGTCATTGGGAAAATTGTTGCACTCAACATCATCGGCCGGATAAAAAATAACCGGCAGGATTCGCCGCATAAAGCTTCCATGGCCAGGATGGGCGCTGCATGCATTATCTCATCAGGCTACGGAATACGCGACGGCATGGCTGCATCCATGACCGTGTTTCCGATCGTTCCTGATTACAAACGATATCCGGATTGGGGCAGAGATATCAACTACACCGTTGGAGAGCCCGGGCTGGCCGGACATTGGGTTAAGTTGCTGCTTCATTACCTGTTTATCTATAAGGCAAAAGCAAAACCTTTTTGGTTTTTGATCCCAGAATAGCAATAATCTCAATTTTTAACATTATTCAACTTTCTGTTCCAATAAAACTGTCATGCAAGAAAAACATATCACGCCCGGCCCCAAAGAAATTACATATCCTCCTTATCCAACCAGATCAACAAGATTCTGGCGCAAATTCTTTCCATGGCAGGTTGTCAGATTTTTCGTTCTGAACCTGAAAATCATGCGTATCATCATTGGAGGACATTCGTAATCAAAGACTCATCCGGCGGTCCAGCTCTTTCAATAAATAATCCTTCGTTTTTACTCCGGTAATCCGTTTGACTTCCCTGCCATTCTGAAACAGAATCATGGTCGGGATGCTGCGAATCCCAAATTTAGCTGCTGTTGCTTTTTGCTCGTCAACATTGACTTTTGCAATGGTGTGGAACACACCATGAAGCCCAGAAATCGACAAGAACAGTGCCTGTTTTAATTTTTGCCTGGAAATTGAGATCAGTAAAAATTTTAACCTTTTCACTGTCCTTCACATCTTTGAGACTTTTCATCTGTCTCCTGGCATTCAGGATTAGCAGGCCAACCAATCCGGCCAATACTCCAACTACAATTATTGTTATCCACATAGTTTATCATTTTTACGGGAGCAAAGGTAATAAATATTTTCGAATTAGTGATATTTATGCGATTTACTCATCCTCCCGGCAGCCAAGGCTCGTTTGATTTCACTTTCATCCACCTATTGCACAATAATCAGGATGGATTCGGAATAATTTCCGGCAACAAGCCGGCATGCATAAACACCGGGCATAACCTTGTTGCCCTGGTTATCACGTCCTTCCCATACTATATGTGACGATCCGGAATTATACCAGGTATTTTCCAGGTTCCAGACAACTTTGCCATTGATGTCATATATAGTAATATTGATTGGTCCTGGATTTCCCAGGGAAAAATTCAGGGTTGTTCTGCTGGTTAAAGGATTTGGATTATTTGTTAACAGCAATCCCCCTGCTTCAACCGGAAAAATGCCAAATTGAGTTCCGTCATACCAGCATAATCCGATGCGTGTGGTATCAATACTCTGAAAATTTGTAAACCAGATACGCCCGTCCGACGTATAGGCAAGGGGTGTAATAACATCTCCCTGTATTCCGCTGTTGCCGGGAGAGAAAAACTGAATTGTAATTGCCGTCCGTTCTCAGGGCCTCGTAACCTGAACAGGCCCAAATCGTACCTGGCCGTGTCGGATCTTTCCGGATTCCATTGCCTGTTCCTAAAAACGGCACTGAAGTCCATGTTTGGTTTGCGTCAGTATAATAGGATAGACCGGAATTTTCCCCCAGACTCCACAACCTGTTTTGCGAATCTTCCGTGAGGCCTCTCGATCTCGAATTGTTAAAGTTTAATGAGGTATAAGAAGATCCATCCCAACTGTGCAGATAGTTGAACATCGGATTAATGACAACGGTTCCATCCGAAGGGCGGTAACAGATTGCTTCGGTATTATCGGTAGGGAAGGGGAAAGGATATCCTAAACTACAAAATAATCTATCTGCGATGAGTTTGTTATGCGGTAGCGCTGCCATTGACCTGTAGTTACATCCCTTACAGGTAATATATGATAATCAAGCGCTAAACTCATAAAAGTTGATGAGTATACAGGCAATTTTAATGTGTGAATCATATAACTCTTACAACAAATTGTGTAATGCTAATCGTCCATAAATATGCGAACCTTTGCGCAGGTGTATAATTCCTTTCATTTTTAGCAGAAGCTATATGGCATATAAACCAATGAAGGAGGATCATCTCAAAAGCTGAGACATGAAAAAAAAGTACTTTGTGCTTTCTGGTGGAGGTTGTCGCGGATTTGCTCATTTAAAGGATCTCATTTGCATTCATGTCAATCCGGTCAAATCACTTAACCCAGGCGAGGGCTTTTTTGATATCATGGCAGGGTCGGACGGCGCTCCGCGAGTTTGCTATTACCAAAAATTGCATTGATTTTTTATCACAAAACCTGCAGATATGACACTTTGAGAAAAAGGATCTCTTCTGAGCGGTTTTCATGGCAGTCTGAATGAGTTGCTTGTAATCAAACAGAGACAAGGGAATCCGGCCATGTGTTT
>JAPLDG010000206.1:38577-57168 GCA_026391845.1 Bacteroidota bacterium | reverse complement strand
ATTGTAAAACCTGGTCCCTTTATTCTTGCAGAGTTTCGGGGAGCAGGACTTCCAGACTGGTTTTTAGATCAATACAGCCCCGAAGTCAAGATGCGCAACAGCAAAGGAGAGGTGGTTCAAAGTGACGGAGTCAGCCTGTTTAATCGGAAATATCTGGAAAAAGTTGCGTTGTGGTATGATGAGATCATGCCGTTTATCAGCAAGCGCCAGATATCCGCAGGTGGTCCGGTTATCATGATGCAGATTTGCAATGAGATCGGGGTATTCTCCTGGCTGGCTAAACAGGGAGACTATGGCGGAACCGTGAGGGATCGTTTTATTGCCTATTTATCCGCCAAATTTACCGGAATTGCCGAAATAAATCGTTTATGGGGCACAGATTACCAGGACTTTGGTGAAATAGTGCTTCCTCCCGACGGCAAGCTTGCCTATGTTTCAAAAGGTGACCGAAGCCGGGATTTTGAATGGCACTGTTTCTGGAGAACTTATTATGGCGACTATCTGAGATTGCTTTCGGGCATGGCGAGGGAGAGAGGTGTAACCGTTCCGTTATTTCACAATCTGCCCGGTTGGATCTATGGAAACGGCTATGAATTTCCGGTCAATATCACCATGTATCAGGATCTATTTGATGAAAAAAGTGAGATCGCCTTCGGCGTCGATCATATTCCGGAATTCCTGTCGTACCGAAACATGCACGACGACCGGATTATCAATGACATTGCCTTTGCGATGCAGTGTAACAAGCCGTTGTTTGCGGCAGAATTCCAGAGTGGCTCCCGGGAATATCATGTCGTGACAAATCCACGGGAGATGGAATTGTTCTACAAAGCAAGCATTGCCAACGGTTTGACCGGTTGGAACTACTATATGTTCTCTCAGGGACGCAATCCAAGCCGAAAAGGCTACTCCGGAGAGACTTTTTACTGGTTCAACCCGCTCACGGCGGATGGAGAGCGCACCAGCGCCTTCCCGTTGGTGAAACGAATGAGCAAAGTGATTAAAACCTCTGAAAGACTCATTGTTAATGCAAAGCGCAAGGCTGAAGTTTGTGTCCTTTTCTATCCTCCCTATTATGCAACAGAGCTGGAAAGACCTGTTGGCCAGGAATGTGACCTTCAATTCACAGCTTCTGCCATCCGCCGTCCTGCATATTTTGACGGGTTGTTGAAAGCGCTTCAGGTACTTAATATTGATTATGACATGGTTGATCTCAGCAAGGTATCTGCCGGTGACTTGCTGAAATTTAAACAGGTATGGGCGTTCACAACAGATGAGATGAATGCGAGGGATCAGCAGGCTATTGTTGATTACACCCGGGCTGGCGGTAACAGTGTTATTTTCCCTTATCTCCCTGACCGTGAGATGTCACAGCAACCTTGTACCCTCATTCGCGATGCGCTGTCAATCACTCCATCCGGGGCGGAAACCATTGATTCTCCGTTGATCGATATCTATGACATGAAAGATATCAAATGTGCCAATCCGCAGATTATCTACGCCGAAGAATCGCTTGGCGGAGCGGAAATTATTGCCAGGACAATCCATGGAAAAGCCTGTGGATTCTCAAAAGCCCTTGGAAGCGGATCGGTGATCCACCTTGGAACGTGGATCGGATTCGACACTGAAGGAGATAAACCTGTATATGAAGCGATTCTGAAAAAATCAGAAGCAAAGCTCAGGCAAGCAAACAGTGACAACGACAACATCTCAGTAAGAGAGCGTTTTACTGACGATCATGCCGCAGTTCTTTTCATCGGCAATTACTACAATGAAGAACAAACCGGGAAGGTTTCCTACACACATCCTGAAACCGGAGAAGCTGTCACAATTCCATACACACAGGAGAAAATGTTATGGCCGGCCCTGCATGGTGTTTTAACGCCTGTTTGCCTGGCTGTGGCTGACGGAATAAAGATTCTGCACACGACGAGTGATATTCTGGGGGTGGCAAAGATGAATGATACCCTTGAAATAACCCTGTTCGGAGACCGTGATCTGGCCGGTGAGATCGTTTTTGAAGGGGCAAATTATGACAGGATTAAATCTGCAACAATGGACGGTGAAGCCGTCGACATGGTTCGTTCCAATAAACGTATCACATTTATTTACTGCCATAAACACAAAAAGGAAATCATCCTTAATATCAGAATAGACCGGGCTTTACAGAAGTCTGAAAAATATTAACATATGAAGATTGCAAATTCCCGTGGATTGTCTTTCGATTTCCTTGAAAATGGCACAATTCAGTATATCGAAGCTGATGGGGTGAGGATAAGCCTCAAGGCGGCAACACCCTTTTCAAAATCGGGGGCGAATCTGTATCTGAGGAAAAGAACGGAACCCTTTCAGCACATAGCGCTGTTTGGTCCGGAGAGCGTAAGTCGCTTTAGCATCAGCAAAGATGCTTATGTAGCTAAAGGATGCTGGAATGGTCTGGATTATGAATGCAGCCTTCAGCTCTCAGAAAAAAGCAGGAGCTGGCAGTGGCGTATTGATATCCAAAATATCTCAGATGAAGAACTGGAACTTGACATGATATATGTACAGGATGCAGGGCTGAAACCGATATCTGATGGATTGGTGAACGAGTATTATGTCAGCCAGTATCTGGAGCGGCGCATTCTCGAAGATGAAAATTTCGGTTCTGTTATATGTTGTCGTCAAAACATGAAAGAAGCCGCAGGAAATCCGTGGCTCATGATGGCATGTATAAACAAAGCCATTGCGGCAAGTGTCGACGGCATGCAATTTTACGGCTCAACATTCCGTGAAACCGGGATAGCAGAAGGTTTATGCGCCGAAAGGCTGGGGGGCGAATATTCCGGAGAATCGTCCATTCTTGCACTACAGGAAACTCCATTTACCCTGAGCGCCGGAGAACAGCATTCAAGTATTTTTGTCGTATCCTTTCTATCAGATCATCCGCAAGCCACATCGGCTGACGATTTAAATCAATTATCTGATCTGATGCATGAATTTGGCAATGAATTTTCGCCTCAGCATGCTCTCGCCTTCGTTGTTCCGGATAAAAACCTGTTCAACACATCTGCTTTTCTGCCCGTTGATGATTTGAATGAGGAGGAGCTTAACCGGTTTTTTGGTGAAGAGCGGCGCCATGATGAAGAAGAAAATGGTTGCTTGTTGTCGTTTTTCTGCAAAGAAAACAATCATGTCATCCTGCGCGCCAAAGAAATTCTCGTTGACCGCCCGCATGCACATATCATGCAAGCCAAAGCAGGGTTTACACCTGACGAAAGCATTGTGTCAACAACTGCCTTTGCCTATGGCGTTTTCAATTCACATCTGACCCAGGGCAATACCAATTTTAATATTTTCCTATCGGTCTGTTCCAGCCCGTTTAATCTTGCACCTGAAACCGGACAACGCATCTTTGTGGAGGTCGGTGGCCGGCCATATTTACTCGGGGTTCCTTCCGCTTTTGAGATCGGTTTAAACCATTGCCGATGGATATACAAATCAAGCGATTATTGCTTCCAGGTTCGAACCTGGACCTCGAAAACGGTCCCACAAATCAACATGGATTTCAAAGTTGTCACTGGTTCTGAGGTGAATTTGTTAATAACCCATGATTTTGACCATCTCAATGGCTGGCGAATATTCCCGGGGGGGTCGGCCGGTGAGTTTGTGGCCTTGCCAAAGCCGGATAGCATGATTGCCGGAAAGTTTCCGCATGCACAATTCAGGATGATGGTGCAAAGTACCCATGCTGTTTATAAGGTTTGTGGCGAAGAAGCGCTGTACGCTGATAAAACAAGCCATGGCGGCTCGTTGTTCATTCTCGATGTTCGCGAAACCTCTGAATTCTGCATGAGTTTTATCGGCGAAGTATGCTCTGCCATGAAACCGGTTAAAATTGAAGATGCCGATGATCGGTGGTTTACAGATTGTCAGGATGCACAGAATGGATGGCAGGAGTTGTGTTTAAATCTCTCTTTGCATGGAGATCAGAAGGATTTGGCCGCCATTCAGGAAATTCTGCCCTGGTACGGCATGAATGCACTCACCCATTTTTTAACTCCTTATGGTCTTGAACAATTCAGCGGAGCTGCCTGGGGTACCCGTGATATCGCCCAGGGCCCGTTTGACCTGCTCCTGTGCATGGGGAAATATGACGAAGCCAGAAAGGTGCTCCGCATCATTTTCTCAAACCAGAACCCTGATGGCGGATGGCCGCAATGGTGGATGTTCGACAGCTATTCGAGCATCCGGGCCGATAGTTCCCACGGAGATGTTTTTTACTGGTGTATCATCGCGCTTGGCAATTATATCAGAGTTACCGTCGATGTGAAAATTCTCGACGAGATTCTGCCATACTTTCATGAGAATGGCGTTGCGAGCGCCGAGAAAACTCCTCTCAGCGAACACGTTGACAGACTGATACGTATGATAGTTCAGTCCTTCATTCCCGGCACCGCACTGGTACCATTTGGGGGAGGCGACTGGAACGATTCCCTTCAACCGGTGAGCAAAGAGTTGGCTCAGCGAATGATCTCAAGCTGGACGGTTGAAATGAATTATCAGGCATTTACTGAATATCAGGCGGTGTATGAACGGATCGGCATGGAAAGTAAAGCCAAAGAATTGGAAGAAATCAGCGAGTGCATCAAAGCTGATTTCAACAAGTATCTGATAAAAGACGGAGTTGTTGCGGGATACGGCCTGGTTGAACAGGATGGCAGCATCAGCCTGCTATTGCATCCGTGTGATGGAAAAACCAATATCCAATACAGTTTATTACCCATGAACCGCGGGATTATCAGTAAAATTTTCACCCGGGAACAGGCCCTTCTCCACCAGGATCTGATTGAAAAGCACTTAAAAGGTCCCGATGGCGCACGTCTGATGAACCGTCCACTCAAGTACAAAGGCGGGATTCAAACACTTTTTCAGAGAGCCGAAAGCAGCACCTTCTTTGGCCGTGAAATCGGTATCATGTACGTGCATGAACATATCCGTTACGCTGAATCACAAGCACTTACAGGCAGAGCAGACGCTTTTCTGAAGGCGCTGCGTCAGGCAAATCCGGTTGCATACCGGGACATTGTGCCTTGTGGCGATGTTCGCCAGTCAAATTGTTATTACAGCAGCTCGGATGTAACATTCAGGAATCGTTATGAAGCGGATGAAAAATACGAAGAAATTAAAACAGGCAAAATTACGCTGAAAGGTGGATGGCGGGTATATTCCAGCGGGCCTGGTATTTATATCGGACTGATTGTTTCGCGCTTGCTCGGATTGCGCATTGAATTTGAAAACATCATGATTGATCCTGTGATTCCCTGCTCTTTGGACGGATTTTCCGCATCATTGGATTTTCTGGGTTACCCTTCGGAATTCATCTATTCAGTAACCGAAAGTTGCTTTGGACCCGAGGCGATCAGGATCAATGGAGTACCGGTGAAATTCACCCGTGAAGACAATAAATATCGCAAGGGAGGGGCCATTATTTCAACTGATCAGTTTTTATCCTTGTTGAATCACGAGGCAAATACCATAGAGATAAAGTTGTAGGAAATCCCGGTCACTCAATGACCTTGTTGATCGCTTTCTGCAGAATTTCATAGGTAAAAGGCTTGCTGACATATTCATCCATGCCGGCGCTGATGTATAATTCGCGGTCGCCTTTCATGGCATTGGCAGTTAACGCGATGATTGCTGTATGGCGCGACGTGCCTTTTTCCTCCTCCCTGATGGCTTTGGCAGCCTGATACCCATCCATGACCGGCATTTGAATGTCAAGAATGATCAGATCATATTTTCTGCTGAGATATTTTTCAACCGCCTGCTGCCCGTCTCCTACCATGTCAACTTCAAAGCCCATTTTTTTCAGTTGAAAACTGACGATACGCTGGTTGATGAGGTTGTCTTCGGCTACCAGTACCACTTTCTTTGTAAAACCTGCAGATTCGGCAGCTTGAGGCTTTACCTCTTTTTTATTCTGAAATTTTGATAAAGTAAAAGGGAGGCTGAACCAAAACCTGGAGCCTTTTCCAGGAGTACTCTCCACACCGATCTGACCTCCCATCATGTCGGTAAGTTTTTTACAGATGGATAGGCCCAAACCGGTTCCGGAAATCAATCTCGATTTGTCTTGCCGCACCCTGGAAAACACCTGAAAAAGTGAATTTAGCGCTTCTGGAGGAATTCCAATACCTGTGTCAATTATTTCGAACCTGAGCGTGGCCTGGTTCCCGGATTCCTCAATTAGCCGCACAAACACTTCAATTTTGCCTGTTTCGGTAAATTTAATGGCATTGTTGGTCAGGTTGATCAGGATTTGGCGCAAACGCTGTGAATCGCCAATGAGCAGGTTAGGCACATGATCATCAATGAAAATATTGAACTGAAGCGATTTTTCTGCTGCTTTTAATTTGATTACCAGGGAAATGTCCTCCATTACCCGGTCGAGCAGAAAAGGTTGATAATCCACCTCCATTTTCCCGGCTTCGATGGCGGAAAAGTCGAGCACATCATTCAGCAAAACCAGCAGATTTTCCGCAGAAGAGATAATCCCCTTCAGCAGGTCCATCTGTTCGGTTGCAAGGGGTGAGTTTTTCAGTATCTCCGACAACCCGAGGATGCCTGCCATCGGCGTGCGGAATTCGTGCGAAATACTGGCAATGAATTCGTTTTTTGCATGCGTGCCTGCTTCGGCCAGCTCTTTCGACTGGCGTAGTTCTTCCTCATGCAGTTTACGGTCGGTAATATCCCAGGAAATACCGATCAACCCGATAATCTGATCATCGGCATTCCGGATGGGCGCAATGTTGCTGTTTACCCATCGCTTCCTGCCGGGGTACTCAATCTCCTCTTCAATATCATACAGGGCAATCCCGGTTTCGATGACAGAGGCCTCCTTTTGTGAATAATCGATGTTGGCATATCCGGGAAAAATATCGCGGTTTTTCTTCCCGGTAATTTGGCTTGAAGGCATCCCGGCCAACTCTTCGAAGGGTTGGTTAACAATCATGTAGTTAAGCTGGGTGTCTTTGAAATATACATAAGCAGGAATCGTGGTAAGTAAAGTTGAGAGCTCTTCTGCGCGGATTTTCAAGCTTTCGGAAACCTTCATCAGATCAACCGAGGTCCTGGTCAGCAGTGAGGAGAGAATGTTTTTATCTTTCCCCGAACGCTCATATTTGAATTGCAGTTTGTCGTGGTCCGAATTGATCTTCTTCAGTTCATCGATGATCACAGCCTTTTGTCCTGAAAAATCTTCCGGATGCTGAATTTTTGAAATTTCTTCGATGAGCGAAAGAATCCTATTCGACATGCTGCTTTTGTTTTAAAGAAACCATGGTAAAGGTTTCATTGTGAAAATCACATGCTCCGTGATAATTATTTCCGATTTCCCCATAGGTAAAAAACCCGATCAGCGGTTTGGCCCATTTTTGCTATGCTTCATCGATCTCTTCGGAAATGGTTGGTCCCAGGGCATTATGACGCGCCATGCATGAAAACAGGATCAGAACGTCGGTTTCCGAATTGCTTCTGTAAAATTCAATCACTTTATTCCTGGTATATTCGATGATTTCAAACCCGGGAGAACTCGAGAAAGTCACAACAGCTCCCATTGGAACCGTTCCGGCAAAAATCAGTGCTTTTTTCTCAATATCCACATTGATCACAGCACGCAGCACATCCTGCAAACCAGACCTTTTGATCAGCAAAGGGTATTCGACACCGATTTCCGGAAGATCGGTATCGAGAACGTTCAGGTATTGCTTGTAAACATCAAGTGCGGGTTCGCCATCGATGGTATAAACAACATTTCCTTCCGAGTGCGTAATGAGCTTGTTCGCTCCGATACTTACCCATCCGCTGGTTGCAATGCCGCTGAATTCGTAATGTTTTGTGTCAAAAACCATGGCAATCGCACCGTTGTTCTCCAGCCTGTTCTCGGAAAACACAAAAGTCTCTTTAAACCGTGCATCATCGCCTGCCAAACCGCCAAACATACTCACCTCATGGCCGACAAGATGCTGAATCCCTTTTACCAGCTGCTCGCCATCGGTTTCAAGGCCACTTCCCAGTATCAGGATTGCCGGTTTTTCAAAAACACCTCCCGCCCATTTTCCAATTTCGTTGCCCAGTGCAAATGAAGACTGTCCCATTCCGCTGAAGAGCTTCACTTCAAATGTTGCAGGAGCAAGAGCCATCATCAGGCAAACCAGGCCTCCTTCGGTGATGACCTGATTTTGATCGTCGTATAAAAATTCACCACAGGAACTGCCGCCAAACACACTGACTTTGAGTGTTTGGAGATATGAGACAATTTCCTGTAAGTCCAGGTCAACGGAAGAAAAGATAATGGCAGCATTGGGTTGAAAGCCACCACTGGTATGGTCAGCCCAGGCCTGCCTGAACCCTTTGACCGAATCCGTATGAAAAGTTTTAAGAAGCATCTTGATTGTTTGTGGTTGAATAACTTTGAACAAATATACAAATTTCAATAAAATGACCAATTGTTTTCAAAGGTAACAGTTCAAACAAAGAATAAAGCTACTTTTGTTGTTTTAAATCCGAACTTTATGAAACACACAATTTACACCCTGATAATTCTGCTTTTTACTATCCTGACTGCAACAGCCCAGGAAACACGTTTGATCCCGAAGGTTGATCATGCCGTTTACTTTGATATTTCTCCGCCCCTGAGGGATATGCTTAAAGAAGCGATGGCTCAGTCCGACGGGAGCTGGAAAGATAAGGTTGTGGACAACTTCGTATTTATTGATGGTGTGAACGACAAAAGATCAAGCCGGAATTTCGTAGCGGATCCCGGGTTGCAGAATTCTTTCGGCAACCTTCAGTCCGATACAACTATCCAGAATTTCGAAGGCATGGGGAATCTGAGCGGCTATGTGCCCCCCGATACACATGGCGATGTCGGTTTCAACCACTATTTTCAGGTAATCAACTGCTCCTACGCTGTTTATAACAAAAGCGGTGCAAAGATATTTGGCCCGGCGCCCAACAGTTCTGTTTGGTCAGGCATGCCGAATAACTCCAATGACGGAGATGCAATTGTGTTGTTTGATGAACTTGCCAACCGGTGGATTTTTTCTCAATTTTCACTTCCAAACGGTTCCTCCACAGCGCCATTTTACCAGATGATTGCAGTATCCCAAACCCCGGACCCGACCGGAAGCTGGTACCGGTGGACTTATGAATTCAGTTCAATGCCCGATTATCCGAAATTCGGCATCTGGCCGGATGCCTATTACATGTCAACCAATAACTTTGCCGGTGGATGGGTTGGAAACGGCGCTTACTCTTACGACCGAGCTGCCATGCTTGCCGGAAGTCCTGATGCAAGGAGGATCTCCTTCAACCTCTCTCCCGGCAGCGATGGATTTATCTCCCTGCTTCCTTCTGACTGCGATGGTGCGTTCCCGGCTCTGGGGACCCCCGATTATTTTATTTACATCGCTACCAACGGAACACAGCGCCTCGGTATCTACGAATTCCACTCCGACTGGGGAACACCGGCCAACTCAACTTTCGGCAATCTGGCCTACCTGAATGTCAACCCTTACGGCCCTCTGGGATGGGGGGATAAAATGCTCAATCATTCTGTTGACGGCACATCAAGTATTGCTGGAATCCGGTCGTATGAACTCAGGAATACCGGAACAGCCTGGAGCATTTATCAGCAGTCAACCTATTCGCCCGACAGCCATTCACGATGGATGGGCAGCATTGCCCAGGATACGGCCGGCACCATTTCTTTGGGTTATTCGGTTTCAAGTGCAAGCATCTATCCAGGCATCCGATACACGGGCAGACTGAAAACCGATCCGCTGAACCAGATGACCATGGCTGAAAAAACAATCATGAACGGGGGTGGTTCTCCATTGATCCACCGAATCCGACAACTTTCTGGTACACAACGGAGTATTATGCCACAACATCCTCAAGCACATGGCAAACACGAATTGCATCCTTTACATTCGGCAATGTATTCTCTTCGGCTGCCTCAGCCACCCCTGTGCGGTTGTGTTCAACAAGCGCCGACTCTTCACAGCTCAATGCTTATGGCTATGGCGGGTCCGGAACATATACCTATTCCTGGACCTCAATTCCTGCCGGATTCAACTCAACCATGCAAAGTCCCAGGGTGCTGCCATCTCAAACGACGAAATACATTTCCGCCGTGAGTGATGGAAACCAAACCAGGCATGACACGGTGCAGCTCAATATCATTCCGGCCCTGGAAGCATCTGCTGGAAACGACACCACGGTATGCTGGTTTGTTTCACCTATACCGCTGTATGGCACAGCCATCAATTACAGCAAAATTGTATGGGGTACGGGTGGCGACGGCTCCTTTTCCAATTCGGCTTCTCTGACAACCAATTATTTTCCCGGAATTCATGATAAAACAACAGGATTTGTTGACCTCGTGCTGCTGGCCATCCCTCTTCCTCCCTGTGTTCCCAATATCGTGAGTACAAAGCATGTGGTACTTGACCCCTGCACCGGAATCCGGGAACTTCCGAACAACGGGCTGAGCGTGGTTGTTCAGCCAAATCCCGCTCAGGACAAGGTTCTGATTACGATAACCGGACTGCAGCGAGCAGGTGAACTTACCATTACCGGGCTGGAAGGTCGGGAGGTCTGTTCTCGGAAAATTGATCCTGCAGGCAACCAAAATGTAACTCAACACCTGGATGTGAGTAGTTTTCCGAAAGGCATATACATATTGAAACTTCTTTCTGAGGACAAAATTTCAATCACGCGCTTCCTCGTACAATAACCTGCAAGTCGAATTTCTCAACAGCGTTTTTGTGATTCAGAATTTTTATTAAATTTATATCGCAAAAAAGTTCTGACCGTTAATTAATTAACAATGAATTACGAAATTCTGAAAATCAACATTGCTGATCGGGTTGCCGTGGTGACCATCAGCAGACCATCTGCGCTGAATGCACTGAATACAAATTTCTTTAAAGAGTTCAACCATTTTCTTGACGACCTTGAACCCCGGGAAGATGTTAAGGTACTGGTGATTACCGGAGAGGGAAAAGCATTTGTGGCAGGCGCCGATATCGCTGAAATGGTTCACATGAACTCCGACGAAGGATATGCCTTTTCGACCTTTGGCCAGCGTACCTTTGACAGACTGGAACAACTTCGCATTCCGGTTATTGCCGCTGTAAATGGCTATGCGCTCGGGGGCGGCTGCGAATTGGCCATGGCCTGCGATTTTCGTATTGCCAGCAAACTTGCCAAATTCGGACAACCCGAAATGAACCTGGGTATGATCCCGGGCTATGCAGCCACCCAGCGGTTATCACGCATCGCAGGAATCGGGAATGCATTGTACCTGATCTTGACCGCCGATACGATTTCAGCAGATGACGCACTGCGGATCGGACTTGTTCAAAAACTGACTGAACCGGAAATGCTGATGGAAGAGGTGATGAAGCTGGCTTCAAAAATTGCAGCCAACGGGTCGCAAGCCGTTCCTACTTCCAAACGGATTATCCGCACAGGCATCTCCATGGGTTTTCAGGAGGCCTCTGAAATGGAAGCCGTCGAATTTGGAAAACAGTTCAATGATGAAGCTACCAAAGAGGGAATGAAAGCTTTTCTGGAGAAACGAAAACCAACCTGGTAGTGTTTCAATTGCCATTTTTTGAAATACGATTTAACATTCTTTTTACAAAAAACGAACCCAAACAATAATAAACATGTCCTACGAAGAACGATTACAACATGTTTCGATACTTGGCGCAGCCGGAAAAATGGGCAGCGGCATCCTGCTGCTTACCGCCATGGAGATGGCAGATATCAGCCTGAAACCGGAAAACAAAGGCAAACCTTATGTGCTGAATGCCATTGATGTCTCGGATGAAGCCTTGGCAGGAGTGATAAAATACCTGAAAGCGCAGGTACTGAAACTGGCAGAGAAAAAAGTGGTTGGCCTGAGGAAAGTATATGCCGGGCATGCCGGACTCATCGACAACGATGAGATCATCAATCAATACGTTTTTGATGTCATCAGCCTTGTCCGAACCACCACCCGGCTGGAATCCGCTTACGACTCCTTCATGATATTCGAAGCCATTAAAGAGGATCCGGCGCTGAAAATCAGCCTCTTTTCCAAAATTGCCTCCAACAACCCTCATCAGCCCTGGTTTTTCACCAACACCTCCTCCATCCCGATCACAAAACTGGATGAAGGCGCGGCACTGAAGGGCTGCATCATCGGATTCCACTTCTATAACCCGCCTGCCATCCAGAAACTGGTTGAGATCATCAAAGCAGAACAAACCCTTCCGGAGGTCGAAGAATTTGCCCGGACCTACGCGAAAAATTTACGAAAGGTCATTGTTCCTTCGCATGACGTGGCAGGATTTATCGGCAACGGGCATTTTATGCGCGATATCCTTTACGCCAACTCAGCCGTTGATAAACTCAGCCCTGAATTTTCCTATACTGAGGCGGTCTATGCCATGAACAAGATTACCCAGGATTACCTGGTTCGTCCGATGGGCATATTTCAATTAATTGATTATGTAGGCGTTGACGTTTGCAGTTTCATCCTCTCTGTGATGGATCATCACCTGAAAGAAGAAAAACTGCACAGTCCTCTGCTCGATAAGTTACTGTCGCAGGGCGTGAAAGGCGGTCAATTTTCGGACGGTTCCCAAAAGGATGGCATCCTGAAATACGAAAAGGGACGGCCCGTTGCCATTTATGATCCGGGCACGAAAACATACGTGGCAATCAGTGAATTGCAATCAAAAGTCGATCAAAAACTGGGAACCATGCCCATTCCGCCTCCATGGAAAGTGGTGGTCGGAAGTAAGGCTAAAAATGAACTTCTTCGCGACTATTTCAGTCAGTTGAAAAATGAAGCAAGTTTAGGCGCTGCGCTGGCCAAAGCGTATGTTTTAAACTCTCACGCGATCGGTCAGCAATTGGTGTCTTCCGGGGTAGCCATGAACGAAAACGATGTTAATACGGTGCTCCTCACAGGATTTTTCCACGCGTATGGTCCGATAAACAATTATTTAGCATAGACAAGTATGAGAAGAAAAGTATATATGGTCGCCGGATACAACACCATATCCATGGGAACCGGCCGTAAGGAATTCAACCCGAAAAAAGATCGTCCGGGTTTGGAAGAATACATCAGGGAAGCCGGGCAGGGAACCCTGACCCAAATAGGTGGGGCCGGGAACGTTGACGAATGTGTGATCGGCAATTTCATGGCTTCACGATTTAACCGGCAGGCCAACCTGGCCGCATTTTTCCCTTTTGTGGATGAGGGATTGCGCTACAAACCGGCCATCCGGGTTGAGGGCGCCTGTGCTACAGGAGGATTGGCGCTCATGAGCGGCATTAAAAGCGTACTTGCTGAAACCGCCGAAGTGGTTTTGGTGATTGGTGTCGAAGTGCAGAATACTGTGAAAGCCATTTATTGTGCCGACTATCTGGCCGGGGCAGGCTGGTTTAAAAACCGGAAGGATGGGCATGCCTATTTCTTTCCGGGACAGTTCAGCGACCGGGCAGGATCATATTTTGAAAAATACGGCCGGGATAAAACCCGACTGGCTTTGGCCCGCTGGTTCCGAAACGCCATCGAAAATGCCCGGCTCTGCCCTACCGCACAGGAACACCATAACGCAGTTCAGGACCTGGAAGCCCTGGCCATGATGGAACCAAATGGAAAAACATTTATTGACAACCTGAACGTATTTGATTGTTCCAAAGTTTCCGACGGTGCATCAGCCATTGCGATCGTTTCTGAGGAGGGTCTGAAACGCTGCGGCATTCCGGCCACCGAAGCCATCGAAGTATTGGGTTGGGGACAACTGGAAGAGGATATTACCAAACCACCGGTAGATCCCACGGAATTAACAACGACCAAACATGCCGTGGCACAGGCATTAGCCTCCGCCGGGATTACCCGTGATCAGATCGGTACAGCCGAGATACACGACTGCTTCTCCATCGCCGGCCTGATGTGCATGGAAGCCATTGGTTTTGCAGAAAAGGGAAAAGGAGCAGACTTCATCCTTGATGGAAATACGGCCCGTAGCGGACATGTTCCCATCAACACAACAGGAGGCCTGATCGGCTGGGGCCACCCCACAGGGGGCACAGGCGTTCACCAGGCTGTAACCATCCTCGAACAACTCACCGGAAAAGCCGGCGACGCACAGATTAAAATCTCCTCTGATCGCCCCTATGGTCTGACGGTGAATATGGGGGGAGATGATAAATCGCTGGTGTCGATTGTCTATCAAAAAGGGAAATATTTCAGCTTGCAAATGGCAGCTTCAACGTGCAAAGTTCCTTGAATACCCGGATAACTTCACTTTTCGGTATCGATTATCCCATTATTCAGGCAGGCATGATCTGGTGCAGCGGCTGGCAATTGGCTGCTGCAGTAAGCAATGCAGGTGGATTGGGACTGCTTGGGGCAGGATCGATGACCCCGGAGGTGCTCGAAGAACAGATCAGAAAATGTAAAGCTGCAACGAACAAGCCTTTTGGTGTCAACATTCCTTTGCTCTATTCCCAGGTTGAAAAACAATTCGAAATACTTTTCCGTGAAGGTATTAACATTGTATTTACTTCAGCAGGCAATCCCGCCATCTGGACACCCCTGTTAAAACAACATGGATTGACAGTGGTCCATGTGATCGCCAGTGTCAAATCGGCGCTGAAATGTGAACAATACGGGGTAGATGCCATTGTGGCTGAGGGATTTGAGGCCGGCGGCCATAACGGCAAGGAAGAGACCACAACCTTCGCACTGGTTCCATTGATCCGAAAAACCACCCCTTTGCCGCTCATCGCTGCAGGAGGTATTGCGACCGGCCGCGGCATGCTGGCCGCCATGGCCCTCGGTGCCGACGGAGTACAGGTGGGCAGTCGTTTCGCAGCCTCAGAAGAATCATCAGCACATCCTGCGTTCAAGCAAAAAATAGTCGATTCGGGCGACGGAGATACTTTCGTTGCATTGAAAAAGGTTGTTCCGGTTCGACTGATCAGGAATTCCTTTTTTCATCAGGTCCGGCAAATGGAAGAGTCAGGAGCCTCCGCGGAAAAACTTACTGAACTGCTCGGAAAAGGCCGGGCAAAAAACGGTATGTTCGAAGGCAACACGGAAGAGGGCGAACTTGAAATCGGCCAGGTTGCCGCCCTGATCGACCGCATTCAACCCGCCGGAGAGATTGTTCGTGAAATCATGGAGGAATATACGCTTATCAGGAAAACGCTCCCCTGATCATGCTCCGGGAAACAAATGCAGAAAAATAAAAACACCATTTCAAAACCTGAATCATTTCCAATATGGCGAAATCTTTTGATACAGTTCCTCTTTGATGATAGGCGTTTTTGAGATCAGGCCATTCATGCCGCAATCCTTGATCCTCCCGAGGTCAGGACTGGCGCTGAAAGCAAAAATTGGTACGTTTTTATAGTAGCTTCCTTCCCATGAGCGGATTTCTTTTGTGGCGTCATACCCGTCTAATTCCGGCATCATGAGATCCATCAGAATCACATCGTAAACATCTTTGGACAACAGGTCCAGGGCTATTTTCCCATTTGCTGCCAGGTCTGTGGATACATGCCATTGCAACAGAATATAATAAATCAAACGCTGTCCGACCAGATTGTCCTCAACCACCAAAACGCGCATGCCCCGCAGGCTTTTAAATTCTTGATTGTCCATGGCTCCATTTATTTTGTAGCCCTGCAAGAGTCATTCCATTTCTGCAGGCATTCAACAAAAGCCTGATTATGAATGTGGTTGATTTCCCTGACACAAAGCCTATTTTCCCAAAATGAGACTGGTTTTTCCGGAATTGGAAAAGACGGTCATGCCATGATGAAGGAAGAAAGACAAAATAAAAAAGGCCTTTACCGATGAGTTATCTGCTGCCGTTTGTGAAAACGCATTTTATTGGCAATAAAGATGTACCTTTGCACACTTTTTCCTGATATCGTTGCATCATTCATAACAAACATAAAACTAAATGATTACAGTATCAAACTTGGGCATACAGTTTGGCAAACGCATCTTGTTCCAGGAGGTTAACATGGTGTTCACTCCTGGAAATTGCTACGGGATCATCGGAGCCAATGGCGCCGGAAAATCCACTTTCCTGAAGATGCTTTACGGTGAAATGGATAATACAAAAGGAACTGTAACATTCGGCTCGGGCGAACGGCTTTCGGTGTTGAAACAAAACCATGCAGAATTCGACGATTTGCCTGTTCTCACAACCGTTTTGATGGGGCACGCTCAATTGTGGGAGATCATGAACGAAAAGGAGACGCTCTATGCCAAAACCGACTTCTCGGAGGCAGATGGCAACAGGGCTTCTGAATTAGAGGAGAGATTTGCGGCCATTGATGGCTGGAATGCTGAAAGCAATGCAGCCAGCCTGCTAAGCGGCCTGGGAATCAAAGAGGACCTGCATGGCAAACTGATGCGCGAACTCAATGGGCGAGACAAGGTAAAAGTGCTTCTTGCTCAGGCGCTTTTCGGGAAACCGGACAATCTTCTGCTGGATGAGCCCACCAATGACCTCGACCTTGAAACGGTGAACTGGCTGGAGGGATATCTTGCCAATTTTGACAATACAGTGCTTGTGGTCTCGCACGACCGCCATTTCCTCGATTCCATCTGCACCCACATTGTTGACATCGATTTCGGACGGGTGCAGCAATTCCCCGGAAATTACAGCTTCTGGTACGAATCGAGTCAACTGGCCCTGCGTCAGCAACTTGCGCAAAATAAAAAAGCAGAAGAGCGTAAAAAAGAGTTGCAGGATTTTGTTGCACGTTTCAGCGCCAATGCATCGAAGTCGAAACAAACGACCAGCCGCAAAAAGATGATCGAGAAGCTCAATATCGAAGAAATCAGGGCCTCGACCAGAAAATATCCCGGCATCATCTTTACCCCCGACCGTGAACCTGGAAACACGATCCTGGAAGTGAAGGGATTGAGCAAAACCCTCGATGGCACGCTACTTTTTAAAAACGTCAGTTTCACCATGCAGAAGGAGGATAAAATCATCTTCCTTTCAAGGGATACACGAGCCATGACGGCATTTTTTGAAATTATTAAAGGTCATGAACAACCCGACACCGGTTCGTATGAGTGGGGCCAGACCATCACAAAGGTCTATCTGCCCCTGGAGTACGAAAAACTTTTTCAGACCGATCGCAATCTGATGGAATGGCTGGCACAATTTTCCAGCGATACCACCGAAAATTACCTCCGCGGATTTCTGGGAAAGATGCTCTTCTCCGGTGAGGAAATTTTCAAAAAAGCAAACGTCCTGTCAGGCGGTGAAAAAGTACGGTGCATGATCGCCCGGATGATGACCCGGAACGCCAATGTGATGATGCTCGATACCCCCACCAACCACCTAGACCTGGAATCCATCCAGGCATTCAACAATACGCTCATGAAATTCAAAGGGAACATCCTGATGTCATCCCATGACCATGCATTTATTCAAACCGTATGCAACCGGATCATCGAAATTTCTCCCAAAGGAATGATTGACAAACGGATGGAATATGATGATTACGTGACCGATGAAAAAATCAGGGAGCAGCGGAACAAACTTTATTAGGTGACGCGTGACACGTGACGCGTGACAAACCATTAGTTAGCGTCACCCCCATCAAGTACCACCCGTCACGCGTCACGTGTCACGTGTCACGAAATAACATCCACCCTTAACCAACCCCATCACCAACATGATCGCAGCCGAAGGCCTTACCGTTGAATTCGGAGGAACCACCCTTTTTAAAAACGTTTCGTTCGCCATCAACGAAAAAGATCGCATTGCCCTTATGGGAAAAAATGGTGCCGGAAAATCTACTCTTCTTAAAATCCTTGCCGGTGAAAGGCCCCCCACCAGCGGACGCGTTTCTTCCCCGAAAGGTACCGTGATCGCCTATCTGCCGCAGCACCTGATGACCATTGACAGCCGTACGGTATTTGAAGAGGCCTCTCTTGCATTTTCTTCCATCTTCGACATGAAGCACAGGATCGAAACGCTGAACAGCCAACTCTCCACCCGCACCGATTACGAATCTGAGGAATATTACCAGATCATCGAAGAGGTATCCCTGCTCAGTGAGAAGTTCTACTCCATCGCCGATATCAATTATGATGCTGAAATTGAAAAGATATTGCTTGGTTTGGGTTTTTTACGCACCGATTTCACCCGGCCTACCGGTGAATTCAGCGGTGGCTGGCGCATGCGCATCGAGCTGGCCAAGATTCTGCTTCAAAAACCTGACCTCATCCTGCTCGATGAGCCAACCAACCACATGGATATAGAATCCGTTCAGTGGCTGGAAGAATTTCTCATCAACAATGCCAGGGCAGTCATTGTGATCTCGCACGACCGGGCATTTGTTGACAACATCACCACGCGCACCATCGAAGTGACCATGGGGCGTATTTACGACTATAAGGTAAATTATTCGGCATACCAGCAGCTTCGTGTTGAACGGCGTCAGCAGCAGCAGAAAAAGTTTGATGAGCAGCAAAAGATGATCGCTGAAACACAGGAGTTCATCGAC
>JAPLDG010000206.1:21384-38526 GCA_026391845.1 Bacteroidota bacterium | reverse complement strand
AAGGCACTTACAGCAAAACGCTGCAAGTTCAATCCCGGGTAAAAATGCTGGAAAAACTTGAGCTGGTTGAGATCGATGAGGAGGATACCTCCGCCCTCCGGTTGAAGTTTCCACCCTCTCCCCGCTCGGGAAGCTATCCCCTGATCCTGGGAGGGTTGTCGAAAAGTTACGGCGAACATACCGTGTTTTCTGACGTTTCTCTCAGCATTGAGCGGGGCGAAAGGGTTGCATTTGTCGGGAAAAACGGAGAAGGAAAGTCAACCCTTGTCAGGGCAATCATGGGCGAAAAGGGTTACGAAGGTACTCTGACGGTTGGCCATAATATCATGATCGGCTACTTTGCCCAAAACCAGGCTTCCTTGCTCGATGAAGAAATTACGGTGTTCCAAACCATCGATGATGCAGCCAAAGGCGATATCCGCGCCAAGATCAGGGATATCCTGGGAGCTTTCATGTTTGGCGGTGATATCTCATCCAATAAGGTGAAGGTGCTTTCAGGTGGTGAGCGCACACGCCTGGCCATGATCAAACTGCTTCTCGAACCAGTCAACCTGCTGATTCTCGACGAACCTACCAACCACCTTGATCTAAAGACCAAAGATATCCTTAAAAGCGCCCTTCAGGATTACGATGGCACCATGATCCTGGTATCACATGACCGGGATTTTCTGGATGGACTGGTGAATAAGGTATTTGAATTCGGGAATAAACGGGTAAAGGAGCATCTTGGCGACATCCACAGCTTCCTTCAGAAAAAAAAGATGGAGAACCTTCGCGAACTGGAAAGGACCATCAAACTGTAGTTCAAATCTTCAACGAGGTCATCGAGATGGAACCCATCACCGTTTTATCGTTGAAGAAAGTAATCTCTTCGTCCTTGTTTTTCAAGGCCAGCACATACAGCAGAGGAAGGTAATGCTCAGGGGTTGGTATCGCCATGGCGACAGCCGTACCTAATTTCTGATAATTGATCAGCTGCTGATGTTCGTTGCCTGTTATCAATTTTTTGAAGGTGGCATTGGCTTCAACGGCCCAGTCGAACTCCTGGGTTTTCCCCGACCAATCAATGGCCCGCAGATTATGGATCATGTTGCCACTGCCGATGATCAACACACCTTTTTCACGCAATGGGGCAAGTTGCCGGGCCAGATTGTACTGGTATTGCGTGTTTTGACTATAATCCAGGCTCAATTGGATCACCGGTACCGATGCATCCGGATACATCTGCATGATCACGCTCCATGCACCATGATCAAAGCCCCATTTGTCATCAAGCCCCACCTTGCTTTCACCAACCGTACGTTGCACTTCGCTTGCCAGTTCCGGGCTTCCAGGTGCAGGATACTGTACATCAAATAACTTTTGAGGGAATCCGCCAAAATCATGAATCGTTTTTGGCATGGCCATGGATGTCACGAAAGTACCCTTTGTTTCCCAGTGAGCTGATATGCATATAATCGCATTCGGCTTAGGGATTGCTGCAGCCATGGATTGCCACCCCTGAGTAAATTCATTGTGCTCCAGGGCATTCATCGGGCTACCATGACCGATAAAGAGCACCGGCATTCGGCCGGTGCGCTCCATCGAACTGGATAACTTGTTTAATTCAGTCAGTTTCATCACGTGTTGTGAAAGGGGTATGAGCGCCAGTGAGGCAAGAAATTGCTTCCGGTTCATTCCTGTTTATTGAACCACAACAAGATGTAGTTTGATGGTGAATTCATCGTAGATCACTTTATCGCCCAGGTCGCTGAAAAATGAACCGGAACCGTATTTGATGTCATACTTGGTACGGTCAACAACAATGCTGTTTGCATTGAAGATGTATGAATTACCCTCCTTTTTGACCACACTTTTGAAGATCAGGGGTTTGGTAATACCTTTAATGGTCATATTTCCATGAATTTCAGTAACCGATTTGCTGACATCAACAGGTTTCGTGATGGTAAAAACCGCCTCCGGGAATTTTGCAACATCAAAAAAGTCGGGAGAACTGAGGTGGCCGATCAGCTTTTTATTGTATTCCGCATCCGTTAAATCGGTGTTGACGATGGTCGACATGTTGATGACAAACGATCCGGAAATCAATTGATTCTTGTCGATTTTTAACGAGCCTGATTTGATGCTGATGGTTCCTTCGTGAAACCCGGTGATTTTTTCAGCTTTCCAGTTTACGGTTGATTTTGCAGCATCAACCTTATATACCTGTGCAAAAGCAGCCATAATGGAGAGCTGCATAAAAATGATCAATGAGAAGATTCTTGTTTTCATAATTGAGTTATATGATGTTAATGATTATTAATTATTTAGATTTTTTCTCACGACAACCATACTCCTCTAGGAAAGGATGCCTCCCTGCTCCCGAAGAGAAGTGGTCAGGGGATGAGATATTTTCATGGCACAAAGGTACCCATGGCAAACAACCTCCGGTTACACTATCAGGAAAACATGTGGTACAATCAGGAAATCACGGAATGCAATTGTTTCCGGAATGTGGTCGGAGTGGTCCCGGTCTTTTTATGAAAAACCCGGCTGAAATAGGACTTTTCATTGTATCCCAGCTCATAGCCGATTTCGGAAACTGATTTCTCTGAACTTAACAGCAATTTACGTGCTTCGATCAGCTTTCTTGTTTCGATGATTTCGGTGATGCTTTTTCCAAAAACAGACTGACTTATCAAATTCAGATTTCGGGCAGACATGTTCAGTTTTTCTGCATAGAATTCCACACCAGCAGGGCGTTTGTAATTATATTCCAGGATTTGCAGGAAATTATTAAAGGTGATGAGTTGGGAATTCCCGGCGACTTTTTCGTCCAGAAATTGTTTTCTGGTACCGTTCTCCAGCTTGGAAAGGACAGCAAGCAAAAGGTGTCGGGTGATCTTAAAATCAACAGGTTCCAGTTCATTTTCCCGGAGCATGATTTCACAGAGATCGTGCATGGTCGAACTGCAAAAATCGCAATCGAGCTGAAAATGGATGTTATCAATGAAAGTGGAATAAAAGTTAAAATTACTTTGTGGAATGAAGTCACTGCTATAACGGATTACCCAGCCCCTGGTCTCTTCATCAGGGATAAAATTGTGCACTTTCCCATTGGCAATATATACCATAACAGGCGGTTCCAGTACTTCAGCTTTGAAATCAACAAAATGGGAAGGATTTCCCCGCGTGATAATGATCAGCTCCTCATGATCATGCCGATGGGGCTTTGCCGGATTTTCAATGATCGATTCGACAATATCCCGGGTGATTTTTTCAATGGTAAAGGGTGAATTCATGTTCCCGTTGTTACATTTTTCTCCGTTCCTTCTTTTCCGATTGCTGACGCTTCACCTCCAGCCGTTCCTCTTTCGAAGCCCTGGATGGTCTGGTAGGCTTGCGCTTTTTGCGCGGTGTGAGGGCGCGTGTAAGCAAAGCATAAAACTTCTCAATCACCTTATCCTTATTTTGCAACTGGGACCTTTCCGATTGTGAAACTAGAACCAGTTCTCCGGCGGCATTGATCCTCGAAGCCAGTTTGTCCTCCACTAGTATTTTTTCTTCCTCAGAAAGCAATGCTGAAGAGGCCACATGAAACCGAAGTTCCATCTTTGTGCTTACTTTGTTCACATTTTGTCCGCCGGGACCTCTGCTGCGTGAAGCACTGAAATGCATCTCACCAATGAAATCCCTGTCATCCATGATCGTTGGCATTTGACAAAAATAATCCATTATTCCCAATCTGTCTTTCATTATTGATTAATCAATTGTTGTTTTGTACTTTTGTACAAATGATCCCCATGAATAAAAAAATTTTATTGCTACTGGCCGGACTGGTCTTTTTGCTGACCGTTTCCGTATTTCCCCAGGGAAAACAGACCGAAATAATCATTCTGCATACCAACGACATGCATTCCAAGATCGACAACATGGCCAAACTGGCCTATCTTGCCGATAGTCTCCGCAAAATCCATCCATTTGTGTTCCTGGTATCAGCCGGGGATAACTTTACCGGAAACCCGGTAGTTGACATGATTCCGGACAAAGGTTACCCGATGATCGATCTGATGAACCGCTGCGGATTCGATGTGAGCGCACTCGGGAATCATGAATTTGACATGGGACAAACACTCCTGAAAAAGCGCATCCTGCAGGCGAAATTTCCGTTCATCAGCTGTAATACAGATGGGACTGAGGCGGTTGTCGGACAAATCAAACCCTACACCATCCTCCATGCAGGCAACGACATCACGATTGCCATGCTTGGTCTCATCCAATTGGATGACAATGGGTTGCCCAGTGCACATCCTTCGAATATGAAAGAGGTGAAATTTGTCAGCGGATTAACCAAAGCACGTGAATTCGTGTGGCTGAAAAAACAATATGGGATTCTCATCGGACTTTCACATCTGGGTATCGACGACGATATCCGCCTCGCCGATTCGATTCCACAGTTCGACGAAATCATCGGTGGCCATTCTCATACGTTGCTTAACCAGCCGAGATTTGCCAATGGCGTGATGATCGTACAGGCCGGGGCACATATGAAACATGTCGGAAAAACAACCCTGATGGTCGGGGAGGGTAAAGTAGTCGGCCGCAACGATGAGGTCATCCTTTTTTCATCCCTGCCCAATGAAGACCGGGGGGCGAGGGCGCTCATCGACATGTATAACAACAATCAGGAATTCAATAAAATAGTTGGAACGGCTGAAAACACAATTGAAGGGGAGGATGAACTTGGCAGCCTGATGACCGATGCCCTGACCAGCCAGCTTCAGGTTGATTTCGCTTTTCAAAACCGCGGTGGTATCCGGATCTCCTCATTATCGCAGGGAGCAATTACGCTCAAGGACATATACAAACTCGACCCCTTTAACAACCAGGTGGTTATCTTTTCCATGAAAACCGATGAAATGAAATCGCTGATCTGCTATGGATATCAGCATGAAAAGGGAATTGATCTGCAGGTATCCGGAATGACTTACCAGGTGACCCTTGACACAACCGGACAATGCTCAAAAGTTGAAATGTTCGACCTTGCAGGCAAACCGCTCGACCCTGACGCAGAATATGGCGTCGCCATGAACAATTACATGGCTTACACTTACAAATTCGACCATAAAGATCCGGGAACTCTTTCAACAATCACCACGGCCGATGCTGTGATCAGATACCTCGGATTGGTGGGTAAGGTCAATTATCACGGGATTAAAAGAGCCACCGTAATCCGTTAATAATAATCAACATACAACAAAATCAATGGAAGAGTATCTGAAAAAATCCATCCGCCTGGCCGATGCCGAACACATGGCCAGGGCAGCGATGGCCAAAGCAACGGAACTAGGCTTGTCTATTGCCATCACCATTGTTGATGAAAGCGGAATAACAAAACTTTTTACCCGCATGGACGATGCACCCCTCATGGCATCAGATGCATCAAGAAAAAAAGCAATCACTGCGGTAGGCCTTGGTTTATCAACCGGGGAACCCTGGTTCAATTTTATCAGGGAGGACCCCATTCTGCGGGAAGGCGTTCATGGTTTCAATGATTTCATGCTGCTGGGCGGAGGATTGCCGATTGTTGCAGGGAACCAGATGATCGGCGCCATCGGCATCAGCGGTGGCCATTATTTACAAGACCAGGAATGTGGAAATGCAGCATTGAATTCCCTCTAAGATGTAAGCCATGACAAAAATCAACAATCAGGTGGATGTACTGAAGAGACTTAACCTCTTTTTACAAGGTTTTGGAAAAATAATAACCATAGAAGATTTGGCGGAGCGTGTCAGTGAAGTGCTGGATGATCTGCTGGAGATCGAATCTTCCGGACTTTATCTCTATGATTTTCAGGGAAAAAGGCTCAAACTATTGGTTGCGAAGGGATTCACAGAGGAAGAACGCAGCAATGCCGACCTGACAGCGATGGAAAGGCACCCCGGTTATGTTTTCAAAACAGGGCTGACCCTTGACATTCCGGATACCGAAAATGACATGTCGAACCTTACGCTTTCTTCAAAACGCAGTTTCGTGGTCCGCTCCAGGCTATACATTCCGGTGCTTAACGGAAGCGACCCCGTTGGCGCATTTGGCATCGTAAGTTCACAGAAAAACCGTTTTAACGAGGATTACAAGGTAATCCTGTCGTTTATCTGCAATATTGCTGGTGAAATTTATGCCAAGATCGTGAACAATTCAGAACAGAAAAAAGCACACGATCACCTGGCAGCCATCATGATAAGACTTGAAACCCTGATAAAAAGCCTGCAGTCCGGAATTCTGGTTGAGGATCAGGATAGAAAGATCGCACTGATCAATAAAACATTTTGTGACATGTTCGGGATACCGGTCGAACCCGATCTCCTGGTCGGCGCCGACTGCTCGGATTCTGCAGAACAATCCAAGGGATTGTTTACCAATCCACAACAATTTGTCAGCCGCATAGATACCATCCTGAGTGAAAAAATAACCGTAACCGGAGAAGCGCTCGAACTGGCCGACGGACGCATCTTCGAACGCGATTATATTCCGATATTCCTGGACGGCAGATTTCTCGGAAACCTTTGGCAGTACCGTGACACCACAGCCCGGATGACCATTGAAAAAAACCTTCGGAAAGCAACTTCAGAAGCAAAATCGGCCACTTTGGCAAAAAGCACGTTCCTGGCCAATATGAGCCACGAGATCCGCACACCACTCAACGCTGTCATCGGACTCTCCCGGCTTCTGCGGGACACCCACCTGGATTCAGCCCAGAAACTCCTGAACGACAAACTGATGATCTCTGGTGAAAATTTGCTCGGCATCATCAATGAGATCCTCGATTTTTCGAAAATTGAGGCCGGGAGGGTTGAAATTGAAAATATCCCATTCTCCGTCCAGGATACCCTTGACAGGGTTTACGGATTTCTTTCCCATGCTGCGGAGGAAAAAGCTATTACGCTTTCCACTTCCATGGATGCACCCTTTCCCAAAGCAACCATTGGCGATCCTGTCAGGGTACAACAGGTACTCATCAACCTGGTCAGCAATGCCATAAAATTCACATCAGAAGGCGGAGTTAACGTTTCCTGTTCTCTTGTTCGGAAAACCGGAGACATGGCTACTTTCCTTTTTGAAGTAACAGATACCGGGATTGGTATCAGTGAAGAAAATCTACAGAATGTTTTCGAGAAATTTAAGCAAGAAGACGACAGTGTTACACGGGTATATGGCGGCACCGGCCTTGGTTTGGCCATCAGCCGGCAACTTGTCGGGCTGATGGGTGGCAATTTACAGGTTGAAAGTGAAAAAGGGAAAGGCAGCAGGTTCTTTTTTACGCTTGATTTCGGGACTACCGATGTTGCCATTCTCCGCGATATCAACCGGAAAGTATTTATGGATCCGGAAGCGCTCAGAGGGAAAACAATCCTGGTAGTAGAAGACAATGAATTCAATCAGTTTATTGCCAGATCGATTCTTCTCAAATGGAACATCATTCCTGATCTGGCCTCCAATGGAAAAGAAGCCATCGAAAAAGTCGCTCAGAATAATTATGACCTCATCCTGATGGATATGCAAATGCCGGTTCTGGACGGTTTATCCGCCACGAGGATCATCCGTAACGAGCTTCAGGTCACCACTCCGGTCATAGCGCTCACGGCCTTTGCCACCAAAGAGGCCATAGACAAAGCTTTGGCTGCGGGCATGAATGGGTACCTCACCAAGCCATTCGAAGAAGAGACCCTTTTCAGCCAGCTATTGTCAACTTTCAACATTCCTCCGCAATACACAACGGACGATGAAA
The DNA here is from genome assembly GCA_026391845.1 of Bacteroidota bacterium. GTDB lineage: Bacteria > Bacteroidota > Bacteroidia > Bacteroidales > FEN-979 > CAIVAT01. Next base: position 30,757 of record JAPLDG010000206.1, on the reverse strand, counting down.
AATCTTCGCCAACACAAAATAATCCTGAAACCATTGAAGCCCTGCATTATGACCTGACCAAACTCTCCAGGCTGCTTGGTGATGATACAACAGAGATTGTCGAACTGATCGAAAAATTTGTTGAACTGACACCTGAATACTCTTCAGCACTTTTTATAGCTTTTGAGCAGAACAATATGGAAGAAATTGCGAAAGAAGCGCATAAAATCAAATCGAGCCTTGAAATTCTTGCATCGGAACATCTGAGTTCAAACATCAGACTGATTCATGAATATGCCAGAACAAAGGAGAACCTGGAAAAGTTGCCCGACCTGATAAAATACTACAAGGAAAATATTCCTGTTTTGCTGCGGCAACTCAGTGAGAAAGCTGCTGAAATGAGGAAGGAAATTTCGTGACACGTGACGCGTGACGCGTGACAAGGAAACCTGTTATTTTACCCAGAGCAGGTGGATAAGTTGGGCGATTTCCGAATTTTGGATAAACGGACCGCGAATACTGTCGTATTCATCGGCAAAATTGCGGTATAACTCACTGCCGGCTCCTTTGGCATAAAAAGGAATTAACGAATTCGTATGGTCTTCTGAGTAAAAATTCATATCCGGGAGTTCCCCCTTCTTTTTTTCAATCATCGGCCTGAACGGTTGCTCACCCCAGAGAAATCCGGTCTCGTGGTCACCGGTTACAATCAACATCGTCTCTTTCCAGTTGCTGTTCTTTTCAACCCAGGCAACGACTGCAGCAACAGCATCCTCAAACCCGATCATCTCTTCGATCAACCGTCCTTTCTGGTTTGAGTGTGAAGCCCAATCTGTCGCACCGCCCTCAATCATCACAAAAAAACCTTTCGGATTGTTATCCAGCACATTCAATGCTCCACCGGCCATTTCAGCGAGAGTGGGAACCGTTTGGATTAACGGAGCAGTATATGGCGGAGAGTTCTTCGTTTCACCATTCTGCAGGGTCCTTGCCTGCTGGATCGTCTCATAAACCTTCGGGCATCCCAGCACCCGCTTCGGGGTTCTGCCTTTCTGCAATCCCCGGAAACTTTCGGGATCCCGGATTACTGTCCACGGATCAGGAACATTATCCCTGTCTATATCCTGTAAGGTTTTGATTTTCCCTTCAACTTCAAATTTGATCTGCTTCCCGCTGCCGGCAATGAATTGTTGCCAAAATGAACTGTCAACCACATACTTTGCCTTATTCCATTTGCCTTTCATGGCATGGCCATCATTGTCATACATCGGGTCGCCACATCCCATGATCACATCGCAGCGGCTGTCGAGCAGCATTTCAGCTGCAATCTTCGAATAATTGCTGCGAGTGGAATTGTGCGCAACAAACCCGGCTGGCGTGGCGTGTGAAAATTCTACGGTTGTGACTACTCCGGCCGATTTCCCGACCGATTTAGCCCACTGGACCAGGTTTTCAAGCGTATCTTGCGACACCGACATTCCAACGGAATTGTTGTAGGTCTTAACCCCTGTCGCAAGGGCCGTTGCAGAAGCAGCCGATTCGGTATAATCCCGTTTCAGATAGGCGGTATCTCTCCATGCTTTCGCAGGATTATATCCTGACACATAATAGTTTGAGCCCGGTTTCCCGGGGTCATATCCCCCACCCTTGGCCGGATAATGTGCCATGGCAAGTCTCACCGGGAATTGTTCTTGAACCTGGGCGGTCATCCCCAGGTAATAGTTGGTGGCAACCAGTTGATTATACCCGACCCCGTCGCCGATCATGAGGATGATATTCCTCGGATTTGGAAGTTGTTTGGTTTTCTGGGAAAAAACGCCCTGAATTGTCAGCGTTGAAAAGAGCAATGAAACGAAAATTATAAGCTTGATTTTAGGCATAAAAAGTTACTTTATCTCTGCGTCTTTGCGTCTTGGCGGTGATATTTGCCGTTTGATACAACCCCCTTGCTAATTCATGACAAAGATAAATGAATTTAGCATTCCGGTTGCAGGCAAAGCAAAAGCAGCATCCGGCTATGTAGTTGCGGCATTCACCCCCCATTTTTCGGCTATTCATCGAAAAAGAGTTTCCAGGGGGGGCTGTCGTGATTAATTTTGGCCTAAATATTTTTCCCATGGAAACTTTATCTCACATCCTTGCATCTTTAGACATTTCCAGGTTTTTTCTAAGCGCGTTTCCCCAAATTTTTTTACCCATTGTTCATGCCTTTGAAAGCATGTTTGCAATGGTTACCGGCGTATTCGGGAAACTGGCTGGCTCCCACCCCGGCCTGATCTCCGGCACAGTCGCATTCTTCCTGATGTATGTGACCTGGTCGGGATTGTCAACGTTAAGGCACACCCTGATCTCCGCACGAAAAACTTCTCCTAAAGGGCCTGTTAAACCATGAGTCTCGATTTTTTCGCCCGGTTTTTCGACAATGACACCTTCATGTATATTGTCCTCCCTTTGCTGATATTCTTTTTTCGTATTATCGACCAGTCAATCGGTACACTGAGATTGATATTTGCCGCAAAAGGACTGAAACGGCTTGCCCCTTTCTTTGCTTTTTTTGAATCCTTCATATGGCTGGTGGCCATCGGGCAAATCATGAAACACCTTGATAATATTTACTGTTATCTTGCTTTTGCAAGTGGCTATGCAGCAGGAAACTATTTCGGCATTTTGCTGGAGGAATGGCTGTCGATCGGAACAGTTGTAATCCGGGTGATTCCTAAAAAAGACACCACCGACCTGATCAAACACCTGCGAGAGGAGCATTTCGGAGTGACAGTGGTTCCGGTTGACGGAATGATGGGACCCACCAAGATGCTGTTTACCACCATCCGCAGGAAGGAGGCTGCATATGTGATCGACATCATCAAACAACATAATCCGACAGCCTTTTATACCATAGATGAGGTGAAAGTGGTCGGCGGCGGATACTTTGACCATCGAAGCAAATCCATTTTTTCAATATTAAATCCTTTCCAGAAAACCGTGAAATCCTGAAAAGTGTTGTATCTTAGTTGAAAAATAACGGCAATGGAAACCTATGAAAAAATTCTTGTTTTAAACAACGAGTTTGAAGCAGGCTTGCTTGAAGAAGTCCTTACTGATCGCAAAATACCCCATGGAATTGTCACCTCAGATGATACAGCTCTTGGAGGCATCATGGAGATGGAATTTGGCTGGGGATACATCGAAGCCCCGGAAAGATTTAAAGAGGAGATCCTGAAGATTTTTGAAGAGATCACTAAACAGTGAGCTCATTTTGATGGAAAATCTCAGGAATTTCTTTGAAATCCTCTTAAATTCGGAAAAGCTGATCCAATATGGGGGACTTGCACTCCTGTTACTGGTCATTTATGCAGAAACAGGCTTGATCATTGGTTTTATCTTCCCGGGCGATGCATTGTTGTTCACTGCCGGCTTACTTTGCGGAAGCGATCTGGCTGTAAATATCTGGTTACTGGTCATCACCGTTGCGATTGCTGCAATCGCCGGAAACATAACCGGCTATATGACCGGGAAGATATTCGGTAAAAAATTATTGCTAAAAAAAGACAACTTTTTCTTTAAGCAGCGTCATTTTGACAATAGCCGCGCTTATTATGAAAAATATGGGGGGGTCGCTTTAATTGCCGGACGTTTCATGCCGGTTATCCGAACCTTCGTGCCCATTCTTGCCGGAACCATCGGGATCAATTTCTGGAAATTTAACTTGTATAATGTTACCGGAGCCGTTTTATGGTCAGGAACCTTAATTCCGCTGGGATACCTCGTCGGGAAAAAAATCCCTGCATCCATCGATAACATAGAATATTTTGTTCTTGGGATAACGCTGGTCACGATGACCATCCTGATACGTGGAATAATAAAGTTTAAGAAGCGTCCTGATTAAACATGGCCATGCCATCTTGAATCAGTTTCGACATATTCTCTCCTTCAGATTTCTTTGAAAGCAGGAATTGCGTGACCTCTAGCGTAAAATGATCTTCAATTTGCTTTTCCTTAAGTAATTCCAGGATTTCCAGAGCGCAAAGCCAATCTCCCGGATGTTCGCGATGTAACTCCTGCCACAGTTCAGGCAATAATGCAAAGGAACAGTTCTGCTCCCGGATATCACGAACCCGTTGATACAGGAGATGCAATCGCTTTGACTTTTCGTCATGCCTGATTTTATGGGTTTTTTCCTCGGGAGCAGGATAACTCAATCCAAATGCGTCGGCATCTGCCGGGCCGGAAAATACAGAAACAATGCTTTTTCCGACGGCCATGTCATAAGTGCCCCAATCGGGTTCAAACAAGGCTTTTCCTTCGTAGGTGACCCGGCAACCATGGAGGCTTAACATCACCAGATGACCGTCGCAGATTGTTTTACCAAGCACTCTTCCATTAACGGTCACCCCTGATTCGAACTCCAGGTTGACGGGTTCTCCATTGGTCAAACCGATCTGATCCAGTTCCTCTTCAGAAAATTCCTCAAGCGGCACTGAAAGGTTTCTGATTTTTCCTACCGGTGATCCAAATCCATGGCTATGATATTCTTTGCCATGACCAGGCAATTCCCTGCCGTTATAATTAAGATTTGAGGGGCCTGTCGTTTTCAAATAGACCGGCATACCATTTTTCTCCAGAACCTGGGTAAATGTTCCGGAAACCTGAATGCCCGAGCTATAGACAGCAGTTCCCGTTGAACCGGAACGAACCGCCTGGTTAAGCCCGTACACACCACCCTGGCGCAGTGCCAGGGTATCGGCAAATTCATCCAGCACCAGGTTCAAAGATGCAAAATCGGTGGTGATAAAAAGCTGTGGTTGCGGCTCCGTAATATCGTAATTGTAATCGGCAGCATGAATGGTAAGCGGAATCTTTTTTACGGTGGGTTTCAGGCAATCGAAACTTTCGGTAATGGAAGATAGCAGTCCTGCGCCATAAATCTTCGGATCATCAGGATTTCCGATCAGCCCGTATTCTACTGTCCACCAGTGGAGGTTGCGGATGCGGGCCAATTCGGATGGCTCGCCCATGTTTTCAGAGATATTTTTCAACCGCAGTTCAGCTTCAAGGATGGTCTCCTGATTTGAATAAGGATCTGCTTTGATGATCGAAAGATGGCGAATCGCCTCATACAGACTGTAATCCTGGGGGGATAAAAACGCCTTGGACCCGATCTCTCCAAACCGACGGAGAAAATTGGAATAATCAGGGTCGGCAATAATGGGTGCATGTCCGGCCGCCTCATGGATGATGTCGGGCGCCGGGGTATAACCGATCTGGTCGATGGGTCGTATATCCGCAGCAATCACCAGCACGTTGTATGCCTGAAATGCCATGAATGCCGATGGAGGAACAAAGCCATCGACAGCTACGGCAGCCCATCCGATATCTTTGAGGATGCGGTTCATCCCATACATGTTCGGGATGGTTTCAATGCCGATGCCGGTTTTATGCAATCCTTCCAGGTAAGATGCATGTGCCACCTTTGCCAGATGCTTCACATTCTGCCGCATGACATAACGCCATAAGGCATGGTCCTGCGCTGTATATTCATTGTATGGCTGGTCTATCACCAGGCTCATCAGGTGTTTGGGGAGCTTATAGAGGATGTCGTTCATTTCCATTGTGCTGTTTTAATATTGGAGATTTTCTCATAAGGTTGCATTCACCACGAAGGGATGGAGCCGGTTAAGACTTTGGCTTGGCAAGCTCAAACAGAGCGGATCCGGAGGCCCGTACATAGTATTCTCCACCAAGCCGTCCGACCAGGTCAATTTTATGCGGGTCGATCCTTCCATTCTCATCCATCACCTCAGGATTTACGTGAATCCGAAGGATTTCACAAATAACCAGGTTTCCCGCTGCTTTTCCCTGGCCGGTTTCAATCACCTGGAGTACCCTGCATTCAAACTGAACCGGAGATTCCTTTACCCTGAAAGGTTTAACCAGATCTGATGGCTGCATGGTGAATCCCACCATATCAAATTCGTTAACGCCCTTCGGGAAGTCGGCGCTGGCGTCGCTCATCTTTTGCACCATCTCAAAGGTCACTGCATTGATCACCACTTCCGGCACTGCCTTCACATTATCGTAGGTATGCTTGGTGGTATTGTCTGTACCACGCCGTGAAGGAGAAAAGACTACGATGGGAGGATTGGCTCCAAAAGCATTGAAAAAGCTGAATGGCGAAAGATTGGGTCTCCCTTCAAGGTCTATCGTGCTGGCAAAGGCAATCGGGCGCGGAGCAATGGCCCCAAGCATCAGATGATGAAAATGGGGGACAGAAGTATCTTTGGGGTCGAAGTGCAGGAATTCAGATGGGGTTGTATCCATTATTGATTTATTATGCGCGATTGATGAATTGTGGCTGGCAATATCTTTGTGACCACTTCGCCAAACCCGATTCTCAGGTTTTCATTTTTACAATATCCACGCATGATGATGGTGTCGTTGTCGTGTATGAATTTACGTTCTGTTCCGTCGGGAAACTTTACCGGTTTGGTGCCTTTCCAGGCAATTTCAAGCATCGAGCCAAATGAGTCGGAAGTGGTGCCGCTGATGGTTCCGGAGCCATACATATCGCCAATGTTGATGTTGCATCCATTTACAGTTTGATGTGCCAGCTGTTGTGCAAGATTCCAATACATGTATTTGTAGTTGGAATGGCAAACGAGCTGTTCCCGCTGATTTTCCGGTTGAATCAAAACATCCAGCTGAACATCAAAATTGTGGTCGCCATCGAATTGCAGGTATGGGAGCACGGCAGGTTCCTGCTTCGGACCCGAAACCCTGAAAGGCTCAAGCGCATCAAGGGTAATGATCCACGGCGAGATGACCGATCCGAAATTCTTGGCAAGAAAGGGTCCGAGCGGAACATATTCCCATTTCTGAATATCCCGGGCAGAAAGATCATTGAACAGGACAAGCCCGAAAATATGATCTTCCGCTTCTGCTGTTGTAACAGAAGTTCCAAGGTCGGGTTGCCTGCCGGTAATAAACGCCACCTCGAGTTCAAAATCAACCTGTCTGGATGGCCCGAATTCAGGCAGTTCGGCATTGTCTGGTTTGGTTTGTCCTTTGGGCCGGTGAATTTCGGCGCCGGAAACAACAATGGACGAACTTCTCCCGTGATAGCCAACCGGCATATGCTTCCAGTTGGGCAGAAGCGCATTGGCCGGATCGCGGAACATGATGCCCACATTGGTCGCATGTTCGATGCTTGAGTAAAAATCAGTGTAGTCACCGACCTTCACAGGCATCAGCATCTGAATGGTTTCGGCCAGAAATAGAATTTCACCGTGAATTTCAGGATGGTCCCTGAGTAACGGGTTGCTTTGCTCAAAAATCCCGGCAATGCGGGTACGGAGGGCACGACATGCTGTTTTGCCTGATGCGATTACAGCATTTAATGTTTCACATTTAAACAGATCAGGGTGAAAACCCAGCCCATCCAGAAATCCGTGCAAGGCCAGGGAATAAAGGTCAATGACCTTATCCCCGATCCGGGTCGCTGCCCTTGAATCACCTCCGGGTGTTTTAAATATTCCAAACGGAATATTCTGAATCGGGAAATCGCTATCCTGATTTACCTCAATCCAGGATTTTAATGATGGATCTATCACTTTATTCATGCCCTTGTTTATAACCCTGATCTGAAATTTGAAATCTGAAATTTATAAAGTCCCACGGCGCTCCTGCTCCAGTTCAATCGATTCAAACAATGCCTTGAAGTTGCCTTTCCCAAATGATCTGGCTCCCTTTCGCTGGATGATTTCATAAAAAACGGTGGGTCTGTCTTCGACAGGTTTGGTAAAAATCTGCAAAAGATATCCGTCTTCATCACGGTCAACCAGAATGCCAAGTTCACGAAGTGGGTCAATGGATTCATCAATTTTACCTATCCGTTGAATCAATGCATCATAGTAAGCATCCGGAACCCTTAAAAATTCCACGCCCCTGCTTTTCAGCATGGCAACCGTTTCAAGAATGTTGTTGGTTGCCATAGCGACATGTTGAACACCCCCGCTCTGATAGAAATCAAGGTACTCTTCAATCTGTGATTTTTTCTTGCCATGAGCAGGCTCATTGAGCGGGAATTTGATGTAAAGGTTATTGCTTGCCATTACTTTGCTCATCAGCGCTGTAAACTCTGTGGAGATATCGTTATCGTCAAATGAGATCAGCTGATTGAAACCCATCACGTCGTGATAAAACTGAGCCCAGGTGTTCATCTCGCCCCAGCCTACATTTCCCACCATGTGATCAACGTAACGCAACCCTGTGACTGGCGGACGATAAAGCGGATCCCATTTCACAAACCCGGGCATGAAAACACCGCCATAGTTTTTCCGTTCAATAAAAACATGAACTGTTTCACCATAGGTATGAATTCCTGACATCACGATTTCACCCATTGTATCTTTTTCAACCTTTGGCGTAAGAAAGGCTTTAGCGCCGCGTTTGGTTGTCTCTTCAAATGATTTGCGGGCGTCGTCAACCCACAGCGCAACAACTTTGACCCCATCCCCGTGCAGTTTGCAATGATCGGCAATGGGTGAATCAGGAACCAGCGAAGTGGTCAGCACAAAAGTGATTTTATCCTGGCGAATCACATAGGAGGTGCGGTCTTTAAGCCCTGTTTCCAGTCCGGCATAGGCCAGTGGCTGAAAACCGAAGGCAGTTTGATAGTAGTGTGCGGCCTGTTTGGCATTGCCCACATAAAATTCGATATAATCTGTTCCATTGATTGGCAGAAAGTCATCCTGAGCATTCATGTTTGTTAATTTGATGATTTGAAAATTTGAAGATTTGAAGATTTGAAAATGAACTGAAAATTCAATGGCTAAAAACAACAAAATTGCTTTCATTGTTGCATTTTTTGCATTGCCCTATTCAAGCCACGACCTGTAATATTCCGGATCTTCAATATGGAAGGCCTGTTCCGTGATTTTCAGAGGCTTGAAAGTATCCACCATCACGGCGAGTTCTCTGGTCTCTCTGGCTCCGATGCTGCGTTCCGCGGCTCCCGGATGAGGGCCATGGACAATGCCGGTCGGGTGCAGGGTAATGTTCCCTTGCTTTATGTTGTTGCGGCTCATGAAGTCGCCATCCACGTAATAGAGCACCTCATCTGAATCAACATTGCTGTGGTGATATGGCGCCGGAATGGAATCGGGGTGGTAGTCATATAACCGGGGCACAAATGCACAAACCACGAATGCCGGAGTCTCGAATGTCTGGTGAACAGGCGGAGGCTGATGCAACCTTCCGGTTATGGGCTCAAAATCATGAATGGAAAACGCAAATGGATAATGAAAACCATCCCATCCGATGAGATCGAATGGATGGGTAGCATAATGGTATGGCCATATCATATCGTCCCGCTTGATCTTTACCAGGCAATCTCCTT
>JAPLDG010000206.1:0-21277 GCA_026391845.1 Bacteroidota bacterium | reverse complement strand
TTTAAATACCTTTTGGGAAAACGAAGCGGGGCAAAGGATTCCACGATGAACAGCCGGTTATCCGGGGTATTGAGCTGAATTTGGTAGATGACCCCCCGTGGAATGATCAGATGGTCGCCATGGCTGAACGGAAGATTACCATAGGTAGTTTTCAGGGTACCATCGCCCCGGTGGATGAAGATCATTTCATCGGCCCAGGAATTTTTAAACCAGTAGCCTGCCATGGAATGCCGGGGTGCGGCCAGGCTGATGTGGCAATCGCTGTTAACCAGCACGGGAACCCGGCTTTCAAGATAATCATCAGCAGAGACCACATCAAAACCCCGGAACAGACGGTGCTGCATGTTCTTTGGTTCAGCTATCTTTGGTGCAACGGAGTAAGCTGTGTCGATTTTAATCACCATGGTGGGCGGATGACAATGGTACAGCAGGGAATAGGTGTCGGAAAAACCTTCCGTTGAAACCAACTGTTCGGCATAAAGGCCTCCATCGGGCTTGCGGAATACAACATGTCGCTTGCGTGGAATCTGGCCGAGGGTAAAATAGTGGGGCATGGTGATTTGGGTTTGCTGACCTCTCCCCCGACCCATTGAAGTGGAAGGGTGCAAGGGTGGGTTCAATTATATGTTTATCTCAGGGATATCTCCTTCAACAATCAATTTTCCTTCGGTTGCGTTGATGATCTCCTGAACAGAGACACCGGGAGCCCTTTCCAGCAGCTTAAAACCTTGTGGTGTGACATCCAGAACAGCCAGATCGGTGACGATTCGTTTTACCACACCAACACCGGTCAGCGGCAGCGTGCATTGCTTCAGCAGTTTCGACTCTCCCTGCGGATTGGTGTGCATCATGGCCACGATGATGTTTTTCGCAGATGCAACCAGATCCATGGCGCCACCCATGCCTTTCACGAGTTTTCCGGGGATTTTCCAGGATGCAATATCGCCGGTATCCGAAACTTCAAAAGCCCCAAGTACGGTTAGGTCGATATGCCCGCCCCTGATCATGGCAAAACTTGCCGCAGAGTCGAAAAATGCCGCCCCCGGAATCGCGGTAATGGTTTGCTTTCCGGCATTGATCAGGTCAGCATCCACGCCATCTTTTTCCGGGAATGGCCCGATACCAAGCAACCCGTTTTCTGATTGAAGCACAATCTGCACACCGGCGGGAATGTAATTGGCCACGAGGGTGGGAATCCCGATACCCAGATTGACATAATAACCGTCATGCAATTCCCGTGCAATCCGTTTGGCTATTCCATTTTTATCTAACCCCATCTTTTTACTATTTGGCTATTTTCTATTGCGTCGTGGTAAATTCTATGCGTTTTTCATAATTGGTTCCCCGGAAGATTCGTTGAACAAAAACCCCCGGGGTATGAATGTGATTCGGGTCGAGTGTGCCGGCAGGCACAAGTTCCTCCACCTCGGCAATGGTGATCCTGCCGGCAGTGGCCATTACCTGGTTGAAGTTATTGGCGGTGTGCCGATAAATCAGGTTCCCATGGGTATCGCCTTTCCAGGCTTTAACGATTGCAAAATCGGCTTTCAGCCAGCATTCTTCGAGATACATTTTGCCTTCGAACTCCCGGACCGGTTTTCCGCGGGCAACCTCTGTTCCATATCCGGCTGGCCGGCTCTGATACGTTCAGCAAGTGTTCCTTGCGGGACCAAATCCACTTCCAGTTCGCCGCTGAGCAATTGCCTCTCAAATTCCTTATTCTCCCCCACATAGGATGCTATCATCTTCCGAACCTGGCGTCGTCGCAAAAGCATCCCAAGTCCAAATCCATCAATCCCGGCATTGTTTGAGATACAGGTCAGTCCGGTGATATCACTGGCAGCAAGCGCTGCAATACAGTTTTCGGGAATTCCACACAATCCGAAACCACCCAGCATGAGGGTCATATTGCTTTCAATCCCTTTGATTGCCTCCTGGGCATTGTTTACTACTTTGTTCATTGTTAACAGAATCTCCCGCAAATTTATACTAATTCTAAATAAAAAGCGTACTTTTGCAAAAATATTTAATCATAAAATTTATCCAGAAAATGCTAAAATTATTCAGTTCATATAAGCTAGGAAGTATCGAGTTGAAAAACAGGGTCGTCATGGCCCCCATGACCCGCTGCAGAGCCATCGAAAACACACCCAATGAACTCATTGCCAGATATTACGAACAACGCGCTAGCGCCGGACTGATCATCACGGAAGGCACCTCCCCCTCGCCGGACGGGTTAGGATATGCCAGGATTCCCGGAATATTCAGCGAGGCGCAGGTTGCCGGCTGGAAGAAAACAACGGATGCTGTGCACAAAAAAGGAGGAAAAATCTTTGTTCAGTTTATGCATACCGGCAGAATGAGCCATCAGGACAACCTTCCGCAGGGAGCTGAAGTCATCGCCCCTTCTGCCATTGCTGCTTCCGGGCAGATGTACACCGACAGCCGGGGAATGCAGGATCTGCAGATGCCACGTGCCATGACAGCCGATGAAATTGTTTCTATTAAAAAGGAGTTCATGAAATCGGCCATCAATGCCATTACGGCCGGTTTTGACGGGGTTGAACTGCATGGAGCCAATGGTTATCTGCTGGAACAGTTTCTCTCGCCGGTGAGCAACGTGCGGACCGATGAATACGGTGGGTCTATAGAGAACCGCTGCCGCTTTGTTCTGGAAGTAGTTGAAGCTGTCGGACAAGCCATTGGCATGGATAAAGTAGCCATCCGGTTATCGCCCTACGGAGTCGGTGGCAGCATGTTTCCCTATCCTGAAATAAATGACACATACACCTATCTTGCAGCCAAACTTGATCAATTAGGGATTCTCTATATTCACCTGGTGGATCACAGCGCCATGGGTGCACCAGAGGTTCCTATGGCTATCAAGCAGACCATTCGTGAGAAATTGCATCATACGCTCATCCTCGCAGGAGGGTACTCAAAAGAGACCGCCGAACGCGACTTGCAGAGCGGCATGGCCGACCTGATTGCATTCGGCAGACCCTTTATCAGCAACCCTGATCTTGTTGAGCGCATGATGAATGACTGGCCAATCAACACCAATTGGGATTTCAACACCTTTTATGCTGCGGATGAAAAGGGATACACCGATTACAGCCCTTATCAGGCAAAATAACTTACTGTTAAAAAATGTTAAAATGCTTGACTTTCGGTTCATTTAGGTTATCTTTGTGTTAACATTTTAAATCTACAAAAACCAAAAAAAAAGAGAAATTATCAATTTGTTTTATGGCGTGTTTCGCACATACCGAAACATGTGTTTAAAGCCAAAGGCTGTTTCGGAATCCTGAGGATTGCCGGATGAATAGAAATCGCAAAAGCGATGCCGCCCCAAACACGGGGCGGTTTTTTTATTTGAGGAATCCCCCCAAATCCCCCCCTTCCGGGCCCAGTTCAATCACATGATCGCACTGGCGGATCATCATGGGATCATGCTCGATGATGAGCAAAGTGTTCCCCTGATCAGCCAATTGATGAAACAAGACAAGCAGCAATTCAATATCCCGGAAATGGAGTCCGGTCGAAGGTTCTTCAAACAGGTAGAGCACCGGGCCGTTGCCTGATTTCATCAGTTCGGCGGCCAGCGCCAGCCGCTGCGATTCGCCCCCCGAAAGGCTGTCAAGCGGTTGTCCCAACTGAAGATACCCCAAACCTACATTTTCAAGCAACTGCAATTGTTGTGAAAGGTATTTCTGATCGTTAAAAAACAATCCGGCTTCAGCAATTGACATTTCGAGGATGTCGGCAATATTTTTCCCCTGATAAAGACAGGCAAGAATCTTTTGCTGATATCGCTTCCCATGGCAATCTTCACATTCCATTTTCACATCCGGGAGAAAATCCATTGAAATCCTTATCTGGCCAGTTCCTTCACAATTTGAACATCTCCCCTCTTTATTCAGATAGGAAAATGCGCTTTTCCTAAAACCGGATATTTTTGCCTGCGGGACAGCGGCAAATAATTCCCGGATGCAGTCAAAAATACCGGTGAAAGTGGCCGGTGTGGCAAGGGAAGCGTTAAACCCGGTTCGCTGGTAAACGGTTACGACACTTCTAAAATGCTCAAACCCCTCAATGGATAAGCATCCTGATGGTTGTTTCTTTTCCCAGGATGCGAGGATCACTTCAAATAAAAGGGTGGATTTCCCGCTGCCAGATACTCCGGTAATGGCGATGAGGCCCGCTGAGGGGATTTCCAGATCGAATCCTTTCAGATTATTGGCAAAGGCATTTCTGATCGACAAGCCTGGTTTTAAATTGCGATGGTGGCTCCCTTGTTTTACAATCCTCGGCTCCCCGGATTCCGGATTGATATGATTTATTTGGTCAGAAAGGTAAGGTCCGGTTACCGAAGCGGAATTTTTCATGATCTGATCCGGTGTTCCTTCCGCAACGATCACTCCGCCATTTTTCCCTGCTCCGGGCCCGATATCAATGACATGATCTGCTTCAAGAATGACATCCCTGTCGTGTTCAACAATGATGATCGTATTGCCTGCTTCCTGCAGGGAACGGATTTGCTTCATCAGTTTACCGGTATCACGCGGATGCAGGCCGATGGTGGGTTCATCAAAGACATAGGTGATGCCTGTGAGCCCGGAACCCAGTTGCCCGGCCAGTTTGATGCGTCTTGCTTCGCCACCGGATAAGGAAGCCGATACCCGGTCAATGGACAGATATGACAAGCCAAGTCCGGATAAAAATTCAAGTTTCCTTAATATCTCACCCACCAGCGGGATGGCTATTTCAACCTCCTTCTGTCCGGTCAGGGAGGTCACAACCAAATGGAAAAATTCGGCAGACTGCCGGACTGATAATGAGGATAGTTCTGAGATGTTTTTCCCGTGAATTGTATATTCAAGGGCTTCTTTACGCAACCGTGAACCCTGACATGCAGGGCAGCAGGCGGTTTTCATAAGCGCCATCATGCTGTCGCCACGATGGTCGGCATGCTTGCGGCTGTACTCTTCATTAACCAGGTTCGACAGCCCCTTCCATGTTCCGGTAAAATGATGCTCCCCGGTACGGCTATCCCGCGCAAATTGCCAGGAGACTTCAAACAACTCCTCTCCCGTTCCATCCAAAGCGAGCTGTTTACCCGCTTCAGGAACATCTTTCCATGGTTGATCAAAGTCAATCCCATAGCTTGCAGCAACTGCCTGAAGGGTTGCAACATACTGGCCATGAACATCGCCGTAAAATTTTCCGGTTTTTGTCCCGTCCATCGCGCCCCTGAGCAATGACTTCTCAGGATTTGAAATTAACTTCTGTGTATCGCAAACTGTTTGATAACCCAATCCATCACATGCAGGACAGGCTCCGTGCTGATGGTTGAACGAAAAAAGACTGGAAGAAGGCGACTGCCGACTGCCAACTGCCAACTGCCAACTGCCAACTGCCAACTGCCGACTGCCAACTGCCAACTGCTGACTGCCAACTGCCAACTGCCGACTGCCAACTGCCGACTGCCAACTGCCTAGCCGCGAAAACAGCAGCCTGTAATGATCATAAATGCCGGTAACGGTACCAACCGTAGAACGTGGATTCCGGCCGGCACTACCCTGGTCAATGGCAAATGTGGGTGTAAGCCCGGAGATCTCTTCAAAAGCCGCCTGCTCCTGAACACCCAGCCGGGTTCTGGCATACGGCGAAAAACTCTCGAGAAAACGGTTCTGACCCTCTGCAAAAACCGTATCAAACGCGAGCGATGACTTCCCGCTTCCGGAAACTCCGGTAATAACAGTAATTTTATTGTGAGGAATTTCAACGTCGATATCCTTCAGGTTATGGGTGGATACCCCTTTGAGAAATAACGATTGCCGACTCCCGATTTCAAATTTCAAATTTCCCTTTTCAAATTTCAAATTTCCCTTTTCAGATTTCAAATCCCCGACTTCAGATTTCAGATTCCCCACCCCGGAATGATCAGAAAACAGATATTCCTTAAGCGCTTGTGCCGTTAACGATGGCTGACATTTTACCATTTCCTCCGGTGAACCGGAGAATAGCAGAATGCCTCCATCACGGCCACTTCCGGGACCAAGATCAACAATATGATCTGCAGCAGCGATAATTCCCAGATGATGTTCAATCAGAATTACCGTGTGGCCTTGTGCAATCAGTTTGTCAAGCGCTGCCAGTAAAACTCCAACATCGGCATGGTGCAGACCTGTCGTAGGTTCATCCATGATATACAGCGTGTGTTCCGATTGTGTCTTAGCCAGCTCGGTAGCCAGTTTGATTCGCTGTGCTTCCCCTCCGCTAAGGGTTGATGATCGTTGCCCAAGGGTCAGGTATCCAAGGCCGAGATGATCCAATGTTTCAACATATCGGAGAATTTTGGTTTCGGCTGAAAAAAACACAACCGCTTCTGAAACGGTCATCTCCAGTATCTCTGAAATATTTTTCCCCTGGAAAGTAATGTCCAGCGTTTGTTCATCAAACCGCCTGCCTTCACAGGACTCACATAGGACTTCGACGTTCCCCATAAAGTGCATTCCAATCTGCTGATAGCCTGCCCCTTCACATGATTCACACCGACCACCCTGCGTATTGAACGAAAACCTGCTTTTATCATATCCACGGATAACCGACTCCGGTTGCATTGAAAACAGATCACGCACCGGGTCAAACAGCCCGGTATAGGTGGCGGGATTGCTGCGCGGTGTTCTCCCGATCGGTGACTGGTCGATAAGGATCAGTTTCCCAACATCTTCCAGTCCACTGATGCATTGGAATTTACCAACATTTACATTGGTATGATGCAATTTATTCTTTAAAAATGCGCCCAGGATGTGGTTTGTCAGGGTTGATTTGCCGGCGCCCGACACCCCTGTTACCACGTTCAATGCATGAAGGCAGAATTTGACATCAATTTCCTGAAGGTTGTTTGCTGCAGCGCCTTCTATGGTGATAAATCCTGATCCGGGCCTACGTTTGACCGGGATTGAAATCTTTTCAAACCCGTACAGAAATGACAAGGTGCGGCTTCTGAGTATTTCCGCTTCAGACAACGCAGCAGCCTCTTTCAGCGTGCCACTGAACATTACTTCGCCGCCATGCAGGCCAGGACCCGGCCCGATGTCGATCAGCCAGTCGGCATGATGAATGAACGCCTCTTCATGTTCCACGACAATCACGGTGTTGCCTTTATCTCTGATTTCCTTCAGAATATCAATTAGTTGCCTAACATCGTTTGGATGAAGTCCGATCGAAGGTTCATCGAATATGCAGATCATGCCGCTCAATCCCATTCCTGCCTGATTGGCGAGCCTCAGACGCTGAGACTCACCTGCCGACAGGGTAGTCGAATCCCGATCGGTGGTAAGGTAGCCAAGGCCGAGCCGTTTCAAAAGGTCAATTTGCTTTGAAACCTGATTGACAATGGGTTCCGCTATCGTCTTTTCAGTACCTGGAAAGCTGATTTCACGCAATGCCTGCTGCAGGTCATCCAGTTGAAGGGCAGCAAGTTCAGCGATGTTGTATCCGTGACAGCTGGCCGACAGCGCTCGTTCGTTCAGCCGCAAGCCACGGCAGGACCTGCATTTCCCGCTTCTGACAAACCGCAGAATGTTCCTGTTCCGGTCGCGTTGAAGGATGGTTTCCATGACCGGAATGATGCCTTTGTAATAGCCTAATTCTCTGGGTTTTGCAGTGATTCCGCTCCATTTCATCCGCGATTCGAGGGGGTGCTTTCCAAAGGGAATTTCAATTTTATCGCTTCCGTAGAGAACGATGTGCTTTTGTTGCGGGGTTAGTTCTTTCCAGGGAATATCAATATGAAAACCTTCCGAGCGGCATACCTGGTCCAGCACATCCAGGGTCACCTGGGAATATATGATATAGCCGTTGGGCGCGGTGATCACGAGCGCCCCTTCGCGTAAAGTTTTGTTTTCATCGGAAATCAGCAATTCCGGTTCAAGAAAGTCTTCTACACCAAGTCCTTTACAGGCTGGGCAGGCACCTTCGGGGGAGTTGAATGAAAACAGGCTGCGGGTGACAGGAAAAACAGCATCTGCCTCAGGAACTTTTCCGACACGGGCAAATAACAAACGTAGTGAATCATAAATACCGGTGATGGTTCCAACGGTTGAACGAGGATTAGAGACAACCGATTTCTGATCCAGGGCGATGGCCGGTGAAAGTCCGTCAATTCGCTCAACAGCTGGTTTTTTTAACTTGCCCATAAACTGGCGGGCAAATGAGGATAACGAACCGAGATAGCGGCTTTCCGCTTCCCGGTAAAGCACATCGAAGATAAGGGAGGATTTCCCGGATCCGGATACACCGGTAACCACGATCAGTTTGTTTTTCGGGAATTCAACACTCACCGAACGCAAGTTATGTTCGGATGCGTTGGTTATGGTTATTTTTTCTATAGTGTCCATTCGGGAAATATCTCCGCAAAAATAGCGAGTTTGAGGTAATTCAACTTTTTTAATTTATATTTGTGTGATGTATTGAACTTCAGATGTCATTCACAACCATTAACCTGTTGAACCCATGAAAAAGAAAAAATGGCCTTTAATCATTGGCATCATAGTAGCCGGGTTACTGCTGATTGTTACAGGGGTTGTCCTGTATATCGTCTGGTTTCTGCCCGATATTCCGGTAAAAGAGGTAAAAGTAGAATCGACTACAGAGCGTATTGAACGGGGGAAATACCTGGCCAACCATGTGGTGGTATGCATGGATTGCCATTCGAAGCGCGATTGGAGTAAATTTTCCGGTCCCATGGTAGCGGGTACAGAGGGACAGGGAGGAGAGGTTTTCGATCAGAAGATGGGTTTTCCCGGAAGTTTTATGTCACCGAATATCACCCCATTCCGATTGAAAGAGTGGACCGATGCAGAAATATACCGTGCTATAACCAGCGGGGTGAGCGAAGATGGCCACCCATTGTTCCCCATCATGCCATATCCTTCCTATGGCACCCTCGACACCGAGGATATCTTTGCTGTAATTGCCTATATCCGCAGCATTCCATCCCTTGATAACACAACAACCCGGTCCGCTCCTACTTTCCCGATGAATATCATCCTGCATATAATACCCGCAATAGCCTCTCCTCAGGTTAAGCCACCGGCAACAGACACCATCAGGTATGGAGAGTATCTCGTAAGGGCAGCCGGGTGCATTGAATGTCATACGCCTGCAGAACATGGTCAGATCGTGAAAACCCTTGCCTTCACCGGCGGAAGAGTGTTCCAGATGCCGGATGGCAGCCTGCTGGAATCATCCAATATCACACCGGATGCGGAAACCGGTATTGGTAAGTGGACAAAAGAGGCCTTCCTCTTTCGATTCAAAGCCTATGACATGTCAACTTATCAGCCGCCTGTGCTTCAAAAAGGAGAGATGCAGTCGATCATGCCATGGACGATGTACGCCGGCATGGACACTACCGACCTGATTTCAATATACCAGTACCTTCACAGCCTGGCTCCGGTGAATAACAAAGTGAAAAAAACGAAACAGAACATTTAATTTCCGGTGAGCCTGACTCGAATTTGTACCTTATCATCTCAAATTCGTTCATTGTCCAAAGGTAATTTGCTATATATTTGCACTCTTAAGCCAAAACCAAAGGGGGTATTAGCTCAGTTGGCCAGAGCGCTGCGTTCGCAATGCAGAGGTCACCGGTTCGACTCCGGTATACTCCACGATAATGTCACATTTACCCGGTTTTCGGGCAAAATATGTACATTGTGCATCATAAACCGTCACATTTTTCATGGCCACTTACCAGATATTTCTCCGCAGAAGGTGGTGTAAAAGTTACACCATAAATTTTTTCGTCATACTTTTTATTAAACCCTCCTTTTGGGAAGTTGATTTCATGAACAGAATGCTTCCAACGATATACTTTGGCAATTTCCACCACTTCTTCAATCATTCCCTGTAAGGAAGCAGATGGATTGAAACTACCGCTATAATGTATACTTAAGCCCATCGCTATTTATCTTAAAGTATTTCCACAATCTCCTTATCCTTCACCTGCCGTACATTAACATTGGTGAATATCTTCTTATAAGCATCCGCTTCGAATGTATGGATGGGGACAAGGTTCTTAGGTTGGAGGGCATCCACCAAACGTTTCAGGGTTTCGACATCGGCGTGTCCGCTGGTGTGCAGGTGAAGCTCGGTTAAACCGCGGCTGGAAAGGTACTCAACGAAATCCACGGTTTTTCCTTCCTGCAGGTAACCTTCCCACATGGAGTAGATAAATCTACCACCGTTGATGTTTCAGGCTGAGCCGATATGGATAAAATACCCTGATTTCTGGATATTTTAGGGACGGAAAGGGAATGTCATCATAAAATGCCAGGTCTGTCAGCACATTGGCCAGGTAAAAATCGATGGCCATTGTTTTTTTGGTTTCTTTACAAGCATTATAAATAGAGATAAGCCTATCGATATTTTGCCCGGAAGTATATATCAAATTTATGCCGGTGTTTTTTCGAAAAAGCGTGATGAGTTGCTCTTCGATCGCTGATTCAGGGAGGAACTTTCCCTTTGCTCTTCCGATTGTTGTTCCTTCCAGGAGCAGGAAATCAATCCCCTTTTCAACAGTCTTTATTAACGATTCAAAAGCAGGTGCATTCCTTCCATGGTCGCGAAAATCGCCACTATAAAACAATGACTTCCCATTTGATTTAATCAGGAAAGCATATGAATCAAATGCTGAATGATCCATCAGCCAGGGCGTGATTTCAATGTCGCCGATTAAAAAAGGTTGTTCCCGATAAAAATGATGAAAATTGGTGATGGACCAAGTTCGATTTGTAAAGATATTTGTAAGGTCTATTAATTGATGAGTGGCTCCACCGAGATAAAACTTACAATTGCTGCCGATGAAACTTGCCAAACCGTAATGATCCTGATGCGCATGCGACAATACTAGGGCGAATTCTTTGTCGCTTTTCATTCCATATAATCCCGGAATATCAGGGAGAACACCTTGAGCTATCAGGTCTTCCTTTGAAAGTTTACCAAGTATCGAAGAATCAAATTTTGTTTTGTCAGGATTTACTAATGGCATTCCGAAATCAATGACGACATGGCTGGTTTCCGTCCAGATCTCTACACAGGAGCCGCCTATTTCGCTGGCGCCGCGATGGATTTTGAAATGCATATTATCGGAGATAACTTAAAGATTATAAGTATATAAAGTACTTACCTTGTTATTATATAACCCATAACCAAGGAAATTTGATTGTATTATTTTTACTTCGAACGAGGGAAATTGACATGTGACTTCATGTGTAACTTCCTTCAGTACTGTACTTGCCGGGTCGTGATTGGAAAGTAGAAATTGAAGCTCGATTTCAGCATCGAATTCTTCAATTTGATTGGGATTTCCGTTGTTGCCAAATTTAACAAGACCCAACATTCTTTTTTGCTTAAAGAGATCTACCATTTCTTGTTTAAATGAAGCCACCTGGTCATGATTTTCAAGAAACCTGAGAAAATCCTGAACATGTTTAACTATTCCAGCTGACCCTTTTAAAGCTCCATCGGCGTATTTCATCTCCATGACAACCAGTTTTGGTCGATAATTACCAGTTAATTTCCGGTATTGCTGAACAGAAGGCCACTCAACGGCAACCAGGTCGAACCGGGCTCCCTGGTGGTTATCATATTCATAGTCAATGATGAAATAATCCGTTCCATTTGATGCTCCTGAATAGTTGTTATCACGTACGACCACCTGTGCAAATTCCCTTTCTTCTTTGGGATTATTTGAAAAATAAAAATCCATAGCCTGTTTTGCAAAAGGAAAGAAACTCAACCAATCCTCCTTTTCAGATTTTAAAATATCCTGTATTCGATCCATCTCCGGATCAGGTCTTGACCCCTTGTATTTGGGATCAAATTCAAATTTGTAATTGTGCGGAGCTTTTTCAGTAATTCTCAGGATATTTCCTCCGCGATAATAGATATTGACATAGTCTTTCCGTATGTTAAAATCCAAAGTAGGATCGGTTTGAACAAGTTTCAATACCTGGCTTAGCTCTCCTGACAATAAATCTTCTATAAATTCTTTAGATAGTTTTCGTGGCATATTTTAGTTTTTAAACTGTTTATCCATTCCTACAATTAATCCCTCTCCTCTTCAATAAGTTCTAAGGAATGGACCATTTCTTGGGCTGGAAAGGTATCATCTTGTCTTGTCCTTTCCAGGGATCTTCCATGCAATTCCCATATTAAGCAGATAAAAATCCCGAATCGATGTGATGGATCCAGAGGCGGAAAAATCAACCTGCAGGTGGTTATTGATAAGAAATGCTGCCCCGGTATCCATGTTATATGAAGGATATGCATGCAGGGCTGCATAGCCGTAACCCTCAATGAATACATCCCATTTCGGATGTAGGTGGACATCAATACAGACCGTATAAAAATGAAGGAGTGCCTCTGAACCTCCAAACCAGGTCAACCCATAATTGTAACAAATGTTCAGACTTTCGGTAAGGTCATTTGACATCAACATATACAAGGCTGGGGTGAAAGTTTTTGGCAGGAATTCCTGCTGCCCAATGAATGGCAAAGTGAGATTAAACAACAACGAGATATTGGGAATCACCTTTTGCTGGCTGAGTAATTTGATTTTGGTGCCAATGGTAACTGGATTGAAGCCATACACGGTGGTTGGCGCAGTACTATCTTTTACAATGTTATATGCGAAATCAGATTGGATGCGTAATTCCGCAAACTTCGCTAATCCATACCTGACTAAGAGGGAGGTGAACAGAAAATTTTCAATGTGAACGTCTCCTTCGAAGAAATTAGTGTATTGAAAGCCATTCTCCAACTGGACTTTTCTGAAAGATACAACATCGGGCGGTGTGGCAAATCCGGGCCTGTCTGGCACAAATGGTATTGCCTCTTTGCTTTGTGCGTTACAAGATGCAGACAGCAAAATGACATACAATACTCCTAGGAGAAAATGTTTCACTTACACGTTTAGATTTTACATATGACCCGTGTTACTAGAAAACTCCTTGCTTTTTAAGTGTAGGATTCCTCAGGTTTAGTTTTGGCTTATTTAGTATCTCGGATTTGTTTCAACTTTACCGTTACAGCTTCGGCACATTCCGCAATTGCCCTGGCAAATAGTTTTTTACTCATTTTATCTTCATAGAAGTCCACCATGATTGCTGCATCTTTCGAATCGGGAAGAATCTCAAAAAAACCATTGTATTTTGACTCTACAAGTTTCGCAATAAGATCATGAATCTCTTTCCTTAGTTTCACAACATCCTCATCCTTGACTTTACCTTCGCCAAAATTTAGTCCATAGGCGAGTGTGCCTTTCTGAATATAAATTGCCAGGATGCCTTCGTCAAATGGCTGAACTGGGATCAATTTGGCTCTTTTTGTTGATTTTGGATCAGCGTTTGTAACGAAAAGGTACTCCATGCCCTGACCTTTTTCCGGATCGTAATTATCCCTGTTGAACCTTGGTCCAAGGAGAAAATCGGGATATCTTTTACACAATTTAACCAACTGTTCTCTGCCAATAGCCGAGTAAGTTTTCTTTCCACGCCTGATTTTAATGGTGACAATAAAAACCGCTAATACGACAACCAACCCGGCAAGGTCCTTAATGGCATCGAGCCAGTCCTGGGTTCCATAACCCTTCAGATGGAGGTTGATGAATATGGCAATCATGCCAATCAGGCCAAAAATGGCTGTTAAAACCCTTTCAAGATTCTCGTTGTAATTTTTCATACTTACTTTTCCTCTTATCTTATTGATTATTCGCGCACATTTAGATTGCTGAAATTCATGTTTGTCAATTACCAGATTTACTTTTTAAGAATCTACATGCAATTCTTCGTACCTCATTCTACTCAAAATAACTATCAAACCGTGATCTGATATAAGTCGCAATTTCTCTGACTGGCAATTCAGGCGATGAATTTCCGCTTCTTAAATAAAACTTTTCCGATTTTATTCCGGTTTCCTCTGTTACTTCGGTAAACAATGGTTTCTTCCCCTGTTGGATTTCGACGGTACACATTTCTTTATCATCAACTACCGGAAACATAATTTTCAAAGTCGAAGCGAATTCAACACCATAGGCTTGATTGATCAGGTTCCGCAAATGGATCTCAAAACCATCCTTTGTTCCTTCTCTTAATGTACTGTAATCATTATCCAGGCCTATAATCTGCATGTCGTCATTAACACCAATTATCAGGGTTCCTCCCTGGCTATTGCTGAACGCAGCAATAGTTTTCAAAATTACCTGTTCCAGCTTTTTATTCACGGTATTTTGCTTCATATCATACCGTAATGTTGTTTTAAATTCGACTTCGTGGTTTTCTCCGGCTTGTATAAGGTCATAGATATCCATTGTCACATCTTCTTCCTCTATCTTTGTCAGTCCTTCCAGGAATGAATTAAGCTTTTTGGCAAGGAGAATCCTTCTTGCCTCAAGAAACTTTTCGTAGTTTTCCAATTTCCAGAGAAATTCATCTTCTGGAATACATTGAAGGGCAAGACTATTTGGAAAATTCTGTTTTACTTCTGACAGGTAACCTTCTGCCGATTTCACAAACTTGGTTCTGTTTCCTATGGAGGTGAGAACTGCCCGGTTTGTAATCTCCTGGGCCAACGCATACTTGATGCGGTTGTTTAAATCATACCCATTTTCAGCCAACACTGAATAAGGGAAAATATGGTCATATTCCAGTTCGTACTTCTTTCCCATATTCTTCCTGATCGAAATGCCAGTACTAAGGCAAACTGCATTTTGACTTTTAAAATACCATTTCATCAATCCCCATAAAGGATGGCTGATGCCTACTCCGATAAATTCATCTTTATCAATCTCCAATTTTCTCTCGGCTTCAATCAAATTGATCATTTTGTCAAATGGACTATTTTCACTGGATATAATCCGAAGATCTTTGTCCAGTTTTTGGGGTAACTGGCTGATGTATCGTTGTCTGATTTGTGAGTAGTAAAACCATTTAATCGCTTTCTTGATCTCCTGCTGGGTCATTGGTGATTTTCCCTTGTTAAAGGCAAAAACAATGATAGGTATCAATGCATATACTGAGTTAATTTCCTTTGAGTGATCGATATATGCATAGGTCTTCATAATGTTTAACACATAATCCAGTTTTGTATGGTCAAGTTGATTCCACACCTCCTCCAACCTCGGCATATTATCGGTGGTATGCAGCTTTTCCATTTTTGATCCCAGGTTATGCATCACTCCAAGTAATACATACATCATAAAGTCAAGGTTTAATACCCACCCTTCCTTTTCCAATTTATTGATCTTCTCTTTGATTGTCGCCCTTGCCTGTGGCCAATAACCGGAAATCTGAGCAAGTGCCAGTTCCGCATCTGTCAGATTCACTCCACTGGCATTTACAATGTAAAAGATGTCGATGGCTTCTTTAATACAAGCTTTGGTGGGGATTAGTTGTTCTACAAATTCCCGGTCCTTTATTCTTTCAATGGCCCGGATGTTGTCATCAATGAGATTTTCCATCTCTCTGGATAACCTTTCGCCACCGGCNNNTTAACCTCAAGAGCTTCCACAATATCCCGAAGCCGTACATTATTTTGAAACACATCTGTAATGTTGACCCAGAGCGGATTATTTTGCATAGCGTTCCGCTTATAATACTCAAGCTCTCTTGTTTCAACATTAACATAAAGATTTCTGACATCGCTGGTGATGTCCTCCGGCTTATAATAGGGAGGAACAGTACCTCTGATCAGTAAATACAAGGTCGTAATCCGTTGTTGACCATCCAAAATCATTTTTACGGCACCCTGTGGTTCATCATATTTGTGATTGCCTTTTAATTCTGGGGGATTGTTTGTTTCCCAGGTTAGCATCGTCCCGGTCGGATATTCTTTCATCAGCGAAGAAATCAGATTTTTCGCGTCTTGCCTGCGCCAGACATATTCACGCTGGAATGCCGGAACAAACAACTGTTGTTCATCTATTTTGTCGAGGACTTGTGAGATTTTCATATGTGTGCTTTTAGTTCATCTTTTTTAGTTCATTTATTTATTTGGTTCATAGATCCTCAAGAGTTTTAAATACTCCTAAAACATCCTCTTCTGACATAATTTTTCTTGTATTATCAATGTCTATATTTGCTTGCATTTTCTGAATTTTAACCGGACCGGAATTAGCACCGGCAATCAGGATTTGCGTTTTTGAAGTTACCCCCGAATCGATATCTGCTCCAAATTGCTTGATGATTTTAGCGAGATCGTTTCGGTCGGGCCACGTTTGATAAACTCCCGTGATGACAACTTTCTTGTTGAAGAAGGGGTTATTCTTGTTCATAACAGAATCTAGTTCAGGCTTGAACAGATCATGGTCAAGCTTCCCATGGTCCTCAAATAATTGTTGTTTAGCTTTGGAGCCAAATGTTTTGTAATCATTTTCAGGAATCTTGTGATATCGTAAGAACAACCTGGCACAAGCTTCTGCATCCGAAAGGGCATCGTGATGGTGAAGGTCTATTCCACAGATCTCGCAACACACATCCAGAGATTTTCCATACAGATCCAGGGTATCTGAATAGGTGTATTCAAGGTCATCTACAATTCCATGATGCTCTTTTGATTGTCGGAGTACTTCCAGGTCAAAACTGGCATTATGACAAACCACATGGTTTTGATGAACCATTTCTTTAATCAAACGGTAAACCTCCGTAAACTCCGGGGCATTTTTACTGTGAACAGCGGTTATACCATGGACGTTTGTATTGTGAGGAGAATATACATTATCGGGTGGCCTGATGAGGGTAAATATGCGTTGTGTGATCACGCCATCTACAACTTTCACCATTCCAATGGCGCAAGGTGAATACCTGGTAGGTTGTGCTGTCTCAAAATCAATAGCAATGAAAGATCTCATAACCGATCTGTTTAAATTTCGAAAACTTATTCAACAAGGTAAACGCGTTCAGCTTCCAACCTCGCGAACCCACGCTTTACGGCCTTCTCAATACCTGCAAGCATTGCGGATTCGACAAAGGTTCCGGTACGGCCAAAACCAAAGATCCGGGCGACCTCTTTTACCAGTTCATCTCGGTTCAGACTGATCTGGTTCTCCAAAATTTCCCTGATGGCATTTGAAACTTCTTCCGGTGGAATATCGGAGGCTTCCCGCTTGTCATTATCATTATTCGAAATACGGTAAAGGGTGTAATTTTCCGGAAGCTGATTTGTTTTCCAGAAAAAACGAGTTCCTTTATCTGTATGCTTAATGTCCATTTGAGCGAAAATGACGTCAAACCATGCCTCAATCCTGGAACCGATTCGAACCATGGACCAGGCTGCCAGAACTCTCCTGCAAAGCAATTCCTTGCTGATTGGTGCCTCAACATTGAGAACTGCCTGTATATCCTCAATCAGATATTTCTTATTGTAGTCCTGAAGGAATAAATCAGGCTGGGGAATCGGATTCCTAGTTTTCAAGGCACACAATTTATAGTCACTTTTGTACCTGCTGACGGGTGGCTTTGGTATAATAATCACCTGTTGCGGATCCTGTTTGGACGGGCTGTTTTTTATCGCCGGATTAATATTTTCAGGAACTCCTGGAGTATTGTCAATTGGTTTAATCCTTTTAATAACCAGCATGATCTCTTGCAGAACTTTTTCAGGATTGTCCCACCAATCGCAGGACCACACTTTATGTATTTGCCAGCCCAATAACCTCAGAACTTCTGACTGAACGATCTCCCTGTCTTTGGCCGTTTTTGATTCTTTATAACTTTGACCATCACAAAGAATGCCCAATATGTATTCGGACGGCTTTATAGGATTTGTGATGCCGATATCTATTTTAAAGCCGGAGCAACCGATATTGGTATTGATATTAAAACCATTCTCTTTTAACCTTTTAGCAATGTAGTCAACAATACCTGAATTCTTTGGCTTTCCATTACCACTGGCCACAACCATTGAGCCCTTGCCTTTTTCGGCGAAATCAAGGAATGCTTTTAAACTCACTACTCCCCGGGCTGCAGTGCGGGTAATGTCGATCTGGTCAGCTTTGAGTGTTGAAAACACTTTCATTTCATACCTGGCCCGGGAAACGGCAACATTCAAACGACGCCATCCACCCTCCCGGTTAAGCGGACCGAAGTTAAGATTGACTTTCCCCTCTTTATCAGGTCCATATCCGACTGAAAACAGGATCACATCGCGTTCATCACCCTGAACATTCTCCAGGTTTTTAATAAAGATCGGTTCATGGGTTTCGGTAGCGATCAGTTCCAGGTCGGGACGAAGCATAAAGGCCTCGTTTAACAAATCGTCAACCAGGGTTTGTTGAACGGAACTGAAGGTAACGACACCGATACTTTTTTTCGAAAGGAAGGGGTCTGAAAGCCGTCGAATGATTTCATCAACCACCGCCCTGGCTTCGAAACTATTCTGCCGGGTTTTACCCCGATCATAATATCCACCAACAGAAACAAATTTGACTTTGGTGGTGAGGTCGTCCGGCGAAGGAAATGTCAACAGGCTGTTTTCGTAATACTGAGAGTTGCTGAAAGTAATCAGGCTTTCATGCTTGCTCCGGTAATGCCAGCGTAAATGCTTTGATGGCAATGACAGGGCAAGGCAATCATCCAGGATGCTTTCCAGATCCTCCTTCTCAAGATTTTCCTCATCGATGTTGTTGGATGTAAAGAAACTGGTCGGAGGCATTTGTTTAGGATCACCTACCACAATCATGTTATTTCCTCTCGCAATGGCGCCAACAGCTTCACAGGTAGGCATCTGGGATGCCTCGTCGAAAACAATGAGGTCGAATTTGAAATTGTTCACATCAATGTATTGTGCCACCGAAATGGGACTCATCAACATACAAGGACAGATCCTGGTCAGCAGGGTCGGGATCGTGTCAAATAATTTACGGATGCTGACACCTCTTCCGTTGTTGCGGATGTTCCGTTGAAGGATCCCGATTTCAGAACTCATTGCAGCTTCCCTGGTAAACGAGGGAATCCTGGCAGCAAGTTTTGCATACAATTCATCTTTGGTTAACTGCTCGAATCGTTTATTTAATTGTCGGAACCTTCTAATCTTCTCATCAAACATCTTTCCGTTAAACGTCAAAAGATTTTCATCCTGTACAATAATGTAGTCGGCACAACTGAGGTAAAGACTCTTTAGAAAGAATAGCAAAACATCCTTGTTTTCGATATTCCCCTTTTCATATTGGTTCACCAAATGAAATAATCCATTGCTTATCGCCTTGCTTTTTGTCTGATTCCAACCAACCCAGTCGCGCAGTGATTCAATCCCGGTTTTCCAATCGTTGCAATGTGTTCGTGCATTCTCAATAAAATCATCATTCAGTGTTGCAAGTGTGTCAAAGTTTATATCAAGAAGTTCCTTCAGTCTTTTTTCCACATCCAGGAATCTGGCTAAAGCTTTTTGGTAACTCTGAAGGCTGTTTTTGCTTATGTAAAGAAATGATTTGAAACCATCTGTCAGCTTTCCGGATAATGCTTTTCTGCATATTCCGGATTTTATTGGATCAGCAAATATGCCGGTAAGCAGTTCGTTGAGTCGCAAAACCGTGTTGCAAACCCGTACAATTTCTTCCCAAATATCATCACCGTCC
Organism: Bacteroidota bacterium; assembly: GCA_026391845.1. Lineage (GTDB taxonomy): Bacteria > Bacteroidota > Bacteroidia > Bacteroidales > FEN-979 > CAIVAT01. The sequence goes on along the minus strand of JAPLDG010000206.1, from coordinate 1,632 downwards.
TGCCACACAGAACCAAGAACGGAGGACAAAAAACCATAATTGCTTTCAATGAATTTTTGTTCCTTCTGATATTCAATGATATCATCAAAGCAGCCTCCCATCCTCGTTTTATCAAACTTACCTGGAACAGCAAGCGCTTTGAAGGGCTTCATGACACTTTGCCGACCAAAATATCTGGGGATAATCCATTTTGAATGAGCGGCTATCCATTCGCGCCTTGCTGTTTCAGCATCAACACTTAACACATCTTTATGAAAGTTTGAAAGCAAAGATTTCTTGATCTTAGTGCGGTTGATGGCGTGTTCAGAAATACGGATGATTTGTTGAACCTTTTCATCAAGATTATTCTGACCTACAAGTGAGGTTGGAAGGTCAGAAACTGTAAACAAGATGGCACAAATTTCATTTAGTATTGCAGCCTGGTTTCTGGCGCTAACAGGTTCATTGATACATAAAATGGTGCATGCAGTTTTGATCCATTGACCTAATCCATTTAATGATTCATCATACTCACTGAAAAGTTCGATTGAAGTCCCCTTTATTTGTGTGGAATATTGTAATGATCTGATGGCGTTAAGTGGATGGTTGTGCGGATGGCCGATCATGGATCCTGCGGCTTTCAACTCTTCGGCAAGTTCTGTCCATAGGGTCACTTTTTCCGGAGACAAAGTGCCGATAACACTATTTTCGAATGGAACCGTTTGATCAAAATCGGGACAGGAGGCATATCCTGAAAAAGCCTCATATAGTGAGAATCCGAAATGATATTTTTTATGGAGGGCCTCTACATAGCCATTCAGCTCGCTTCGAACCTGGTGTATGCGTTCAGCCTCCGATTTGAAATTCTCCGGCGGAGTTGTCCAGACGATTTCACTGGTTCTCTTCAATTGCTCCAGCAGATAAGATTTCTTCGACTTATTGGAATGCAACTCCAGGCTGAACGGAGCCAGTCCGATTGCCTCCAGCCGCCGCTGAACGACTGTAAGTGCAGCCATTTTTTCAGCAACAAACAATACCTTTTTGCCATTGTACAATGCGTTGGCAATGATATTGGTGATTGTTTGCGATTTCCCGGTACCCGGAGGACCATGTAAAATAAAACTCTTATCCTGCCCGGATGCACAGATGGCCTCTAGTTGGGATGAGTCGGCGCTTATAGGCAGCACCAGATCCGATGGATGATATTGTTTATCCAGGTCTTCAGTGGTGAATAGATTCGCTTCTACATCCCACTTTGCTCTTCCTGAGATCAGACTGGATACAATTTTATTTTGAATCAGCTTATCCGCGTTGTTGTGGATGTCGTTCCACATGATGAACTTGCTGAAGGAAAAGGTGCCCAGGATCGCTTGTTCCTCAACATCCCACCCCTTTTGCGGCATAATCACCTTTCGGATGATGTTGAAAATACGCTTTACATCGACACCGCTTTCGTCACAGGGCAAAGGGTCAAGGCCGGGAATGTTGATTTTGAAGTCCTGTCTGAGCATTTCAAGCAGGGTAATGTTCATGATCGTTTCCTCTTCCCGGCTGCGGATGACAAAACCTTTCATGGCCGACTTCCGGATGATCTCTATGGGTAGAAGCAGTATCGGGGCAAAACGAGGTTGCTCGCTTGAAGGAGTCTCAAAC
>JAPLDG010000053.1:4303-4853 GCA_026391845.1 Bacteroidota bacterium | reverse complement strand
ATGATTATCTGGAATGCCTGGAGCAGAGAACATTTTCGGAACGTCAAACCGGTTTAATCATTCGGGAAGGAGAAAATGACACCATCGAGTTTAAATCGACCCTGAGATGGGATATCCGGGCTGGTAAAACAAACCAGGCCATAGAACGGGCATGTTTGAAAACCATCGCTGCATTTCTTAATTCCGCCGGTGGCAATTTACTGATTGGTGTACGCGACGATGGCTCCATTGAGGGCATCGAAAGTGATAAATTCGTGAATGACGATAAATTTCTGTTGCATTTGTGGACCTTGATCCGCACCTGCCTGGGCAGGGATGTAAGTCCATACATCCGCACAACCCTGGAGAAAACGGATGAAAAAACAATCTGTCTCGTTCAGTGCCGGCAAAGCAACCGACCGGTATTTCTCAGGCAACCTGGTTTTGATGAGGCATTTTATATCCGGGTAGGGCCTTCAAGCAATGCAATGGATATCAGTGAAGCGCTGAAGTATATTGCAGACCATTTTGAAAAAGGCTGATCACCACCTCGGAATCCCAAAACCTGACT
>JAPLDG010000053.1:0-4273 GCA_026391845.1 Bacteroidota bacterium | reverse complement strand
GATTGAATGGATCGGTATAATATGGGTTTGTCCCGTCAGAATACCGAAAACCAGCCTGGATGAACATATGATCGTTGATCTTGTATGCAACATTGAAGTTTACACCCTGCGCTCCCCGCGATGAAACAGGGTTGAACGGATTATAGGGCAGCGGATCCTGACTGACAGGGAATTGTTTATATGCTGAACCGGATACCGTAAGGTGTTTATTTACAATGTATTGTCCATCAACAAAGACCATCCCGCTTGTAAAATTGCCATTGTTTCCGGGAGCTTGTTCATTCTGGAAGTAGGATCTTGATTTAAAATAGTTTGTCGGGATAACACTGATTCCCCCTCCGATGCTCAACCGCTTGTTGAGGTTGTACGAAAAATGAGGCGTGACATAGGTTTGCAAAGCTGATCCGTATCCGGAAGCAGAAGTAAACTGGGAACCAAGGGTGACGCCGTAATCAAATTTCTTTGGCTGGAGGAAACGTTGACCGCTGTTTAATAAGGAATCATCCATCAGTTCCTGGGAAAAGACAGGAATGATGAGGAATAACAGGATCGTTAATACAGATAGTTGTCTCATTGAGTGGCGACAAAGTTAACCATTCTCTGTTAGTTTGATGGCAGGATTTAAGGTGAAAAATGTTAAATTTTCGGTAAAATTCATCCGGAGCATTTTCAGCAGCATAAACCGGACGAGAATACTTTCTGCCTTTTTGCGTGAAATTCCGGCAAGCCGGATAAATTTAGACAATGTAATTGAGGTGTTGGTTTCAAGGAAGTCTAAAAGAAATCTTTCCGGGTCGGTGAACTTTAAATAGACCCCCTTGGGGGCCTTCTCGAGCTTCCAAACACTCATGAGAATCCTGTTGACCAGGAAATTCTGGTCTTTGACACGATGGTAAGCAAGCCAGTTTCCCTCCTTCGACTGTGCGAAATGGGGACGGGCCGAACTTTTATGAATGATGATCTCCAGGATCGTTTTTTTATTCAGGTTCCACTCCTTCACACTGAAATCAATGGCCGGTTTGCAGTACATTTTTGCCGCAGCTTCGACCATGTAATACTCTTCCTCGGAGCGCACCCCTGCCAGTACCCCGTTGTCTTTCACACCAACCAGCAATCGCCCGCCGTCTGTATTGGCAAAAGCGACCAGAGTGCGGGCAATTTTATGGGCATCAGCAATCTCAAATTTAAAATCAAGCTGCTGGTGTTCTCCTTCGGCAATCAGCTTGGTGATATGGTGCAACATTATCTGAAGGCAATGTTTTTTCGGGCCGTTATCTTTTCACAATAATGGCAGCGGAGTTTCAGGTCATTTTTATCGATCACCGTGAATTTGGTGCTGATCTCTTCATTGTTTGTAATGCAGTTTGGATTAAAGCATTTCACGATGTTTTCGGCAGTATCCGGAACCTCAACCTTTTTCTTTTCGATCACCTCGAAATTCTGAATGACGATGAGGGTAGCGGTTGGAGCAAACAGTGCAATCTTGTTAATTTCATCACTTTTGAAAAACTTATTGCTCACCTTGATGATCCCCTTTTTGCCCATTTTCAGGCTGTCGAGGTTGGTGGCGATAAGCAGCTGATTCTGGTATTCGGTCAGGTTTAAAATTTTAATAACCTGGAATACACGATCCGATGGAATATGGTCGATAACCGTACCGTTTTCAATGGCCGATACCTTGAGCTCTTTTCTAAGAATTTCTTTTTCCATGATTTTCGTTAATTTTCTGTTATTCAACAACACCAAGAATTGAGGCAAGCAATGCCTGACGAACGAAAACTCCGTTAAGAGCCTGAGTGAAATAATAGGCCATCGGGTTATCGTCAACATCGGTGGTGATTTCATTCACGCGCGGCAACGGGTGCAGGATTTTAAGGTTGGATTTAGCGCCTGCCAGCATGTTATTGCGCAGGACATAGGCATTTTTTACCTTTTCATAATCCAGTGGATCAGAAAACCGCTCCTTCTGGATCCGGGTCATGTAGAGAATGTCAACAGATGAAATTATGTTTTGGAGATCTGTTGATTGAGTGTATTCAAGGTTGCGTTCCTTGATGGAGCTCTTGACAGAACTGGGGAGTTTGAGTTCCAGCGGTGAAATCAGGTGAAACGTGGTGTTATAGTTGCAAAGTGCCTGTACCAGTGAATGAACGGTGCGCCCGTATTTGAGGTCGCCTACAAAGGCAACATTCAGATTGTCAAGTGAACCCTGGGTTTTACGGATCGAATAGAGGTCGAGAAGCGTTTGGGTGGGGTGCTGGTTGGCGCCATCCCCGGCATTGATCACCGGAACACCGGCCACTTCGCTGGCAAATCGCGCACTTCCCTCTTTGGGATGGCGCATGACGATGATATCACAGTAGTTGCTGACAGTCAGGATGGTGTCGCGCAATGTTTCGCCTTTGGTCACACTGGAGCTGGATGAATCGGAAAACCCGATCACCCTGGCCCCCAACCTGGTGGCAGCGCTTTCAAAACTAAGGCGGGTCCGGGTCGAAGGCTCGAAAAAGAGGGTAGCTACCACGTAATCTTCCAGAATGCGCTGTTTGGGCCGCTTTTCAAATGCTCCGGCAAGTTCCAGTATCCGGATATGCTCTTCCCTGGTAAAATCATTAATGGAGACGAGGCTTTTATTTTTCATCATGTAAGTTTTTCGTTGATTATCATCTAAACAAAAATAAAAAAAATCCCGGTGAAAACCGGGATTTGAACAACTATTTGATCTTGTGTTTTTTCAGAAAACCTTTCAGTATATCTTCCAGGTCGGGTTTCCCGATCTCCTGGAGGTCATAATAAACCCGGGTGTTTGGTTTCTTGATCTTCACAAGGCGGTTGAGGTCGATGGGGGTGGCAATAACCACAGAGTCGCATTCGACCTTGTTGATGGTGGCTTCGAGATCTTTTACCTGCTGATCGCCATATCCCATGGCCGGAAGCAACTGTCCGATATTCGGGTAGATCCGGAATGTTTCAGCCAATTTTCCGACAACGTACGGGCGCGGATCAACCAGCTCGGCAGCGCCATATTTCTGAGCGGCAACTGTGCCGGCGCCGATCTTCATTTCACCATGGGTAAGTGTCGGACCATCCTCGATCACCAGTACCCTTTTACCGCGAATAATCGACTCATCGTCAACACGGATGGGGGAGGCGCCATCAACAACGATTGCTTTCGGGTTGATTTTCTGGATGTTGTCACGGACAATTTTAATGTTTTCAGGATAAGCTGAATCAATTTTGTTCAACACAACAACGTCTGCAATACGGATATTGACTTCACCCGGATAGTAATTCATCTCAGCGCCCGGACGATGCGGGTCAGCCACTGTAACCATCAGATCGGGCATGTAGAACGGAAAGTCATTGTTTCCGCCGTCCCAAAGGATGATGTCGCAGCCATCAGGATCATTTTCTGCAGCACGCAGAATGGCTTCATAATCAACCCCGGCGTAAATTACATTGCCGCGGTCAACATGAGGTTCGTACTCTTCCATCTCTTCGATGGTGCATTTGTGTTTGGCAAGGTCTTTCACCGTGGCATAACGCTGAACTTTCTGGGCAACCAGGTCACCATATGGCATCGGGTGACGAACAGCAACGACCTTCAGTCCTTTGGCCATCAGGATTTCGATAATCCTGCGGGAAGTCTGGCTTTTACCACAGCCGGTGCGGGTTGCTCCGACGGCAATAACCGGTTTGGTGCTTTTGATCATGGTATGCTTCGTCCCGAGAAGCAGGAAATTGGCACCGGCTGCATTCACGATGGAACTGATGTTCATCACCCGCTGGTAAGGAACATCGCTGTAGGCAAAGTTGCAGATTTCAACATTGTGTTTTTTGATCAGGGCAACCAGTTCTGATTCGGCAAAGATGGGAATGCCCTTGGGATAGAGTTTACCGGCCAGTGCGGCAGGATATTTTCGTCCATCTATGTCCGGAATTTGCGCAGCCGTGAAGGCCACCACGTTAAAATTCGCGTTATCGCGATAATACGTGTTGAAATTGTGAAAATCTCTTCCGTCAGCACCAATAATGATTACATTTTTTTTCATGCTAACCTCGCTTTTTTGTGATGTTTAGATATAGATTGAATTGTAAAATTTTCGGGAGATTGTTTGCAAACCTACTCATTTTTTGGGAATTGGCAAAACCACCAGAAAAATATCTCCTTGGAAAGAGCTTGAATACTTTCGTCACACGTATCCAAGCCCGGAAATTCGGCAAAATAATCCTGTTCCGCCATTTCGCGTTCCAAAACCAACGCCGAACCCTC
>JAPLDG010000212.1:2695-4513 GCA_026391845.1 Bacteroidota bacterium | reverse complement strand
TTCTCAGCCAGCTGATTTGAGCATCGGAGAGCCCGGTTCCTTCGATAGTTTCAGGATCGGGTGGAGTGGGAAGTGGAGGATAGGGGGTGTCACTGCCCGAACGGAGAAAAACAATCGCGGCGATACCGGTTGTGATAACATAATCCGTATCCAGGGTGATATAATTCGTATAATACGGGAGGTCAGGAGTTGATATAGGCTCTCCGATTGAATCGAATCCCACCCAGTATTCATGGTTCCCGGGCGTGAAATAGATTGGAATTGTTTGAGCGGAATCAATAAAATAATCACCAATGCCCGGGGTAGTGAGTGTTGGCGGAAACAAATATTTTGTCAGTGTTGGATACATGCCAACGGGTCCCACGCTGCCTATATCGGAAATATCCCCGCTTGCAATAACAAAGGCGGGTTTTGGTAAAAGCGCTCCAAATTCCTTCATGGCACAACGGAAATATTGCGCATTAGTGTCACTGTTGGAGACGTTGAAGTCGGAGATGTGGAGGTCGGAAACGGCGACAAAAGTGAACTGGGCAAAAGATCCCAAGGATGCCATGCAAACTGTTGCGAACAGCAAAATTTGTTTTTTCATGTTGGATTTTGTATAATTAGATGATCAGGAGGAATAGCAGGACTACTAGTGAATTTAACAACGGTTCTTTTATGCAGGCATGGAATATAAGGTGAAAGATATTTCAGGCATAGTGCCAGGCAGCAAACATGGCTCATATTGGTCTTTTTGGATGTCGGGAATCTGGGCATGGGCTAACCCTTAAATCAAGGTAAAGTTAGAATAAAAATCTTTTGGCATGAAAAAAAGAAATTTTCAAACATTGGAAATGTTTGCAAGAAACCGACCTGGTCATTGGCATCGATGGAACTTCCAAAAGACTTACCGTGAGGGAATGCCTTTGGAATACGGCTGGTGCAGCCTCGCCGCTGGTGTGGGGAACAAGCCTGACGATCACATTGAACTAGTTGGAAAAAGCAGGGCTGTTTTTTAACACGATAAAGCTTCCTGATTTTGAAAGAACTACTTGTTAATCGGTGTCCCGTAGTTCTGTATTTTAGCCTGCATTTCCGGCGTAAGGTATTTAACAAGTTCTGCATTATAAACGCCGGAAGGAGGATAAACTATTTCTCCCTGCTGGAGTGTCGTAATCTGGAAGTTAGCTACAGCATAATAACGCGATAAAGCCGGCAGGGAACCAAGTTCCATGATCGGGTCAACATCGGTTGTGAATATAGAAATCGTGTTGTCGCTGTTACGCTGGATATCAAACATGCGGAACTGTTGGGTGAAATCTCTTAAGGATGAGGTCTGGACCTCCCAGAAACCCCTTTCCGGACGGGTCGGGTCCGGTGATGGCATCGGGGTGACAGCGTTCAGATGAAGATGCCCCGAGAGCCACATGAGAAGATTCGGATAGGAATTAAGGGTATCAATCACCTCCTGCTGCTGTTGCCCGTTTGGGGTGGTCCATACCAGCCTGCATCTCCTCCTACGGGCACGAAGCCGATGGGGATGTGCGCTGAAATGATCATGAGTTTGCCTTCGGCCTGGCCTGACCTGAGTTCACTTTGCAGCCAACTCCAGCGTTCGGGGGAAAGTTCACCATGTCCATAGAATTCATAGTTTACATCCTCATTACTCTAAGTATCATCGAGCACAATGACCTTGATTGGTAAATTCGCCTTTGGTTCAAATGAATAGCAGGCGAAGCCGCTTGTTGCATTGCCCTGGCTGAATCCATGTCCGGCCGGTTGCGAGGTAGTATTGAAAAATTCACTCATCCACTCTGTCGGGGTAAGGGAGCGGCG
>JAPLDG010000212.1:0-2648 GCA_026391845.1 Bacteroidota bacterium | reverse complement strand
TGCATCGGCTGCACGTACCTTGGGATGGGCTGGTATGCTGTCTTCCGGTCCTACTCCTATAATGTCGCCGGTAGGGGTGGTGCCGTCTATTGAACCCATGTAAATACCTGGAATGTCAAAGGGTTGAGAACTAATCACGTAATTATAGATATCGCACAGGTCGAGGATTTCGTCACCGACATAGACCGCTCTTGCATGGTCGTTTGGATTGAGCAGGCCTGTCCAGAAATGATCGTGGTTGCCCAATGTCTGGTACCATGGAATTGAATTGTCAAGCCCCTGAGCCTGGAATGGGTCCTGGTAATCATTGTTAGGTTCTGGAATTGGATCATCTTTAATACCTGAATCGGGATCGATCCATTTGCCATCAAGAATATCGATATACCACCTTAATTCGTTATACTGTGTATTGTTGCAGGCATCACCCAAAGAGAGTCCGAAATCAAATGCTTTTTCCTTGTGAATGAGGTTGACTGTCCTCACAGCCGCATCAAGAACGCGGGTTGTCAGCATACATGTTGCAGAATAAGCCCCGATAAGATTACCCTTGTAACCGAAATAAATAGCCGATGCAGGTGTCTGTTCATCGGTAATGTGGATATCGGTAATGGTAAAGAAATTTAAAAGTCTGGCCGAATGGGTAACCGATGCACCGGTATATCCTGCAGGCATTAGATCCACTCGTTTTTGGTAAGGAATCCCCGGCCCATAACTCCATTGCCCGTAACCAGCAAAATCGGGAAATTTACTAATCTGATAAGGATACAACACTGGAAGTGCACTGACAGTCGCGGGAATAATAGTCCTGTCAACTGTTGTAGGCACTTTGCTGCTGATCGGAGTGGGGCTGTCATCCTTGCTGCAACCGTTGTTAAAAAATAACATAAAACCCATTGCCAACTGAAAGATCCAAATACTTTTTTTTGGTTTCATTTTGTTTTCATTTAGAATTAAGTAGTCGTTGTAAATCTTAGTCATTTTGCATTCTTAGAATTGGTTATTCCCTGCGGAAAAACCAGAGGGGCGAACTTAGCATCGGGAAGTCAGAAATGTTGAATGATTTCCATAATTCATATGCGGCAAAAGTTCCATTACAGCTTCGAAACGGGCGACTAACTGTTACAAATTCAGGATCAACCGTGAGAATTCGGTATGAACGGTTTAAGGAGGCAGCCAGGGCACCTTGCAGGAGGCCTGGCTCATATCGGTCGTTTTGGATTTAGGGAATCTGGGCATGGGTTATCCCTTAAAACAAGGTAAAGTTATAATAAAATCCTTTTAAATGCAAATAAATATCCATGAAACAGCAGGAAGCAACCGTTGAAATCGGGAGTCCTGACTTCTGACGCTACCTAATTGTGGTATGTTGATATTTTCCAAGCAATTGTATTTGAATGACATAAGATTCACAATTGTGACTTTTACCGCACTAACGCCTATTTTAAGTTCAAGCGAAAGTGGGAAGGACAAAGTTCGAAGGACGAACAACAGCCGGCTAATCCCAGCCATTGTACTTCGTCATGCGTACCTATTCCTTCGAGTTGTACCGCACTAAATGTCAGAAGTCAGGACCAGATTTATCGCTGGTATGATTCCGCTTAATCATTTAGAATTAAGTAGTTGATGTAAATCTTAGCCATTTTGCATTCTTTGAATTGGTTATTCCCTGCGGAAAAACGAAAAACCAGAGGGGCGAACTTAGCACTGGGAAGTAGGAAATGTATTTCCGGGCTACTCTACTATAAAAGCGATTATCTATATATAACATTACAATAAAAGCCCTTTGCTGGTTCAATGGTACCTCCTGGGTGAGCAACAGCGACGGTAAAAGCTGCGGATCAGTAGCGGAGCAACCAATACCATCTCCTGGAACCCTGTTCCAACAGGGAATGTACAGGGGATATGCCCTGCCGGATGGCATTTGCCGACTGATGCGGAATGGACCATTCTTACAACCTATCTTGGCGGACAAAGTGTTGCAGGAGGACCGATGAAGGAATATCCTCCCCGTATCCTCTCCCGGCAATTCGGGAGGGGATTGGTTGGGTCAAAAAACATGGACCTATTCTCAGCCCACACCCGCGAACAACTTCTTCACGACCTTTTCGTGGCTTATTATGGTACCCGCCTGAACAAACGAAACACGCACAACGCGCTGGCGTTTGAAATTCATGATGAAAGCAACCTCATTCAATTATGCGATGAAATCTTCAACAGAAATTATCAAGCGACCGCGAGATTACTTTTTCATAAAAGATAACGGAGCCGGCTTTAATATGAAGTATTCAGGAAAACTATTCGGCGTACTTGTTCCGGTTTCCTTCCTGACTTCTGACATTTAGTGCGGTACAACGCGAAGTTATAGGTACGAATGACGAAGTACGAATGACAAAGTACAAAGGCTGGGATTAGCCGGCTGTTGTTCGTCCTTCGAACTTTGTCCTTCCCACTTTCGTTTGTTCTTTGTCCTTTGTTCTTTGTACTTTCCCCCCAATATCCAGCTTAGCCGTTTTAATGCTCGCTACAAATATTGCCAGCAATTCGGTTGCTTCATTCACCAGGTCCCGTAATTTCTCAGGATTTATTTTTCCTGACCGTTGAATCAATCCAAGCCAATAAAGTGTTTCATCAGCCTCTTCCTCAACTAT
>JAPLDG010000178.1:6142-13708 GCA_026391845.1 Bacteroidota bacterium | reverse complement strand
ATATGGCAGCCATTCCGTCCAGGGCAGCGCTTGTTTTTGACGTGGAATTGTGTTCAATTCAGCAATCGGAAAAATGAATTGTTTCTATGTTGAAAAATCAATGATTCCTTTGATAAACGTAAACAGGAGTTTAGTATCTTTGCCGGTCAAATAAAGCCAAATATTTCCAACCGAAAGTTGAGTGACCAGATGATTGGAAGTACCTGTAGCCAGTGAATATTTACCATAGTAAAATACATCAGTTCAATAATTATTAACCAAATTTTATAAAATGCAAAGTATGAAAAAAATGATTGTAAATCCATTGGTCATCGTAATGTTGGTTGCTTTGACCATGTTGGCTTGTTCCTCAAAGTATCCTGGTTATGATAAAACAGCAACGGGCTTGTATTATAAGTTATATAAAGTCAGTAAAGACACCGTAAAAGCAAAAATGGGCGATTGGGTTTCGTTGAATATGAGTTATAAATATAAAGATTCAACATTGTTCAACAGCAAATCAGCCATGGGAGCACCTGTCAGGTTTCAATTGCCTGCATCTGAATTCAAAGGTGACATATATGAAGGAATTCGCATGTTATCCCCGGGCGACAGCGCCGATTTCATCATCAATGCAGACTCCCTTTTTACCAAAACTTTCCGCCAGCCACAGCGCCCACAGTTTATTGACAGCAACAGTGTAGTTCACTTTTATATTACCATGCTCTCAATTGATTCTCCTGCATCGATGATGATGAAAGAGGCTGATGCGTTGAAGAAATACCTTGAAGATCAGAAAGTCACAGTTGCCCCTACGGTATCAGGTTTATACTATATTGAAACCTTGGCGGGCAAAGGCATGAAGATTGATACAGGTGTTTGGGTGAAAGCTAATTTCAGCGTATCTCTTGTTGACGGGAAACAGGTTTTTTCAACACAAGAGCGTGGCGAACCCATGGAATTTGAATATGGACAGCGTTTTGACACACCTGGATTTGAAGAAGGAGTTTCAAAAATGCTCAAAGGTGGTAAAGCTACTTTGATTGTACCTTCGAAAATTGCTTTTGGAGAATCTGGTCGTGGTGCAATGGTACCGCCTTATGCTACAGTTATCTACAATCTTGAAATTGTTGATGTTCAATCCAAAGCCGACCACGATAAACAGGTGGCCGAGCAGAAAAAGAAGGATGGACTAAAAGTTGAAACCAATAAAAAATCAGAAGGGGATCTCATGAAAAAGTATTTAGCTGATCGTAAAATCACGGCAAAACCTACTGCCAGCGGCCTCATTTATGTGGAGAAAGTAAAAGGAACCGGTGCCAAAGCTGCTTCAGGGAAAAAAGTTAAAGTGCACTATACAGGCACCCTGTTGAATGGAACTAAATTTGACTCATCGCGCGACCGCAAAGAGCCATTTGAATTTGTCCTGGGTCAGGGTCAGGTCATAAAAGGTTGGGATGAAGGAATTGCGATGATGAATGTTGGTGGAAAAGCCATGCTGGTCATTCCGTCAAGCATTGCTTACGGAGAACGTGATATGGGGCAGATCCCACCGTTTTCAACCCTCGTTTTTGATGTCGAACTGATGGAAGTGAAATAAATTTCCAATTAAATAAAAAAATGGCTGATTGCGGTTGTGATCAGCCTTTTTTTATTGGTGTGATTCCTGTCTCAATTAGATGCCGGAGAATAGGATCAATTGTTTTTTTCAATCAAATCCTGAATCGCTTTCAATTCATCCCTGAGCCGCGCAGCTTCCATAAAATCAAGGCTTTTCACAGCTGCCTCCATTGACTTCCTGGTACGGGTGACCAGTTTCTGCAGCTTTTCTTTTGAGAGATATTGGATCAGGGGATCCGCTGCCACATCTGTATTTTCAGTCTCGTAATAGGGAACAGGCTGTGGCTTATTCCCGTCAGCAACAGCGGTTTGTCCCATAATGTCCCGTGTACTTTTAACGATCTGGGTGGGAGTGATGTTGTTTTTAGTGTTGTAGGCAATCTGTTTTTCGCGGCGGCGGTTGGTTTCCGCCATCATCCTTTTCATCGATTCTGTAATTTTGTCCGCATACATGATCACTTTGCTGTTGATATTTCTTGCAGCGCGTCCCGCCGTTTGGGTAAGGGAGCGTTCAGATCGGAGAAATCCCTCCTTATCTGCATCCAGGATGGCAACAAGGGAGACTTCCGGCAGATCCAGTCCTTCACGCAGAAGATTGACACCAACCAACACATCAAACACGCCAAGTCTTAAATCCCTGAGGATTTCAACCCGTTCCAGGGTGTCAACATCAGCATGGATATACCTGCACCGGATGTCAATTTTTGTAAAATAATTGGTAAGTTCTTCTGCCATTCGTTTGGTCAGGGTGGTCACCAGGGTGCGTTCATGCTTGATGATACGCTGGTTGATCTCGTCAAGAAGGTCATCGATTTGCCTTAAACTCGGCCTTACTTCAACATATGGATCGAGCAAGCCGGTAGGACGGATTACCTGTTCAACCACAATGCCTTCGCATTGTTGCAGCTCAAAATCAGCAGGCGTTGCACTGACATAGATGGTTTGAGTAACGATTGATTCAAATTCTTCAAACTTCAGAGGCCTGTTATCCATGGCAGATGGCAGTCTGAATCCATATTCTACAAGCGTTTGCTTTCGGGATCGGTCACCTCCGAACATGGCTCTGATCTGAGGAATGCTGACATGACTTTCATCAATGACCATTAAAAAATCATCCGGGAAGAAATCAAGCAGGCAAAATGGTCTTGAACCTGAGGTTCTGCCATCAAAATATCTTGAATAGTTCTCAATCCCTGAACAATAGCCAAGCTCACGCATCATTTCGATGTCGTAACTGACCCGGTCTTCCAGCCGTTTGGCTTCAAGTTCTTTTCCATTCTCTCTGAAATAAGCGCATTGCCTGATGAGGTCATCCTGGATTTCAACAAGCGCTTCACGCATCTTATCCTGTGAAGTCACAAACAGATTTGCAGGATACAGGGTCATTAAGTCCATTTTCTCAATCATTCGCCCGGTCAATGGATCAAATGACTCCATGCTTTCTATCTCGTTCCCTAAAAAAATAACCCGGTAGGCAATATCAAGGTAGGCAGGAAAAACATCAATGGCATCGCCCTTTACCCGAAATTTGCCCCGTGTAAATTCTCCTTCGGTTCGTGAGTATAGACTGTTTACGAGCGTGTTAAGAAGCTTTTTACGGCCAATCATTTCCCCTGTCTGAAGCCTGATCACATTTTCGCTGAAATCATCGGGATTCCCTATTCCATATATACAGGAAACCGAGGAAACGACAATGATATCCCGTCTCCCGGATAAAAGCGCTGAGGAGGCGCTCAACCTCAATTTCTCAATCTCTTCATTGATGGAAAGATCTTTTTCAATATAGGTGTTGGTTACCGGGATAAAGGCTTCAGGCTGATAGTAATCATAATAGGAAACGAAAAACTCAACCGCATTTTCCGGAAAGAATTGCTTGAATTCACCATATAATTGTGCGGCCAGTGTTTTGTTGTGGCTCAGGACCAAAGTTGGTTTTTGTACCTGCTGCACCACATTGGCAATGGTGAAAGTTTTTCCTGAACCCGTCACGCCGAGCAATACCTGTCCGGGATCACCCCGGAGTGTGCCCTCGACAAGCTGTTTGATGGCCTCAGGCTGATCTCCGGTGGGTTTAAATTCAGAAGTTAGTTTAAATTCCAATGGTTCAAAATTTTATGGTATTTTAACAAGTGTTGTTGTGATTGGGAAATGGTCTGATAAATCCACTTCAGACGTATGATAAGAAATTGATCTAAATTTGTCAGAATGAAGAATATAATCAATCCTGAATGAGGGAAATTTCCCGGCATAGGTACTCATAAACAGGCCATGGCCGCTCTCAATAAATGAATCGGTCAGCTTTCCGGTCAACTGATGATAGGTAAAGGATGTCGGAGTATCGTTGAAATCACCCGATAATATCACCGGATAAGTACAAGACGCAAGGTGTTCCTTCAGCACTAGTACTTGTTTCGACCGGAGAATAAAAGCTCTTCTCAATTTCCAAAGCATGCGTTTTGACCCTTCTTTAATCAGTGACGGTTCTTCAACATCTGGTTCGGTCAGATTTGAATAAAAAGAATAATCAGCGCTTCCAAACCGGATCGATTCAAGGTGAAGGTTATATACCCGCACGGTATCTCTGCCCATGATAACATCGCTGAAGATTGCGTAATGACTGCGGCCAGGCAGCCTGAAGCATCCGGAATTCACTATGGGAAAACGTGAAAATGTTGCAATTGCATTGATTTTACGCTTATTGCCTAATTCCCGGTAATTTTTAAACGAATAATAACCAAGATGAATGGACTTGGCGAACTTTGACAGCGTTTGAGAATAATCTTCTCCTGTCGCAAAAAATTCCTGCACACAAATGATGTCTGCATTTTGCCTGGCGAGAAATTCTGTAACCTTGCTTTTTGTTTCCTGCTTACTGTCAGGCTTTTCATTTCCATATAATGAATGAACGTTATAACTGACAATCCTGACCTTCGAGTATGATGTTGATTCTTGTTTGGAAAATCTGACGGGATAGATCGCCTGAAGGCTGTTGAAACCGGCAAGGATGGCGATCAATGAAACAAAAATAAACCGATTCCAGGTGATAAGCCAGAAAATAACAAATATAATATTGATAATCAGGAAGACCGGATAGGCAAGTCCGAAGAATGCAAGGACCCAGAACTTGTCAGGACTGATAAATTCTGACATGTATGACGCAAGCAAGCAACTTACAGCGCACAAATTCAGGAAATACAGCATTGTTTTCAGGATTGATCGTTTTTTCATCGTCAAACCTTTATAAGATATCAGCGTTTATTTGAAGTTTTAAACAGAAACTCTTTTTCCTCCCTGGTCAGGCAGTCATAGCCCCCTTTTGAAATTTTGTCAAGTATCTCATCGACTTTATTCTGTGTTTGCCTCTTTTTAAGATTGAACTGTTCATCGGTAACAGGTCTTCCATAATTTATTCCTGCTGAAGGACCGGTTTGAGCCTTTTTCCGGAATTTATGAATGAAATTCCAGAAAAAATCAGAAAGGTTCCCCGGTTGTGATGATGTTTTTGAGAACCGGTATAGCAGAATATACAATCCACCGAAAAGTGCACCCCCGATATGGGCAATGTGTCCACCGGCATTTCCGGATGGAATCATGAAAAAGTCAAATACAAAGAGGATGGCAGCCAGATAGATGATCTTCAGTCTTCCAAAAAGAAAAAGTTGAATGGTGTAATTCGGAACGTATATGGCAATGGAGGTCACGATGGCCATGACTGAAGCAGAAGCACCCAGGGCAAAAGAAACCGGCGCTATCGGGCTAAAAACGGGAAAGAGGTTAAAAGCAGCTACATAGAACAGGCCTCCTCCGATTCCTCCAAAAATATAGATCAATACCAATTGTCGGGAAGGGAGGAACTCGAGAAAGATTTTCCCGAACCAGAAAAGCCAAAGCATATTGAACAGGATATGCCAGATATCAAAATGCAGAAACATATATGTGAAAACTGTCCATGGTTTTGCAAACAATCCGGGTATGGAAGCAGGTATCGCAAGCGTTTGCATTAAACGCGTATTAACAGCTTCGCCATCAGGACTATTATAAAAGAAAAAAATCACCTTGATGGCCTGGACTAAAACCCAGATAGAGACATTGATCAGAATCAAAACGGACAATACAGAGCCTTGTCTGAAAAACCGTTTGATTTCCTCCAGGGGATTTTGATATGGGTTTTGGTTATAATTCATCATGAATAAGAGCCTGTTTTTCTTTTCCAGTATATGATTAAAAAGAACCCGAAAATCATGCCACCCAAATGTGCAAAATGAGCAACATTATCACTTGGATTATTGGAAATGCCCGAGAATAACTCAAGTGCGCCATACAATATAACAATCCATTTGGCCTTGATCGGGAAAAGAAAATAGACATATACCAGCATGTTTGGAAACATCATGCCGAATGCCAGCAATATCCCGAAAACTGCCCCGGAAGCTCCAACTGTCGGAACATCAATTTGCAATTTCATCAGTTGGTTGATATATTCCAGGGACTGACTGGAATAACCGGGACTGTTTTTCGCCGATGACCATTCATTGATAAAGTTTTTAAGTGTACCTTCAGATTCATAATATCTTGGGTAATGATGTCGGATAAAGGCGATGAAACTGTCAAGTGTCGGATTTGCAGCATAAGAGTTTGCCGCAGTCTGAACCATTGATATATCGATCCAGTGCACGAGGGTTTGAACAACCGCGGCACCAATCCCGGTCACCATGTAATAGGTTAAAAACCGTTTTGAACCCCACACATTTTCGAGCAGATACCCAAACATCCAAAGAGCAAACATGTTCATAACGACATGTGAAATGCTTCCATGTATAAACATATAGGAAACAAATTGGTAGGGCTGGAATAATTCTGATTGAAAATAATGGAGACCAAGCAGGTTTACCAGATCTATCCCAAATGCAGTTTCAAATGAAACGGTGGCCAGGTAAAATAATCCGTTGATAATCAGCAAATTTTTTACAACAGGAGGAAGCAGGTTGAATCCGGATGGACTATATTGTTGATTCATATGGGTATTAAACGTTAAATTTTAAATTTGGTATTCAATTCATCATAAGATAGCACCAGCATGGTTGGTTTACCTTCTGGTGAAACTTCCGGAACCTTGCAGGCAAAAAGATTCTCAATTAACGCGTCGATTTCTTCCTGGAATAATTTTTTTCCTCGTTTTATGGAAAGTTTTTTGGCCATTGTTTTAGCAAGAAGCTGACTTTGATCCATTTTATGCTCTTGTGCGGGAGATTTCAGTGATTCAAGCACTGATTCTATAAATAATTTGATATCAGTAGTTTCCAGGTTCATTGGAATCGTGTGTATGACAAAGGTTCCTTTACCAAAATCATCAATTTCGAATCCGAGTTTGTGAAAGTAACTTTTCCACTCATTAAAAAACTGCGCATCATCCGGACTCAGGGAAAAAGTTTGGGGGATAAGCTGGTGCTGTCCTGCAGTCACATCAGTCCGGTTTTCTTCCAGATACCTTTCATACAAGACCCGTTCGTGGGCATGTTGCTGATCGATGACGATAATTCCCGATTTCGTATTCGTAACAACAAAGGAATTTTGAACCTGAACGCCCTTTTTCATAAATGCACCGGGCTCATCCGAACCAGATTCGGAGAATTCACTGAAAACACCACTTTTTGTTACAGGAAACTCGATTATTTCTGCCGATGGCGGCTGAGTCTGATACAACTCGCGCCATCCCTGAAAGGATGCTGCTGGTTTTTGGGGAAAGGAAAAACTGGTTTGCGGCTGTGTCTTTTTTTCAAAAGGGTTGTAGTCCGGATTGATGGTGATAACAGGTTGCCGGATAGGTTGATTTTCAGGTATGGGGGGAAAGTTCATGCTTTGTTCTGTCTCAAAATCGAGCGTTGGCGACAGGCTGAATTTGCCAATGGCCTGTTTGACGGCAGAGTGCAGAATTGCATATATGCTTTTAATATCCTGGAAGTTTAT
>JAPLDG010000178.1:605-6053 GCA_026391845.1 Bacteroidota bacterium | reverse complement strand
CATGAAAATAAAGTAGGAGGGAACAGAATCATCCGGAATTAATTCTTTGAAGGCTCCGTCAACTGCATGATGAAGGTAAGGGCTTTTCATGAATCTGCCGTTGGTAAAGAAGTATTGCTCGCCTCTTGTTTTTTTTGCGAATTCAGGTTTCCCAATAAATCCTGAAATGTTGACCAGTGCGGTTTGTGATTCAACAGGAATCAGCCGGTGTGTGTAATAGGCGCCATACAAGTTGATTATCCGTTGTTTCAAATTACCTGTCGGTAAATGAAACAGTGTTTTATCCTGGTTATAAAAAGTAAATAAAATCCCGGGGTTGACCAATGCAACCCGAAAAAATGCTTCAATGATGTATTTTAATTCCAGCGTATTTGATTTCAGAAAATTTCTTCGTGCCGGTACGTTAAAGAAAAGATTTTTTACAGATATTGAAGTCCCGTTTGCGCAATTAACAGGCGATTGACCCTTAAACTCGGTTCCTTCAATAAGTACGGCTGTCCCGACCTCATCCTCATGTCTCTTTGTTTTGAGTTCTACCTGGGCGATGGATGCAATGGATGCGAGTGCTTCACCCCGAAAACCGAGGGTTCTGATTGCAAGCAGATCATCTGCCTTTTGTATTTTGGATGTTGCGTGGCGTTCAAAACACAGTCGGGCATCACGTTCAGACATTCCACAACCATTGTCAGTCACCTGGATTAGCAATTTGCCTGAATCTTTAATAATCAGCTTAATTTCGGTGGCGCCGGCGTCAATGGTATTTTCCAATAATTCCTTGACTGCGGATGCCGGTCGTTGAACGACTTCACCGGCGGCAATTTGATTTGCTACAGAATCAGGCAGAAGGCGAATTATATCAGTCATCTTTGCAAATGTACCTATAAAATACAGCACCACTGAATGGTCATTCAATGGTGCAAAACGATTCAATTGAGTCTCAGATTTTTTCCTTTTCTTAAAAGGGCTATGTTATTCCATCAGAATCTGGATCTGTCCAGAACCGGAAACCTCATCTGAACCAGATAGAAGGCTCCATAGAATGCCGCACTGAAAAAAGTGGTTCCGAGAAGATCATTCATGAAGAATGACAATCCATTGGTGGTGTCGCGAAAAAACATCAGGCCGGCCAGATAGCATTCAGCAAGGCCTGCTGCAGTTTGCGGGTAAAACGGACTGGCGACCCATGAGGAAAAATTAGTTATCAGGAAAAAGATAACGGCAGATGAAAATGAGGCCAGAACAACGGATCCAACAGTTACTTTTTTACGGATCGCGCTACCAATTAGAACCGTGATGACAAAACTCAGATAGACGGCAGGCATATTGGCATGCAGACCAATAACGAGATCGCTGATGAACATCGCGGCGATCGGAATGGCGAAAGCAAATTGCTTTCTGTCGAAATAGGTACCAGCAAAAAGAGCCATGGCTGCAATCGGCGTAAAGTTTGGCCAATGCGGCAGCAGCCTCAGAAGGGCTGCAACAAGAACAACTGAGAAAACAACAATAAATCTAGAATTGATAGATTTATATTTCATTAATATATTTAGTTTAGTATGTTACAAAAATAGTAAATCATTTTAACAAATATCAACTCTTATAAAAAATAGTTTCTATTTTTGGCGAACAATCTTTAAACCAATACCTTAAAATGAGTTGTCATATTCTTTTTTCATCATTGCTGACCCTGTGGTTATTCAATTGGAACATTCAAATGAAAGAAAAAGTTGATCTAATTGTCACAAATGGAGTAATTTACACAGTTGACGCGGTAAACTCCCGCGCTGAAGCCATGGCGATTGATCATGGAAAAATCCTGGCTGTTGGAACTGCAAAGTCGATTTCAGCAAGCTATCAGGCTTCAGAAGTCATTGATTTGAAAGGGAAATTCACCTACCCGGGTTTTATTGATGCCCATTGTCATTTTATGGGTTATACCCTTGGATTACAATATGTTGATTTGTTTAATTGCAAAACATTTGATGAAGTTCTTCAACGGTTAAGGCAATCAGGAAACCTTGAACAGGGAAAATGGCTGGTGGGCAGGGGCTGGGACCAGAATTTATGGACGGATAAGAACTTTCCTGACAACAGTGAGTTGAATGCCCTGTACCCTGATGTTCCTGTGATGTTGATTCGGGTAGATGGTCATGTTGTTTTAGCAAATAAGGAGGCGCTAAGGCGGGCAGGGATCGGACTGGTTAACCAATTTGGAGAAGCACAAGTCGAAGTTAAAAATGGCGTGCTGACTGGTATTTTAAGTGAAACTGCTGCCGAACGAATGCGCGAAGCCGTTCCCGCTCCAAAAGGAGAGGAGTTGTTAAGTCTGTTGTACCAAGCTGAAAAGCAATGTTTTGGTGTTGGGCTTACCACGGTGAGTGATGCCGGCCTTGAATATCATCAGGTCAAGTTCATTGACTCTCTGCAGAAAACCGGGAAATTAAAAATGCAGGTCTATGTCATGCTGACTCCTAACCAAAAGAATATCAGTGAATTCGTGGAAAAGGGGCCATTTATAACGAATCAGCTTACCGTGAGATCGATAAAAATTTACGCGGATGGAAGTTTAGGGAGCAGAACTGCAAAGTTAAAACAACCATACTCGGATGCCACATCCGGATCGGGGATTATAGTAACACCATATGATTCGATCATAAGATTATGTGAGATTGCGTTTAAATATGGATATCAGGTAAATACGCATTGTATTGGAGATTCAGCCAGTTGTATGGTTTTAAAAATTTATGGTTCGGTTTTAAGAGGCAGGAATGATTTGCGGTGGAGAATCGAACATGCTCAGGTGGTCGATCCGGAGGACATGCACCTTTTTGGTGAATTTTCTATT
Organism: Bacteroidota bacterium; assembly: GCA_026391845.1. Classification (GTDB taxonomy): domain Bacteria; phylum Bacteroidota; class Bacteroidia; order Bacteroidales; family FEN-979; genus CAIVAT01. The sequence continues at coordinate 3,208 of JAPLDG010000178.1, read as the reverse complement.
ATCCCATCGGTTCAGGCCACACATGCCACATCGGACATGAAATGGGCGGAGCAGCGCCTGGGACCGGTGCGGATCAACGGTGCTTATGCTTATAAAAGCTTGATGAACCAGAATGGCTGGATTGCAAACGGTACAGATTTCCCGATTGAAAATATTTCACCCTTGTTTACATTTTATGCTGCTGTCGCACGACAGGACCTGAATGGATATCCTGAAGGTGGGTTCAACATGCGGGATGCATTGTCGCGGGAGGAAGCATTGCGTTCCATCACCATCTGGGCGGCAAAGGCCGACTTCATTGAACACTCGAAGGGAAGTCTGGAAGTAGGTAAGGATGCTGACTTTGTGGTTCTTGACCAGGATATCATGCAGGTTCCGGTAAAAAAAGTGCCCGAAGTCAAAGTGCTGACTACAGTCATTGCCGGAGAAACCGTTTATATGAAATAAAAAGTGAGGCTGCATCAATTGCCGCCTCACTTTTATCATTTCAGTATAAATTCAATGACCGCTATTCTGTCGGTAATCTGGAAATCAATAGTTTATCTCCCCTTGTTGTTTCACTAAAAAAGTACAAATAATCTTTGGTTGCCAAGGTGTAATTCTTAGGATAAAGAAAATACTTCCTGTCTTCATCCTCTCCCAGCGTTTTAAAGTCCGATGCTTTCTGCGTTTTTACATCGATGTTGCCATATTCTATGGAATACAAAGGGCTATAGGTTGTTGTAACCGTTGTTGTGCCGCCAAAAGAATTCCAGTCTGAACTCGACTCTTTTTCGATGGCCTTTACAATGTGCAATATCCAGTTTAATTTTGTTTTATCAGGGTTTTCATATACGGCACTTGTTGTGGGGATCATGTCGGACGTAAGGGGAGAATGGTTGAAAAATCCTTTTTTACCCTTCTGATCAATCTCAACGGTGTAATTTTTTATCAGTTCTCCATTTGGTGTAAAGTGCATCAGGTACATACCCTTATAAATGTATGGCCGGTAATCTGATTTACTCTTCTTAAAGTCCTGGATGCTCAACACAATGGTTTTGTCACTCAAAAAGTCAACATTTGATATGGTAAACAATTTGCCATCGAATTTCAAAGGTTTCTTCATATCGGGAGGGCAGGCGGCTTTGTCATTTATTTCATCAATTTCAGTTATTTTGCTGCCTGTTTTTCCATCTTTGAGCAAACAAAAAACAAAAGAATTATATGTAAGCAGGTCCAATCCTTCATCGACTTTCTCTTGTGTAATACCAACTTCATCCTTACCGGACAAGGAGCCTCCAAGTTTTGCAAAACCACCAAAAGCCCCTCCCGACGAAGTGTTTGCCTGAGCCTGGTCAGATGCATCATTGCTGGTTGTTGCGACGCACCCTGATTTAAAAATCTGATTGATGAATTTACTGTCTTTCCCGCTGCCCATGCCGTAAATCAAAACGCCATTTTCTTTTGCATAGGCATCAATGATCCGCCATCCCACGGTAGGAGCTGTAAATTTGACGCGTTCCGCAATTTTTCCTTCGGGGGTAATTCTCAGGTATTCAAATGCATGAGGATCCGGAGCTGTGTTTTTTCGAACCACATCAGTTGGCGCATAAATCAAGATCCAATCTCTGGGCATATCATCGTTATCAATGGATTCGCTCAAATCGTCTTTCAGGGGCTCTGAAAAAACGCAGGTCATGGAGCAGGGAAATTCAATTTTCTCAAGGACTTTAATATTCAGTTCATTATCACTTTTTAACAGATCATAGCTCCCATATAATTTGTCTTTGGGGTCGTCGGCATTGACTGCCATAACCAGAATACTACTGTCCCGCTCAACTTCATAAACGCCTCCGAAAAATTTGTATTTTTTTCCACTTTCGTTTTTTGGCTTGACTTTCTCCAGCATTTTCACTCTTCGTTCGTACTGGCCGGTCCACCAATTATATTTCGCCGTGATTCTCTTTTTTCTGAAAACCAAATCGGCGGCATAGTTTGCGGATGCAGAGATATTATTGGCCAGGAAATAGTCTCCTTTGTAGTTGAACCATCTCCATTTCTTTCGTGCCACTTCAATTTCTATCTCATCTTTTTCGATATTTAACAGGGTAGCTTCTTTGTCAAAATGGTAAATTTCAGATTTGATCTTTCGTTGCGAGGAGGGAAGAATGAAGGTCATATCGAAATTACCGTTTTCCATTTCTTCCACATTTCCCAGATAGCCTTTTTTAGCCTTCCTGGATATCTCGTAATCTTTTTCAAGCATCATTTTTTGAGAAAAAGCAGATGTTAAATGACAGAATGACAGAAAAATAATAGCAATTAAAGTGATCGTATATTTCATGTTTCAAATGTGATTATAGGTGAATTTTTATGGGAATTAGTCCTGTTTTAAATATTATTTAGACAAAATTAAAATAATATTTTGGATAAACAACAAAGCATGATAAAAAATAGCGCTGTTTTGTCTGACAGATGTATTTTTATGGGCAGGAGCCTGAAAGGAAAGATTTCAATTTTTCTCCCTGTTGTCAATAAACTTTACGGGTTTCCGGCTGGTCTCAGGAAACTGCATTTTCTGGATGGCGCTTTCCGATGCAAAGGTTATCAGGGGAGCTACACGG
>JAPLDG010000178.1:0-582 GCA_026391845.1 Bacteroidota bacterium | reverse complement strand
GGGATCTACACGGAGTTTTGCCCTGAAATGATCTTTAATGTCTTTTTCTTTCTCTTCTCCGATCCCTTTTCCGCTCAGGTGTATGAGAATTTCATCGGTACCGATCTGGTTGGTATAGACTTCAACAATGTAATCCGACACATAATCAATGTTGTCAAGAATATCATACAGCGCAGGAGGGAAGAGGGATGTTCCCTTATATTTAATCATCTGGTTCTTTCTGCCGACAACCGGCCCAAGTCTCAGGGTGGTTCGTCCGCAACTGCAAGGAGCCATAAAATGGTGGCAAACATCACCAGTTTTAAACCGCAGCAGCGGCATACCCTCAACGCCAAGTGTGGTGACCGTTACCTCTCCGAGTTCTCCTTCCCTGACGGGCAGATTATGATCATCCAGAAACTCAACGATGATCAGTTCCGGGTGATGGTGCCCGCCAATGCCCTGCTCACATTCGGTAAAGGTTGTCCCCATTTCTGTTGAAGCATAGGTTGAAAAGAGTTTCAGCGCCCATTTTTCCTCGATTTTTCTTCCAAGAGTATTAAGCGACATATCACTTTTACGCAAAGGTTCACTGATGCAAAT
>JAPLDG010000140.1:40591-56814 GCA_026391845.1 Bacteroidota bacterium | reverse complement strand
GCAAATCTCAAATCTGAAATTTCAAATCTGAGATTTGAGATTTGATTATCAATAAGTGTTAAGTGTTAAGTGATTAAGTGTTAAGTTGGAGACCAGCACTCGTTTTATTTGGTTCTTCAGGTTTTGGGCGATGAACTCTTTTGTCCAGAGGAATTTGTTGTCGGTCCAGGGCTGGGAGGGAGGGGAGGGTGAAGTCGGGCAGGGGAAGAAGTTTTAAGCAGTTAAGTTTAAAGTATACTCAGATGTCGTCTACACAGGGATATTATTAGATAGCTTTTTCACGCGAAAAACAAGTGTTTCCTTTGAAAGGCCTGAAATAAACGCCAGCATAATATGTTACCGGCAGGTTGATTTTACTGCTTCATGCAATTGAACTGCAAGCGAATAAAATTCTTTTGCTTCTTCCGCAGTAGGTTTACCATTTGGGAGCAAACCCAATTCACCAGGATATCTTGCATCAATGTACAATTGATCAAGAAGGGTTAACAGATCCAGGTTCATTTCCATAAGAATAAATTTTCTGACTTTACCGAAAAGCGTTTCCAGTGAATGTGTTTTGATAAAACCCAAATCATTTTCTTCGATTAGAGCTTTGAATGATTTTTCAATCGACTGCTGAGCATGAAAAGCTGATAGATGTGTCAGGTCTTCCTGATGTATTATCATTTGGATCAAACGAAGATCACCTTCAGCACTTTCCAGCCAATCTTCAGTTGTTTTTTTCATATAGAACCATCCCTTTTGATAAAATCTCTCTGGCAAACAAGCTGTTAATTTCAATAAACCGTTGATGCATTGCTTTGGTATGCACAATTAAATCTACAGGGAACTCTTTTTTAATTTCTGAAATTGATTGTGATATATTCAGGTAAATTTTACTCTTTTCGGAAAAACTGGAGGGAATGAAATTGTCTCCTGTCACCACCAAAATGTCTAAATCGCTATCCAAAGCTGGTTCACCATAGGCATAGGAACCAAAAAGGATTATTTTTTCAGGATCAGTGGTTTTAAGTTTTTCCACTAAAACAGATAAATAGTTTAATCCTTTCATTTATAAGGTCATTTAACAACAAATGTAATTTAAATCAAACTGCAAAACAAATATTTCTTTTTGATCAGGCGTTGTTTGGACACTGGCCCGAGATCATTAGGCCTGTTTGCAATCGAGGATGAGTTTTACGATTTGGGGGTTGATGAGGTCGCCGTTACGCAAATCTCAAATCTGAAATTTCAAATCTGAGATTTGAGATTTGATTATCAATAAGTGTTAAGTGTTAAGTGATTAAGTGTTAAGTTGGAGACCAGCACTCGTTTTATTTGGTTCTTCAGGTTTTGGGCGATGAACTCTTTGGTCCAGAGGAATTTGTTATCCGTCCAGCACATCACCGCCGGCCAGGGTCAGGTCTTCATAATGGTAGCCGATTTCATGGCCGAGCAACGCTATTTCCCGGATGATGGTTTCATCATAACTTTCGGGAACGACACGGAAATAGTAACTTCCCCTGATCCCATCGGCCTGCTCCATGCGTGCGGTTGTGAGCGAATTGCCTGGCAACCGGTCAACGTCATGGCGGAGGATGACTTTTTTACCGGGATCGCCGGTGAAGCCCTAGAGGGGGGTAAAAGAAAAGGCCTTTTGGAGGAAGGCCTGGAGGAGTAATTGGTATGTTGTAAAGGTGAAGTCGCGCATATTTTTTTACCTCACCCCCCTGACCCTCTCTCCACATGGCGAGGGGGAGGATGGGCGTGGGATGGGTTAAGTTAAGTTTCAAAATCAAGATCTGTAAATATCGGAGAAGGGGCGAAGGGTATTACGTTCTCGGATATTTTACCGCCAATATGCTGCAGGATGCAGTGTTTTTTGATTTTTAAAATATTCGTTCAATTGTTCAATCTTCATGTCTTTAATCTCTTCGCTAATTTTTTCGCGGATGTCTCGTAATTGCTGCATGACCGTTGTTTTATCTTTCGTTTTTGTTTTCATGTTTCTAAAATTTCTCTTGGAGTTCGAATTTCAAGAATTTTTAAACCTTGTCTGTAGTTTATAGAATTGTAACCTCGTATGCGGGTTAGGTTGACAATATAGGAACTTTTGTTATTGGCTGTTGCGTTCCTTTTACTCGATTGGCTGGATGGGAAAGTATAAACGGTGCTTATCAGTCCGGTTTGCAATTAAGAATGAGTTTTACGATTTCGGTGTTGATAAGGGATTCATCGTAGGCCATGGCATGTCCCTACGTGTCTGTTCTCGGCATTCACAATATAGCCGTTCTTCCCCGGGATAATGTACTCTTCTAAATCACCGACATCATTCATGATGACGGGTTTTCCGCAGGCGAGGATCTCTTTGACCGAGATGGGGCTGCCTTCGTGGGCGGATAACAGTATCGCGGCATCACACCGGTGGATGAGGTCGCGAACATAGGGTTTGGGTAGTTTGGTTTTACCTGGGGATCAATTGTTAAACATTGACCATGGACGATGTACATCAAGTTGGGCTTTTATAATCCTTGAATATTCAAATTGGAGTTTATACTCGACGTGTCGGATTGCCATATTTGATTGCTAATAATCCTTGCTTTACTACGTTTTTCATGTTTTGTAACAGGAGTTCCTTTGTCCATGCCCATGGGTTGTCATTCCAGCGCTGAGGGTGAATATTGATGGCTGCCTTTGTGGGGAAAGTATCGTTTTCAATGGATTTGATGATATCTGCCGTTGTACGGTAGCGGGGCCACTGTTTACTGGTTTTAACATGGTCCCATACATTATATTTGTCGCCGTTCCAGCATCTCCCGGTATCGGTGAAATAGGCATATTCGTTGTAATCAATATCCAGGTACATTTCGCATGTGATCCCAAACCGTTTATAATCATATTTTTCCCAAAGCCACAGGTTGTTGTACCTGCTCAACGGGTTGCCATCGGCGCAAATGGTTGTTACCGGAAAAACCTTGCGCAAGGCATCCAGGTTACGCTCAAAATCTGAAATGGCATTTGCATGATTTCCATGGTTTCTGACAAGATCTTCGTAGTGATAACCTATTTCATGACCAAGTGATGCAATTTGCTGAACGATGGAGGGAATAAAGGCCTCCGGCCGTGTTTTAAAAAAAAAAGAAGATCGGATGCCTGTCCTGTTTTCGAGGATTGCCATAGATAAGGCTTTAGAAGGTTGGGCATCAATGTCGTGTCGGAGGATGATTGATTTATGACTCAGATCGGGGGAAATGGAATTCGGAAGGATATGATACTCTTTTGACTTCAGGATGTCAATGAGTTGCTGGTAAAGGGAGAGGGTGAAGTCTTTCACTTGAAGCGGGGATGGAAAAAGCTTCTAACTTTAATGTACTAACTCGACACTTAAGTCAGTGGGTATGCATTGTTAACTAAGCCGTTTTCTGCTTTGGATTTCAATAGTGGTTAAATGCAGTTTTTGATAGACAATGTTGTACCAGGTGAAATGAACCACATTTTTTGAAATACAATGAATAACCTGCGCAAAATGTGACTGACTTAATCGTGTCCTTTCTTAGAGGATTGTTTTTCCTAAAGCCACCATTTCTGAAAATGTTGGTTTATGCAAAGTTGTGAGATTAACAGGTAAATGGGCTGACTCGAAAACAGAAAAACGATCTTTAAAAATAATATTTATTGTTTTGTTTCTTTGCAAATCAGAAATAAATTAAGCAGCTCTGCTTTCATTCTTTGTTACCGAAAATCTGCATTTGTATTTACCGCGTACAGCGAGGTGTGTGATCGTGACTAATCAATCATAATTAGTCTAAACTCAATCTATATACATTCTAAACCAGAGCTCCAAATTAAGCCACTTCCAAATTTCCTTGGAAACATCTGCTTTCCCTGATACATGTTTTCGAAATATACATATTGCTTTATTCGGGTCAATTAAACCTCGTTCTTTGAATGATTTGCTATTCAGCATATCTAATATTACTTTTTGCCACTGATCTGAGCGGAACCAATTTGCTTCTGGTGTGCTAAAACCCATTTTATCAACACGGGTCTGTATTTTTACAGGCAAGATACCTTTCATGGCCTCACGTAAAATATACTTAGTAGTCCCATTTCTGATTTTATTTTCGCTTGATGAAGCCAATGTCTTTTCAACAAGCCGGTAATCTAAGAAAGGCACACGTGATTCTATTGAAAACCGCATGGAATTTCTGTCAGACCATTTTAGCAGATGTTCCAATTTGTATTCAAAATGATCAAAAAGAGCTTCTTGCAAACTTGCTGATCCATATAAATTACTTGCGATTGTATTATTGTTTTTGAATTTGTTTTGAAATTCGGGCATTAAGCAATTATCCCAAGAAAGTCTAATTTTTGCGCGCAGTTTAGCGGGTAATAAAAAAAAGAAAAATAATTTAATTGCAGAGGTGCTTTTGTGATTTTTTAAATATTGTACTATTTCATTGAGAAATTTGCTGAATTTGCCATGAGTGAACAAATCTTTAAAATAATACCCAAAGAAATAATGATACCCGGCCAATTGTTCATCTGCCCCCTGTCCGTCAAGAGTTACCACAACATTGCCTTTTGCAAGTTCCATTACCTTAAATTGGGCATACGGTGATGTGGAGGGGAAAGGCTCTACCTGCGTAGACATAAGTAGTGTAAGATCCGAAAGTAAAGTATTCTCATCCGGCGTTATGTAAAACATATTCTTAAGAAGCAATCTATATTCATTGATGTATTCTGTTTCATCACCAACCTGACCATTCTTATATACAGCAGAAAAAGTATTTAGTTCATTTTTATTATAATCTTGTAATAAAACCGAAACAATGCTAGATGAATCCAACCCTCCGCTAAGGCAAACCCCAACTGGCACATCACTTCGTAATTGTAAACCAATGGCAGAAGAAAGAAGTTCTTTATATTCCAGCGGACTATCAAATCCCTTTGAGGCAGCGACCTTATTCCGAAGGTTATACCATTGTTCAATAACAATTTGATTTTCAATTATTTTAAGTTTATTGCCATGCTGCAGCTTCCTGATTTCAGAAAAAAAAGTATTTTCAGTTTGGTCAGTCCGGTTATAAACCAAAAAATCGAATATTGTTTGGTAATTGGGGTTCGGTTTAGCTTTTAGTAAAGAAAGCAAGGGGGGGATTTCGGAACAAAAGGCAAAGAAATCGTTGGTTTGTAAATAATAAAATGGTTTTATCCCAAAACGATCCCTTGAAGCAAATACTGTCCTCTCTTTACGGTCATAAATTACAAAAGCCCACATCCCATTGAATCGGCGCATGCAATCCTCACCCCAATGAATGTAGGCATTTAACAATACTTCAGTATCCGTTTGTGTTGAAAATGTTACCCCTTTGTTTTTAAGTTCTTCCCTTAATTCAATATAATTGTATATTTCGCCATTAAATACCACAACATACCTTTCATTTGACGAAAGTTTTGGCTGATGGCCTGCTGGTGAGAGATCAATAATACTTAGCCGTACAAATCCTAATCCAACATGATTTTCGAGAAAAACTCCTTCGTCATCCGGACCGCGATGCTTCATCAGGTGCATCATTTCTCGAATGGAAGCCTCCTTAATTGGAAGTTTGTGAAAATTAATGATTCCGCATATTCCACACATAGTTACTCTGCTAAAAATTTGTAATCATTATATCTCGAGGGACAATAAAATGTTATGGCAAAGATAATAGTAAAATTTGAATTAAAGGAGAATCTTAGAAAATTCGTATATTATCTGTATATTAATCATCAAAGGATAGTCTTTGAATTAATTATGACGGTTTGTTGATCTATTTGAATTTGCAGAAGGCAAAATCAACCCCCAAAGTCCACTGCTATATCCCCTCCCAAAAACAATTTTTGCATTTTCGTTGCCAAACGATTCAATTTATTATCGAATTTGAGATTTTGAATAATATTGCTTAAATGCAATCATCATTAATCAAACAAAAATCTTTCAATGTTGTATGATTTACAGGGTAGAATAGCTCACGATAATCCATTCCCCGCATCTCCTTAAAAATGGCGGCACGAACAATTTGTTCTACACTGGGAGTACCTTGCCGCCTAAATTTTGAAGCTCTTTCATTCCCGACAATGTCTGATTTCAACATCAAAATTATGTCAGGTCTTGATTCCAAAATAATGTCAATTAGGCAAAACTCAAGATTATAGCAGACCAATCGGGCTTATAGAACTTCAGAGTGAAATCATTGAAGGTTTTCCTGGATTCTTTATCTGTGATTCGAAGATACGGGGTCCTTTCTTGAAATGTTCTTGCAACCCACAGTATTTATTAACAATTTGAGTTTAAACACAGACACTAATTAATTTTTTATCCGATTAATTTCCCTGTTCTAACAACCAATTTTTCGAGCGATTATCAGCCGCTGAATTTCGGAGGTGCCTTCACCAATTTGCAAGAGTCGTTGATCTCTGTAAAACCTTTCTACATGATAATCATTCATAAGACCATATCCTCCAAATATCTGAACCGCTTCGTCTGATATTTCCTTTGCAATTTCAGAGCAATATAGCTTTGCAATTGTACCTTCATAGGAAAATGGTTGGCTATTGTCTTTTAACCAGCAGGCTTTGTATAAGGTATTTCTTGCAAGTTCTATTTTTTTTGCCATTTCGGCAAGTTTAAATGAAATTGCCTGAAACTTTGAAATGGGTTGACCGAATTGTTTCCTTTCCTTCGAATACTTCAACGCCATTTCAAAACAACCTTGTGATAATCCAAGACCCATAGCCGCAATAGCTAATTTTCCGATATCAAGAGCACTCAGCATTATCTTTGAACCATCACCAATATTTCCAAGGACTTGATCCTTATTAATTTTACAGGATGTAAAGTACATTTCTGCAGTATTGGATGCCCTCCACATCATCTTCCCTTTCATCGTTTTAGAATAATATCCAGGGGTGCCTTGTTCAACTAAGAAACAGGTAAACAACTTTTCACCATTGGAATCCTCGGTTATTGTCTGAACTGTTGCACCCTTTGTAATCTCAGTATTACCATTTGTTATAAATATCTTTGACCCATTGATCTCCCAAATATCATCGGATAAGACAGCCTTTGTTTTAGTTCCCCTTGAATCTGAGCCTGCGTTGGGTTCAGTTAATCCAAATGCCCATAGACCTTGGCCTGAACAAAGAACAGGAAGATACGTTTTTTTCTGCTCTTCATTTCCGAAATTCAGTATAGGCCATATCCCAAGGGTTTCATTCGCAGCAAGTGTTGCCGCTTGCGAACTATCTACCCTGGCTAGTTCTTCGATGGCAATGATAAATGACCTAAAATCCATACCATGACCTCCATAGGATTCTGGGACAGTCATACCATACAATCCTAGTTGGCCCGCCTTTAATGTTAGTTCTAATGAGAACTCTTCTTTAGCATCCAAGTGAGCTACCTGGGGCTTAATCTGTTGTTCGGCAAAACATCTAACCGAGTTTCTGACCAATTCATGTTCTTCTGTAAGGAAAGGGTTCATATTTATCCAAATTTTGGTTTTCGCTTTTCAAGAAATGCATTTATTCCTTCATGAAAATCTTTATGTAAAAAACACTTTTCAAACTCTTCGTTCTCAACTTTATATCCATTGATGCCTTCACGGAAAAAACCGTTAACTGAGTTTATCACACCTGCAATAGCTATAGGTGGTTTTGAAAGAATTTTATCAAGTAACTCTTGTGACTTATCAATAAGTGATTCACTGCTAGTAACAAAGTTTACCAAGCCAATTTTTTGTGCTTTTTCAGCATCAATTGTCTCAGCTGTAAGCATAAGTTCCATTGCTAAGGACTTTCCTATATACTGAATAAGCCTTTGTGTCCCGCCATATCCAGGAATAATACCAAGTTTTACTTCAGGTTGACCAAATATAGCATTATTTGAGGCAATGCGTAAGTGGCATGCCATTGCTATCTCACAGCCTCCTCCAAGTGCATATCCATTGACCGCTGCAATAATAGGTTTTGGAGAGTTTTCAATAAATTCAAGTACTCTCTGTCCGTTAATACTTAGTTCTTTTGCCTTTGTTGGCGTCAATCCAATAAATTCTGCAATATCCGCTCCAGCAATAAAGGCTTTATTTCCAGAACCAGTGATGATTGCTCCACGTATATCTGGATCTTTATAAACTGACTTAATAATTCCTTCAAGTTCACTTAATGTTACATGATTAAGTGCATTCATTTTTTCAGGCCTGTTAATTGTTATAACAAGTTTTCCTGAAACAAGTTTTGTTAAAATATTTTGAGTCATATAGTTAATCTTATAAGTGTTAATATTCGTCAATCAAATCAAGCTCTCTAAGTTTTTCTAAATTATGCTCATAAAACTCTTCTTTTAAAATTCCAACCAGCGTTAGATTTCGATGTATACCATTTTTAAAATAATGTTTAATTAATACCCCTTCTTCTCTAAATCCCAATTTTGAACATAATTTTATACTCCCAATATTTTCAGCAATTCTATCTCCATGAATTTTTACTAAATTCAAATTAGAAAAGGCAAAATGTAATAGTATTAAGGACACTTCATAACCAATTCCCTTACTTTGAAGATTTGCTTTAAGTTTTAACCCCCATGAGGCACGTTGATGAAGGTTATCAATTTGATTTAGAGAGGCAAGTCCGACTAACTCTCGATTATCACTATTTTTTTCAAAAACCGAGAAGAACAATTTACTAGTTCCAATTGACTTAAGCCATTCCTTCTGATTTTCATAAGAAATCGGTTTGAAACTCATCAGTCTAATTACTTCTCTGTCCCACTGCAATTCTAAGAGATCATTTAAATCTCTTTCTTCAACAGGTTTCAATAAAAACCTACGTGTTTCTAACATTCTCATAAATGAAATTCTTGATTAGTCAATAATTGTTAAGTTATACAATTCATTCATATTATAAAGGCGAAGATTGTTTTTTGTGCAAAAATTTATAATCTCAATAACCAAATCTTTAATTCCGTTTTCACGATTTTTAAGTTTATCAATGGTTGTTTTTGATATATTGCTGTATTCTTCCCTTGATAATGAATCCTTTATCCTTCTCATATATTGAATTGTAGGGGAGTTAAAAACAAAATTCATTGGATGAAAACTGATAATTTTTATTCCGGGGGTCTTAAAAAGCTCAACATAATTTAATAAATTAAAATCTAACTTATTGTACAAATGTGTTCCATCTTCAAAAAATACAGGAAAATTGATTAATCCTGATTCAACTAATATTGGTCGTATTCGCGTTTGCAATATCGTAATCTGGTGTGAAACATACTTATAGTTGTAAACGTTTTTCAACAAATGTGAAGTATCCGTAACTTCAAACGCTCTATGACATCTGAAACCATATGATTCCGGTGCAAATTGTACACAATTTTCAATAATATCACTCCAATTAGAACCGTGAGAACTATTTGGTAAAAAATTAGGGTGAATTCCTCTAATAATATTTCCTAATTGAAAATTTCGTTCAATAATTTCGGAATGATGTGTAACAAATAATGTAGGATTTAAATTTAACTCATTTACAGAATTGAAATATTCAGATATAACATCTTCAGATGCCCAATCGATATCCGAAGTGAAACAAAATACTGGTACTTCATCCCATATCTGTTTTTTATTGATTCTTCTAATTGACAACTCTGATTCCTCTTTCATACAGATTTTCATTTAAATTTTTATAATAATTAGTGTCTGTCCATAATGTCAGGGCAAAAAATAATTTTGCAACGAATTTTTCTGCCTGACGAGAAAAATTCAATTATAAAATCCTCGAATACATAAACCTGTCAACAATTCACAACGTTTTGTTGATAAACCTGTTGACGATCAGCTTAATTGCGGATCGGGCCTGAGCTTTTCTAAGGATCAATCCGGTCATCACCCTGAAGTTTTATGACAGAACACTTCAGATTACCTTTGCCTGAAAATGCTCCCAACCTTGACAGTTACAGGGAGGTATATTGAAACCACCCTTAATGTTCGAGATAATAGCCTCCGTGGCACTACGCCTATTTTTTTAGTCGTGTTTCCATATTCAAACAGCTTGCTATATTTTGCAAACTACCCACAACCTTATTAAACACTGCCAGATAATTTTCTTCAATGATATCGGAATGATGTGTTAAAAACAATGTTGGTTTAATGTTAAAGGGTTTAATGATCTTAAAGTATTCTTTCATAACATCTTCCGATGCCCAATCAACATCAGATGTGAAGCAAAAAACCGGTTTTTTATCCCAAATATATTCAGAATTTATTTTTTGTATTAGTATTTCAATTTCCATTTTAATCATTTTTATTTGTACAACAATAAGTGGAATGAAGGCTTTTCGGATATTCTTTAATAAACCAAGTTAAATATTCACAAGTGTCAATTTTATCTTTAAGCATTGTATTTTTTCTGTCTAGCCAAATTTTTGAAATATTACATGTTTGCAATAGGGTTTTAATAGTAAAAAGCAATTTTTCGGGATTGCTTATGTTAATGCCAATTGCCAGTTTGTATTTTTTTTCAAGTTCATCCAAAACCGTAATGGAATAGTTATCTGCAAATTTATTAAATCTTACGGAGGGAATTCCTAAAATTGCAGCTTCCATGGCCATTGATTGGCTATCGCCGATAAACATTTTTGCAAAACTTAATAAATCATGAATTTTTGAAGGAGGCAAGGTAAGTCTATATTTTTCTAATTCAGCTGGTAATACTCGCTCTGAAGAAATGAATACTGTTCCACTCAGGGTTAGCATTTCAATTATTTGGATAGCTAGTTTATCGCTTATACCACTAGCACCAAAATCGTGATGAGCCATAAACTGGGAAAACCTCAAAAGGTAATACTCTTCACAACCTAGAATCTTCTTAATATTAGTATCAGGTGTAAAATTATTTGGGTGTAGATAAGACAGTTCATGGTATCCAGAATAATGTATTGTTTTTTTTCCCCAGGGTCCTTGTCTGCAGCCATCCGGGGACAAAATGTGTGCAGCAAAAGGAAAAGAAGAATATGAGAAAAATTTCATATTGTCATAGTCATCTTCATGAGTAATTATTGAGGGAATATTTAACGCTCTTCCGATGTGGCTTATTTCTACTGAAGAGCCTATCATCAAATTTGGTTTTATTTTTTTTATAATATGATATGCATGGTTATCTCTTTTTACCATATCGATTGCCATAGATATTTTGCTGTTTTTTCGAATACCTTCGCTTACTTTAATATAATCAAATCCCGCTTCAACGCAAAGTTGGTCCAAACTTTCTTTGGGACGGATCACAATGTGAATATCAAATTGGAATGTTTGTAGATTTTTGATTACATTTTTAAACAAATGAAAATGTGCCGGATGTACTAGAAAGAAAAGTACTTTCATGGATTACTCTCTTTATTATATATTTTGATTAATTTTTTTGCAATTGTGACCGAATCCAATCCAAGGTCAATTAGGCGGGATCTTCCGGTTGTCTTATTAAATTTTGCTGAAAAATCAAGCCCCATTTTGAGTTTTTCGGCAAAATTATTGGAATCAAAAGAAGTTAAAAAGCACCCATCTGTATTATGAATGGTTTCTTTAATATCTCCGACATCGGTTGTTACAATAATGCATCCACAAGCCATTGCCTCTTTAATAATATTAGGAGAACCTTCCCAGAAACTTGATAAACAAATAATATCTGATGCATTTAAATAAATGGGTATGTTGTTTTGTTGAATATTTATTAGAGTATGGAATTCAACATTTTTATGTTTTTCTTTCAATAAATTATATGCTCGATTAAAAAGGGGGAAATTTTTTTCATACCGATGTGGATCAGATGCAAATAGAATATGTTTATTTTCTTTATTCCAACCTAACTTGTTCTGACATTCTCCTTGCGATAATGGTTTAAATAACTCCAAGTCTACCCCGTTGGGAATAATATGTAAATGTTTTACCCCAAGACTCTGTTTCATGTCCAGGGATTTTACAATAGTAGCGTCCCAAAAAAATTTGTAAAATATTTTTATTATCAACCGATTAATGATATTTCCTTTTACATCACTGCCCATTAATGAAACGATAACGGGTTTGGTTTGAGAAACTCCGGCGACATAACCTGAGAATGAATAATGTGCATGAATAAAATCGTATTTATTTGTTCTTAAGTGTTTTCTAAGCATAAAAATATGATTGATATACGAGATCACCCCTTTACCTTTTATGGTAAAGTACTTAAGTTGAATCCCATTTCTCTCCAATGATTCACCCTGGCTTCTCACTATAGGGCTAATCCCATTATTAGAATTCCCACTTGAAACGAATAGTCCTTTCATTTCAGACCAAATAATTATCTAACATGATGAGAGTCCATAAGAAATTCCCACTGTCTTTTTCGCTATTATTGTTTTCAAGAATAATTTGATCAATTATTTGAGGATCGCAAATGGATTTAATGTTTTTTAACGCAAATATATTTTCACTGGAACTTTCTTTAAACCATTCCCTTAAAGGGACACCAAAACCTTTTTTAGGTGCCTTTAATAATTGCGCTGGAAGTTGTTTTCCAATAGTGTGTCTTAAAATACTTTTTCGCTCCCAACCTTGTAGCTTGATGTTTTTATCAACATGCGCCATAAATTCAATCAGTCGATGATCCAGGAATGGTGCTCTTGTCTCTAGCGAATTAGCCATACTCATTCGATCTACTTTTACTAAATAATCATCCGGAAGCGTGTTTTTAAAGTTTATATACATTAATTTGTAGAAATCATCTTGATAAGGAATATTTTTGACGAGATTGGATAGATAATCTTCAATCGAAATTATGTTTTTAATATTGGCAGTGAGCCTTTTAATAGTATTCAAAGGGATATATGCTGTTTTGTTTGCAATTCTGTCAGGAAATGGATAATTTGCAGTTTCAAACACGCTTACGACCTTGTTTAATTTGTATCTCATTCTCCCTTTGAAGATTGTTGACAGAATTCCAACTCCTTTGGGCAATGCTCGTTGTAGTATTAAAGGAAGTTTAGAGTATTTATTGCTGAATTTGATTCCTGCATAGGAATTATAACCTGAAAGTACTTCATCTCCCCCGTCGCCTGTCAAAACCATTTTAACTTTTTTTATTGCGAAAGCGGAAACTTGAAATGTAGGAATGGCAGAACTATCACCAAAGGGTTCATCAAAATGGAATACAGATCTTTTGATGGCATCTTCAATGCTTGACGGATTTACTGTTCCTAGTTGATGGTTTGTGTTAAATTTTTCTGATACCAATTTGGCTAACTTCGATTCATCAAAATCTTTATCAGGAAACCCTATTGTAAATGTCTCTACAGGATATCTTGAATTTTTTGACATAATCGCCACAATACTTGAAGAGTCTAAGCCACCACTCAGAAATGCTCCAAAAGGGACATCGCAGCGCATCCTAATTTTTATTGAATCCTCTAATAAACAGGCAAATTCATCATAGATTGAAAACTTGTGCTTCAGCATATTTTCTTCATCGATCTCAGGTAAATCCCAGTATTTACTTTCCTGAATTCCTTGTGAATTCACAATCATGAAGTGTCCAGGTTTTAATTTATAAATATTCTTATAGAAAGTATCAGGACCCGGAATATTAGTTAATACAAGATACAATTCTATTAATTCTGGCCGAATTTCACGAGGAACACCGTACTCAAAAAGTGATTTGATTTCTGAAGAAAAAACAAAAGTGTTGTCGAAGATGGTGAAATTCAGAGGTTTTTCACCTATCCGATCTCTGGACAAAAAAAGTTGTTTTTTCCTTGCATCCCAAAGTGCAAAGGCCCACATCCCGTTAAATTTTTTCTGTCCATCAACACCCCATTCTTCATATGCTTTTAAAACGACTTCTGTATCAGATTTTGTTCTGAAGATGTGCCCCAGCCTTTTTAATTCGTCTCTTAATTCGATATAATTGTAGATTTCACCATTAAGAACCAATACCAAGCTTTTATCTTCATTAAACATGGGTTGCGCACCAGTGTTTAAGTCTATAATCGATAATCGTCTGTGACCCAGGCCAATATTGCCACATGAATAAAGGCCCTCACTGTCGGGACCTCTGTGTTGAATTATGGTTGTCATTTTTTTTAACAATGAAGTATCAATACTTCTTTCATTATCAAAATGATATATTCCTGTTATACCGCACATTAGTTTAAGTTTCTCCTATAAATCTTTTTCCACAAGTAATGCCTTCGTACATTGCAATCTATCTAATATTGCTGATAGGAAGATATTTTGGCTTGTAACTTTCCCGGATCATATATTGGGAATCTGAGGGTTAATTTGTTTACCAATGTTTATTACAGTATTTCAATGTATTTGGATATGCATTTATAGCATGCCATAGCCAAGTAATTTTAAATAGTTCCAGCCTAAAATTAGAATAACCATGCTAATCAGGAATATGTTGAACCATTTCAATTGTTTCGATGTTACATTTGCTAAACCAACTGCTGAAATGATAAAAAGGAATGGTGCTACCACCAATTGATACCTGCCGCTGGTTACATATCCCGAGTACGCCATTACAAATAAATATCCGAGTGTAATAGTGATAAGGAGGAGGTTTTCACTGAATGCTTTTCTAAATAGCTGGTAAATGCCAATAATAAAAAAAAACACGAATATATTCCTGATATAAAAACCTGCCAATTGAAACCAAATGGCGTACTGATTTGCTGTATTCACAAATGTAGTGAGAGGTCCTGGAATTGTATAAACTAGGAATAGCGGTATAGATGCCATTTTTACTGCTATTGAATTATCTGTCCTGCGACCAATTGTATTGTCGAAATTACCTGACGCCGAATTAAGCACTCCACTTATCTGATCTGTCAAACCTACAGTGTTTCCAAGATACATGAGCAATAATAATCCAAAGGTTAGAAAAATGTAGATTTGAAAAGGATTCCCTTTTTTATATCTGAATATTGCACCTATAATCAACCCGAATAAAACCAACCCAACCAGAAAAGTGCGAAAAAACGCCAAAGAGAAGATAAAAAGTATCGAAATGAGAATATTGTTGAGCCTGCTGCCAATTTTCATAATAAAACGTTGCGCATACAATACAGCAACTAATAATAACCAGATCATCACTATTTCCTTCAATGATTGAGAACTAAAATAAAAAAAGGAAGGATACAACATCATCATGGTCGCAGCAATGATGGCAATTTGGTGTGTGAATTGATTCCTTGCGATTTTATAAACAAGAATTACAGACCAACTCCCGAAAATCAGGTTAAAAAATCCATGAACCAGCAGACTTGGCCCAAAAATGTAATACCAAAGGAATGTCCAGATAATATAGCCAATATCTGAAATCCCACCCATCATGTCTACATAGACCTTGAAAATTAATTTGCCATTCGTGAAATCTTCTGCCATCCATTTGGCGAGTATGTGGTATCCTGTAGCATCTTCAGCACCAGCGGCAAACAGTTTGCCATATGGGGATTGAACGTAATAAAAGTAGTATAGATAAAACAAAGAAACAAATGCCAGCCGAATAAAGAATGTCATCCAAAACAATCGAACAAGAAAATTTCCTTTCTCAAAGTATTTGGGCAATATTTCCAGTCCCTGAAAAAAAAGAACCAATGTAAATAGAGCAAATAAAACATAACCTAGTGGAATATAATATTGGGGAAACATTATAAACCCTATTATAATAAGCATTAAAAAGGCAAATAAGACCTTTCTTGATAAATCATTTTTCCAAAGAGGACCTCTCTTAACCAGATTTTGATGCATTTAGCTTTGTTTGTGTGTTTTGAATAAATTGCAATACTTTATTTCTTTCGTTGTCAGACAAAACTATATACCAAATCCATACATATATTAATAAAAGATAGCACGATGAAAGCACCAATTTGTCCCAGCCTGACCTTGTAATGTGAATATATAAAATTGAAAACATCAACATAAGGCTCATCAAAACAACTGTGCTGCCTAGACTATAGGGAATGGCTTTGCTCTTCTGTGATAACGCTGTAACGACAATAAAATAGACTATCTGACCCAGCAGTAAAGCATTAGCAACACCCAACAGCCCGAAATAAACAACGGCAATGCGAATGAACAGATAGGTTGCCAAGAGATATACCAGGTTCGCAATGAAAAAAAGATGCGTTTTTTTTGACAGGCTGATACCCATGGAGGTTATTCCGGAAATTG
>JAPLDG010000140.1:10873-40578 GCA_026391845.1 Bacteroidota bacterium | reverse complement strand
AGGCTAAAAATGATAGGCATGACCAAAGGGATTGCGTCAATATATTTTGCTGAGGCCATCAAAACAACGATCTGATTCAAAAACAGGGTAAATACGAATGAAAAAAAGACCAACAGAATAACATATATTTTCAAAACGACATTATAGGTTTGGTAGGCGTTTTTTTCTTTGTGAATTGAAAAAGACATGGGGCCCCAGGCAGTTTGAAATCCGAATATGGCCAAAGATGAGAATGCAGCTATTTTTACAGCAATTGCATATATCCCCAATTGTTCCATGCCGAAATAGTTGTTTACAAAATACCTGTCAATGGTTGGAATTACTGAAATGATAACAGTTGTAAGCATCAATGGTAATCCATAATGAAGCAATGGTTTTAAATATTCCAGTTTTGGTTTTGCAATAAGATGATGTCGGATAATTATGCATGAGAATATTGAAAATATAAATTGCCCAATCAGCTGAGCATAAAAAACATTTTTAATTTCGGCACCGTAGATTTTTACAAATAATATTGTCAGCGACACGATAAAAACCGGCGTTCCCAGGGAGATGAAGAGAAACAATGTACGTTGAAAAGTCCATTTTAACAGATTAATTGTAAACTTGACGATGATGGTAAATGGCAGGCTTAGTGCCATTATTTTCAGTTCGTAGTTGTAGTTCGTTGTATGCAAATAGTAACGTAAAATTTCATTGGAGAACAATATGACCAACCCGCTTATCACCAGGGAAAAAAAAAGTTGGAAAAGCAATGCATTCGTCATGATTTGCTTTTTAAACACGGTATCTTCTTTTTCATAATAGAATCTTGCCGTGGCTGAATCAAGCCCCGTCACCGCCAGATGCATGAGTAGTGTACCAATCACAGTAATGGCGTCAACAACGCCATAGTCTTCTTTTGTAAATGCCCTTGCAAGAATGGGAATCAGAAAGACAGCTACCATTTTACTGATAGCGCCCGCTCCGCCGTACAAAACTGAATCTTTCAGCAGAAACTTCAAGCGGCTGACCGTACTGCCTTGCTGAATGGCTTCATAATTATTACTCATTCCGGTCGATGAAATATATTTTCGTAACTAATCAAATGGAAATTATTTCCTTCCTCGTGCTTCAATTCCATTGTATCCATAATGAACCTCCACAAAAGTCATATGTGCATCATGAAACCATTGATTCACTGTTTCAAGTGTTTGAGGATAGTCATATGCAGGCGAAAGCATGTCAAAAGTGTCAAGAATCGCCCATTCCCGCAGAATGTTATCTGGTAAAGTAAATTTACCTCCATAATCTGCGATCATTAAAAACCAATTAAGGTTCCTGCCATAAGAAAGCTTGTTGAAAAGCCTGGCTAATGGCCACATAAAGTTTACGTATTTACTGGTTATATCATATAGAATTTCTGGATTTAGTCTTTTTGTAAATGGCCTGATCCAATATTTAGAATTCAATAATTGTCTTGAAAAATGTTTTTTAACATAAACATCTATGACCAAAGAGCCACCCGTTTTAAGGTACTGCGGTAATTCCATAAATGATTTCCCCGGTAACGGAGTATGTTGTAAAACCCCGAAACAAAATAATTTATCAAAACTCCCGTATTGGAATGGCATGTTGTATATATCAGCCTGTACTATCAGCACATTGGATTTTGCTCCATTGGAAGCAAAATTTGCATCTACCGCATAACTGTAATCCAGGCTAATAACCATGGCGCGTGTTGAGGCAGCATGTTCGGTAAAGCGACCTGACCCGCTTCCCACCTCAAGTATGATTTCCCCGGGTAATTCTTTTGGCCACTTGGTCTCCTCAAAAAAACGCTTCTCCGACACATTTGATCCGGAATAGCTGTCGTATTGAGTTCTTGCATGCTTATTCCATTCCAGCCCGAATCCCCCGGCATAATTGTCAGAAGATACAAATCGCGGTATGTGCCTGACGATTTCAAATTCTGATTTGAATAATTTAGTTCTGCATTTGGGGCAGACCAGGTATTTAAGATGATCTTTAAACATATTGTTTTTTATCAAGATATATTTGTTCTATCAGTGCTTTGTATTTTATTGCTAAACCAACACCACCGTAAGAATCAAACCATATTTTGGAATTTCTGCCTAAGGTTTTATAGTATTCTCTATTTTGTTCATATTGTAAAAGGTGATGTGTTATTTCTTCCGAGGACCTCACATTGATTAACCCTGGTGGAAAAGGGTTACCTGTTTTTTTTTCGTACTCGTTATTGCTCTGGGTAAGATTCCAAAAAAACGGCACTCCTTTTGACAGGAATTCCCAAGCAACACCACCCCATGCAGAAGTGCCCCCCACTTTGCCACAGCCAAAATCCACATATTCCAATAGAGGGGTGATTTCTTTTCTTGACATTTTAGGCAACCATTTTACATATTTGGAAATGTTTAAGTCCTTGATTAATTGCCTACTGTAAGGAATATCATATCCATATTCAAAAAGTACAAGTAATGGAGACTGAGCTTTACATTTTCTAACGAAACCGGCGAAAGCTTCAATAATTAAATCATTTCTGGTATAACTACTTCTCCAATCAACCGGAATGTTTTTCCAGATATGAGATACATGGGAAAACAGAATAAAGTCATGCGCTTTAAACTCATTCATTATCTTCGATAATGCAAAGTCAATTTCATTAGAACCTCCACCATTATATACCATTGGAATGCCAAGTAATAGAGGCGATTGTCCTAATCTCACCAAGGTATCTATAGTTTCATTTTCAAAACTAATGCTGTAGACTACCGATTTACGTATGGCATTAACTTGAAGAATTTTTTCAATCAAACAACCTATAAATTTCAGGTTAAACCGTAGTGAGACAGAGGTAAATTCAACGCCGGAACCATATGGAATAAAAATATCCAATTTAAGACGAACTTTATGCAAATAAATTGGAGCTGAACCACATCCGATTATGATGTCAAAACCATTAAAATACTTGAGAATCCTTGAAGGCGAAACAAATAGCATTGAAATATCTGACTTGCTTAAGCCATTAATCAAATCTGTTTGAATAATATATGGTGTCCATTTTTCAAGCTCCCAACTGTCATTTTCAGGTAAAAAATGTGTTGATTCATTTTTATAAAGGAATAACCGCGCATCAAGACCAAGATTGCGAAGATAACGTAAAAGGGAAAAAAAATTATTATTCATGTTTCCCCAAAGGGCAATCTTCATATGTCCAAAATTATTTAAATGAATAGGATTGGTTTTTATCAACTATTTGATAAAAACTTTGCTGGATTTCCTGCAATTTTAGAGTTTTCCTCAAAAGAATTATTGACAAAACTATTTGCCCCAACAATGCAACCATTTCCTAAACTCACCCCTTTGGAAATGATTGAATTCGGACCAATATAACAATTATTACCAATGGTCGTTGGAGCATACTTATATGCTTCGATACCTCCACTTGTTGCCCAATTTACCGAATCATGAGAGTAAATCTGAACACCAGCTGAAATACTGCAATTATTGCCAATTGTTAAACCACCACTACCATCAAGTATGGTAAATGGTCCTATCCAAGTATTTAGCCCAACGCTGACTTCCCCTATGACAAAAGAGGTGTCATAAATTGAAGAACCCGCTCCAAATCTTAAAAATTTCGCTTTTTCCCAACGATCAGTGATTAGTTCACCAATGGGAACCACCCTGTCAAATTTACTATACTTTCTAAATCTAAGGTATTTAAATACCCTGATCAAATAGAATTTCATCAGATTGTTTCATGATTGATAAAAATCCTGCACCACATTTCAAAACTCATCAAACTCCAGATTAATAGTCTGTGATTAATTCGTTTGTTTGTATGCTCATTTACAATTAGTTTCACATAATCAGGATTGATAAATTCAGCAGAAGCAGATCTGCCAGACAGCAATAAATCTTTTACATAGTTGGCATTTTCGCCACGATACCAGCTTTCATCCGGTGCTGAAAATCCTTGTTTTTTTCGGTTGATGATGTTGGCTGGAATCAGCTCCTGCATGGCTTTACGCAATACATTCTTACCATCGTCAAATTCCTGATAGGCTCTTTTCTTTCTCTCCAAATTCTCATCAATACGCTTAATTTCTCCTTCGAGGTTGCCTAATTTATGCCTCACAGGCACCTTTTGGGCGAAAGAGATCAAGTCATTGTCAAGAAATGGGAATCGTTCTTCTAACCCGTTCGCCATGGCCAATTTATCGCCAACGATCAGCAATCCATTGAGAAATGTTTTAATTTCAAAATAGAGCGAATTTTGAATGTGCTCTTCAGGGGTATCGTAGCTCAATTTTTTATTGAAGGTGAAAACCCGTTCAAAAACAGATCTTGGTTCTGATAAGTCTACTTTTGAAAGGATGCTGGGTGTAAATAATTTAGATTTATCCTCATCCGTAACCAATCTTTGCCAGAAACCATAGTACTGGTCGAAAAAATCCTGCTTAGAGATAGAATTAAATACCCGGTAATATCGCCAGGGATAGCCCCCGAACAATTCATCGCCACCAGTTCCCTGCAAACAAACTTTCACAAATTTTGAAGCGAGTCGCGAAATATAATAATTGGGGTAGGACATACCCACCCTCAAATCCTCGAGGTGCCAGACAACTTTGGGCAATGACCAACGAATATCTCCAGCATTGATTACCTGTTCAAAATGTTCTGTTTTAAAATGATTGGCAAGCAATTCGGCATCACGCCGTTCGTCATAATTGACTTCCACACCTGTAACCTCCGACATGTCAAAACCACAGGTGAAAGTTGTGAGCCGGGGAACATGTGCAGCAGCAATAGCTGTAATCGAACCTGAGTCCATTCCACCGGAGAGGTAAGAACCTACCGGAACGTCTGCAATCATTTGCCTTGTTACCGATTGTTTGAATAAACGCAGTGTTTCTTCTCTTGCTTCTTCAAAGCCCATTTTGTTGTCGGGTTCAGAGAAGTCATAATCCCACCATGAATGGTGTTTAACATAAGTTGAAGTTGAATCAATGCGTACAATATTTGCCGGTGGCAACATGACGATCCCCTTAAATAGAGTACGATATGTAAACAGGTTTTGAAATGTGAAATATTCATTTAAAGCACCAATTTCAACTTCGATTTTGTAAGCAGGATGTTGAATGATGGCCTTAATTTCAGAGGCAAAAACCATTCTTTTGCCATTAAACCAGTAATACAAGGGTTTTACCCCAAAACGGTCGCGGCAAAGGTAGAGGGTTTGCTCCTTTTTATTCCATGCTGCAAAGGCAAACATTCCGTTTAACCTTGGAATAAAATCCAATCCATAAGCAGACAATCCTTCAACAATTACTTCGGTATCAGTGGAAGATTCAAAAGCATGGCCTTTTTTTCGTAGCTCTTGCTTGAGTTCCATGTAATTGTATATACATCCATTGAAACTGATCACCCAGTTTCCATCACCTGATGTCATGGGTTGTGCCCCACGGTCTGACAAATCCAAAATAGACAGACGCCGGTGACCCAAGGCAATGTTATTATTTACAAAATGACCTTCTCCATCCGGACCACGATGAGCGATCACATCGGTCATTCGCTTTATCAGGCTGAAGACGACAGGTTCGCCATTTAAATTGAAAACACCCGCAATGCCGCACATATTTCTTCTCTTTTATCTAATTGATTTATTGACCTTAAAAATAATGGTATTTCCATGCATGGGTTCATTAAACCTACAAGTAATCTGCAGAAACCCAACCGAGATTAACTTTTGAAAATCAGCTTTGGATAAACCAAGGTCATTGTAATCCCGGTAATAGGGCTGTGTCCAGCGAGGTCGGATATCTTTCAATAATTCAACGTTTAGATTTCGCTCATCAAGAACAAGATAATCATAATTTCTTAAAAGTATAGCATCCTTGAAAGAGATATTGTTATCTCTCATAACATTTAAAATACCAAAAGGATAATCCGCCCAAAGATGTTTATATACTGTTGCAAAAGAAAAGGTGGGGCGCATTAAGACCTTGGTGCCATTAGGAAGACAGGCATTCCAATCAACAGCACTAAAATTATTCCGGGAGATTGCACTTTTAGGATAGTTGTAGAACAATCTTCGTATCGTTGCGGCTGAGGTGAATAAAAATAATGGGATCATCAGAAGGAAGACAAGTTTAGGATGATCAATATACAGCGATTGATGAACCTCATTCAGCAATGCCGCTAACAGCATGAAAAAGACCATAAGGTTGTATAATGCCCAGCCATTGCCGGTTGCTTCCGTAAATAAAGTTGAGAGCAGAAAAAAAACCAGAAAATTGAATCCTATCGCTTTCGTATATAAATTCAGTTGCCTGCGCTTCCAGGCGAGGAATGGAATAATAATCCATATTCCACTCAGCAGAAAAATAAACTGAAAATTTTGAAAGCGTGTTTTAAAGATCCGGACAAAATCAACAAGATCACTGGTCAATATGGGAATATAGTGATCGCCAACTCCTATACCTTCACCTCCCATTATGCCATTGAACAAACCAAAATTGGCATTCACAAGGTAATTTCCGGTTAAGCATATTCCGATACCAGCCCCCCCCCCTATTAGAGCCCAAGGGATTTGATGCCGGTACATGAATAAATACCACAACCCCAAACCAAGTATGGAAAAAATTGCAATTGGATGCGCATCAAGAATCAAACCCCAGATCAAAAAGGCGATAAAGGTTGAGCGCTTGTCTGGGATAGGGGTGAAAAGCAAATAGATACTCAATAATACCAGAACCATGCCCAGTATTTCAGGCCGGTTGTAAAAATGGTAATAAAACACCTGATTGACCAACAAGAGGACGACCATTAACCACCTGATTTTGGGTGTAATGAGTTTTACAATCAAATAAAACAGGTAAACCAATAAAGTAAGGACCAACGCATTAAACAATCGGGCCGAAAAAACGCTGATGCCAAAAACGAGGTAGAATGGGACCTGCAGCGAGGAAAACAAAAAACCTACAGACAAATCCGAGCCATTGGCATCCTGGAAACTCCAGTAACTCATGGCCTCATTTGGGCTTAACTTCTGTATCAATCTGAAGGCATAAGTAGCATACCAGCCATCGTCCTGATGGATTGGACGGATGTATGCCATACCCCAAACCAATGCAAAAATTAAGAGCCAGATAGAAAATGCCTTGATCTTAGGTGTGATCATTCATCGTTTGATTTAACAAATCCACTATATATTTTTGTTCAACTATGGATAAACCATAATAAAGTGGCAGGGTGAGACAATGATCGAAAACAACCGAGCTGTTTCTCATCATGCCATCCAGGCGTACAAGTGGATTATTCTGGAATGCAGTATGTTTATGCAAAGAATAGGTGCCAATTTGAACTTCAACACCATTTTCGCGCATTCGGGTCATTACCTGATCGCGGTTATCAATAAAAATGCAAAACGACTGGTAGGAGTGAATTGCTTCGGGATGCGTTGCTGGGATTTGAATCCCTTCTACCTGCGCAAGAAGATTTTTATAATTATTTGCCAGAGTTATCCTGTTGTCAAGCAGTTCATCAATATGTTTCATCTGGGCCAGGCCAACTGCCGATAGAATGTTGCTGAGTTTATAGTTTGTTCCAATCATATCAAACCGGATACTTTCACGATTTGAGTTCTTCATATTCATTCCAAAATGTTTGTAGGAGTTCATCCATTCTGCCCACGCATCATTTTCTGTGGTAATCATCCCTCCTTCACCAGTAGTAATAAATTTTCTAGGGTGCAATGAAAACACAGAGATATCCGCCCATACACCCACATTTTTACCCTTAAATGAAGCTCCAATTGAACAAGCGGCATCTTCGATGATAAAAACGTTGTATTTTTCTTTGATCCTTTTTAGATGGTCATAGTCTAATGGATTACCAAATATGGAAACAGGAATAACGGCTTTTGTTTTTTTACTGATAGCAGCTTCAATTGCATTATAATCGATTAACATAGAGTCTGCATGAACATCCACGATAACTGCCGTAGCACCAACAATTGCCACCACCTGTGCGGTTGCAGGATAGGTGTAATCAGGAACAATAACCTCGTCACCAGGTCCGATATTGAGGCAGCGCAATGCCACTTCAAGACCTGTTGTACATGATGTTACCGCAATTGCATAGTTTGAACCTATAAATTCTTTGAATGAATTTTCAAACTCATGGGTAACTGGTCCTTCGGTAAGATATCCGCTATCCAGCACTTTTAAAACACTATTTTTCAAATCATCTGTAATAAACGGCTTTATAAGTGGTATTTTCATTTTTCTTAAGACTTACATATATAATAAAAATTGTTGTTTTCTACCTTTTGTCTATCCCGGTTTCAATCCGCCAGTCAATAAGTTTTTGAAGCCCGCTGATAAGGTCAAAGTTGAATTTGAAACCCAGTTCTTTTTCTGCTTTTAACCTTGACCCTATACGGTTCTGTACAAACTGGCGCGCATCGTCCATAGAATAGGGTTGATAAATAACCCTAAGAGATGACCTTTTCAATAGTAATATTGAATCACATAACTCACGGATGGTTGTTTGTACTTCCGTTCCTACGTTGTACATTCCGAATGAAACATCCGATTGCAAGGCAGCTATATTGCACCGTGCCACGTCCTGCACATATATAAAATCATAGGCCTGGCTGCCATCCCCGTTAATGACAGGTTGCTCATTGGCTTCAATTTTGTTCAGCATGATAGGAACTACCCCTGTATAAGCTGCATGCTGATCCTGCCCCGAACCATATACGTTCATATATCGCAACCCGATAATTTTCAAGCCATAGCGGTCATTGAAAGCGGTGCACATGGCCTCTCCGGCGATTTTGGTTGCCCCATAGAAATTTCTGTTGTTGAAAGGATGAGATTCCGTCATTGGCACCTCTACTGCATCACCATAAACTGAAGCCGATGAAGAATAAATTAATTTCTTTATGTCATTGTTCACACAAGCCTCCAAAACATTGAAGGTGCCTTGCATATTTACGTCAAAAGCTGTTCGGGGAAAATCTTTACAGTGAAGCAACCACATGGCTGCCAGGTGAAAAACATAATCGACGCCTTTCATGGCGGTATTCAGAATATCAGTATCCCTGATATCGCCACCTAAAGGATAAATATAGCAACGTTTATCCTTCAGTGATTCGCTGATATTATCCAATTTACCACGTGCAAAGTTGTCGTATATAATAACCTCTCCCACTGGCTCTTTAAGCAGTTCGGCAACAAGGTGGCTTCCGATAAAACCAGCGCCACCAATCACAAGAATTTTACTGTTTTCCAGGTTCATATTTAGACGTGTTAAATATTTTAAAATATTGTCAATTCATTTTAAGCGGAATACAAACTGATTGGGAAATGAACCATCCAAAGGTGAAGATATTTTGTTGAAAACTCCCGAAATACCATGCATTTCGAGAATTTTTATGGTTACCTCATTTCTGGTTGAGTCTGAAATAAAAAGAAAATCATTTCGATGACTAATTTGAGTAAATATATTGGATATATCATTCGTGCCAAAATTATTTTTCTGGTATTTATAATTTTCCTGATTATGTGCAGGCCATCCCGTAGCAGGGATCAAAGTGATTTCACGTCTCATTGGCACATAGCGAAGGGGGAGAAAGTTGAATGTTGGATCTTTCAGAAGAATTATTTTTTTGGTTTTAAAAGAATCTATCGATGCATTCAGCAACAGGTTTTCAGGTAGGATATTGAAATGTGTTTTTTTGTAATAAAGTGAAAACTGGAGAATAGATGCAAGGGAAAGCAAACTTAAAAAGATAAAATAGAATTTCTTATTTGCTCGCAGGAGAGGAAGAATTTCCATCGAAAAAAACAGAAAAACAAAAAACAGAAAGATAGATATCACAGGGATGATTACTCTATATTCAACTTTTAGGAGTATTCCAATAGACAAGATTAATCCCAAAAAATAAAGAAGCATTATCGAGTTCAATAAGGTGTATAATTTGAACCGCACATAAAATATCAGGAATGCCAGTATAAGAAAAAAAAATATCGGTTTATAAAATATGATACGCCCAATATCAATAAGACGTGAAAGCACTTTTGTAGCATCTGGAATTGAATTTATTGGTGTATTTTTGAAATACTTGAGATGATCGGGACTAATAGTTTCGACATTAAAAAAGAACCAGTTTTGGATTTCAAAGAGGAGTGCTTTCTGTTTTTCGTCGGACACTTTAACAGGATATCCATAATCAAGAATCGGAAAGGTAACCGTTGCAGCCTGGTTTAACATACGGGTAAAATCCCTGTCCTGGAATCTGGAGACAGAATTGGAGATTATCAACCCAATCAGTACCGGTATAAATGCATAAGCTAAATTTTTAATAAATTTTGTTGTCAAAGCTTCATGGGTAAAAAGAAATGGCACTATCAAAGCCATACTTAAAATCCCGGCATTAGGTCTCATAAGAAAAGCCCATAAAAAACTCAGCAATGAAAAAAGCAACACCATTTTTTTATGCCTGAACAAACCTGCCCATACAAAAGTTAACAGTGAAGCAAATGACAAAAGAATGGAAACCCTTGTAAATGAAACCAGGAAAGTACTCTGTAAATAAATCAAGAAAAACAAACCCACCAAATAGTAATTTCCCGTCTTTTTCAGAATTATAATGGAAAATAGCAAACAAGCGATCATGTTCCCGGTAATCAGGCTTATTCCATACCAATTTACTCCGATATCAAAATACTGGTAGAGCCAAATAAAGACCAAGGCGATTCCACGGTAATAAAAATAGAAATTTGAAATTGGAGTATTCCAGTAAACTCCACGGAGCATGTTTTCAAAAGCCGGATCATCGTTGGATTCATAAGTGAAACCAAATATTAACCTTATTAATATGAAATAAATACAAACGACAGTAAGTAAAATAGAAAACCTCTTTTTACTATTTCCCATTTTGCTCAGGGTTCTTTTTTTTTATGATATAACCAGGTCGTGCCTTTACCTCTTCATAGATCCGCCAGATATATTCCGCAATAATTCCAAGGGAGAATAAGATCAACCCGCTAAAAAACGAAATAAAGAGTACTGTGGACGTCCATCCCGGAGGGGAAAATCCCCAAAATGAATTATTTCCCAGAATCTTCACATATGAGTACAATACTATAAGCATGATGGAGAACCCAGACGAGAAAATGCCTAAAAACGAAATCAGCTTTATCGGGAAGGAAGAACTGGAGAAGAAAATATCTTTTGCCAGTTTCATTTTCTTTTTAAAAGTCCATCTTGATTTGTCTCTGTCTCCGCGGGGTCTGTCGTATTCCAAATGAAGCGGATTGTATCCCAACCTCAATAATTCAGGAATAATGGCAGTATTAATGGAATGAATTCTGCTATTAACGATATCTATGATCTCCCTGTCGATTAAAAATGTTTCAGTGCCACCGGGGGGATATTGAACATCAGCAAGATAATCCATAACTTTATAAAAACTATTTGCAAAAAGGTTCGTTAACCAAATATCTTTTCTTGAAGATCGGTTTAGAAAAACCATTTTCTCTCCTTTTTCCCAAATCCTGTACATTTCAACAATGGCTATTGGAGAGGGTTGACCGTCATCAGGAAGAATTACTGAACATTGCCCCTGGGTTAAAGTCAATCCGGCAAATATTGCATAATTTGAAGTGTAATTTCTGCTTAACTGATAAGCCTTTACCGCAGGGTAACGTTTTTCCAATGCTTGCGCCAATTCATAGGAGTTATCGTTTGAACCATCGTCAATCACAATAAACTCAAACGGAATGTCTTCTTTGTCCAGAACTTCTTTTGTATTGAAGGATCACTGATAATAATTTATCCAACATTTTTCAGTCCTTTTTCAAAAACATTGTTAACATTATAAAATTCCACGATAAGGTAACAGGGATGACAAGATAAGCTAACATCCAATTATCCAAAGGAATCGTCATTTTGTAAATTCTCAAAGTAACCAATCCCAGCAACATGCCGCTGCCATATACTAAAAAGTACTTAGCAATATTCTCTTTATTACTTTCAACTTTAAAAATAAACTTCGCATTCAGATAAAAGGAAATACAAATTGAAAAAATGTACACAAGAGTATAGGTGATAAATAATGGTGTTTGCAGAATTTTAAGAAAAAAATAAATCAGGAAAGCAGATAAAATAGTTATTACAACACCTACAGCAGAGAAGCCACTAAACCTTGTGATCAGTTCTTTCATTCTAATCATAGCACAAAAACAAACATATTTCAGAGGGATTTGCTGAATTCATTTAACAACAACACAACCCTTTCTGCTTCTGATATCTCCATTACTGGAGAAATGGGGATGGAGAGTATTTCATTATGTATTTTTTCTGTAACCGGAAACGATAGGTGATTCCAATCAAAGTAAGCTTTTTGCTTATGCGGAGGAATCGGGTAATGTATCAGTGTTTGAACCCCGTTTTCAAATAAATAAGCTTGTAATTCATTTCTGAAGGCTGTTCTGATTACAAAGAGATGCCATACGTGATTATCGTTGTCTTGAGGAAATTCAGGAAGTATCAGTAAACGGTTTTTTATATGGTCACAATAGTACTTTGCAACGTTTCTGCGAATTTGGTTTTCCTGGTCCAGGTATTTGAGTTTTACATTCAGAAAAGCGGCCTGTATTTCATCCAACCTGCTATTCAGGCCCTGGAGATCATTAAGGTATTTTTGTTTGGATCCATAATTTCCTAACGTGCGGACTAATTCAGCCAACACGGGGTCATTGGTTGTAACTGCGCCGGCATCACCCAATGCGCCCAGATTTTTTCCAGGGTAAAAACTATTGCCTGCTGCATCTCCCAGTGAGCCAGATCTTATTCCATTCCACTTAGCACCAATGGCTTGTGCATTGTCTTCAATAAGTTTAAGATGGTGTTTTTTTGCGAGTAGTTCCAGTTCTCCTGACCAGCAAACCCGGCCATAAAGATGAACAATCAGAAT
The DNA here is from genome assembly GCA_026391845.1 of Bacteroidota bacterium. Lineage (GTDB taxonomy): Bacteria > Bacteroidota > Bacteroidia > Bacteroidales > FEN-979 > CAIVAT01. The sequence continues at coordinate 27,587 of JAPLDG010000140.1, read as the reverse complement.
GGCACGGGTGCGATTGGTGATATGTTTTTCTATTTGAAGTAGATTGAGGTTGCAGGTTTTTATGTCGGGTTCGACTAACACCGGAGTCAGCCGGTTGTCTGTAATAGCCAAAATGGTTGCAATATAGGTGTTTGCCGGAACTATGATTTCATCACCAGCTTCCATAAATCCCATTTCAAGGTAAGCCTTAAGAATCAAGCGCAAGGCATCGAGGCCATTACCCACCCCGACGACATGCTTCACATCCAGGAAGTGTGCAAGGTTCGTTTCAAATTGCTTTTGTCGCTCGCCCAGCAAGTACCAGCCAGAGTCTATCACCTCCTCAGCTGCATGCTTGAGTTCATGACGATACTGAGAATTTATTTTTTGGAGATCAAGAAATTTAATCATCTGCTTTGAAGTATACCAATCTCTTCCTTTGTGAAAATCCTGATCAGTTTTGCCGGATTTCCTCCAATAATTGAAAAAGAAGGGAAGGATTTATTAACAAAACTATTTGCGGCCACAATGCAATAATCTCCCAACGATACATTCGGCATAATAATAACGCTTGCTCCCAGCCAACAATGATTGCCGACATTGACAGATCCAATTATAAGTGGAAAAATCTTCTGCATTGCAGGTGACGCATTTGGCCCGGAATCAGCCATAATATTTACATTTTGTGCTATGCTAACATAGTTTCCAATTCTTACCCTGGAGGCGAAGCCATTCAGAACACTGTTCATTCCGATATATGAATATTCACCTATTTCCAAAAGATTATCCGGACCCCCGAAAACACTGCACCTTTTGGCGATCTTTACATTATCATGAATTATAACATGGTTAAAAGAGGTTGATGGATCAATTTCAACGTTGTTGCCGAGGGAGATATGTGCAAATTTCATCAATAATATATTTAAATAACTATAGGCAAGTTCGAGTGTTGATTAAGTTGCTTTAGAGTTAGGCTTCAAAGGGTATATTGGTAAATATCATATACGATCCCCCTTCCGCCAAATCCTTCTTTTTGAAACATTAAATTTTCATTCAGGTAGTTACCCATATTTTCAGTTGATTGTCCAAAATCAAACACAGGAACCTCGACGTATACCCTATTGATTAATTCATCAAATAGCAAGTCCAGTGCGCTGATTTCTTTACCCTTTTCATTTGCAGAAATATATTGTACATGAACCACATGTTTCATTTCATAAATAACAATACCGGCAACCATTTGCCCGTTTTGGGATGCTGTAAATAGTTTGATGTTTTCAGGAAACAATGATTTCAGGTACATTATTTCTTTTAGGGTATGAACAGGCTGGGTTTTGTGTTTTTGCTGCAGGTTGTTATTTAAAATCGACCAATATGTAGCAAAATCGTCACTCTCGGTTACACTTACACCTTCCCGCTGACTTTTTTTTATCCCCCTTCTTCGTAACTCACTAAATTTGCGTTTGTTATTTTGGTAAATCGAAGTGGAAATATTGCACCCGATTTTTGACGCACGCAATTTGAACAAGATGTAAATGTCTTCCTGGGAAGGCATACAGTGATAAACATAAGGAACAGGTTTATAAATCACCTCCCTGATGCCACTGTCTTTTAATGTACAATTGAGCAGGACGAAAATTTCATTAATTTCTATCGTCGTGAGTGAAGAGGAGGAGATCAGGCCCCCGTAAGTAAGTCCCTGGTGTGAATAATAGACATCATTTACAACATTTCCTGGTAAAACTGCTTCCACACATCCTTTTTTCAAAATCAGGAATGAGAAATCTTTGAATCTATTTGAATGGTAGTCCATATAATCCCGATAAAACAGGAAAGTTCCATTCCGGGAATTTCTAATCAAGTCATCCCATTTTGTTTTAAATTGAGGAGTATATATTTGTAGTTCAAGCATTTTTAACATTTAAATAATCATCATAAATTCTGATATAGTCGCTCTCTTCATATTTAGTTGAAACCAGTACTAAACAAATTGCACCAGACGAAAATTCAAATAACTCTCGCCAAATCCCCGGAACAACCAATAATCCATAATCCGGCCTGTTTAATTTTACGATTTTTTTATTTGTACCATCATCAAGAAGCACATCAAATGATCCGCTGGCTGCAACTATTAATTGAATTAATGCTTTGTGTGCATGGCCACCTCTTGCTTCTCCACCAGGGATATCGTAAAGATAATAAACACGATTCACATCAAAAGGCAGGTTCTTAATCCCTTCAACAATGGTTATGTTGCCCGCCCTATTGTGAATCTTGCTTAATGGAATAACGCAACAATCAAAAATGCTACTGTTTTTCATTTTCAATGGAATAATTCAGAAAATCATTGTAATCCCTGATATAATCACCTTCCTGGTATTGGGTGGAACTTAATACCAGGGCCAGAGAATTTGTCGAGAAATTTTCCATAGATCTCCACAGGCCTGCGGGTAAAAATAATCCAAAGTAGGACCGGTTTAAAGAATAAAATTCCTTTGAAGTACCATCATCTACCAATATGTCAAAACTACCAGAAAGTGCAACAATTAGTTCCTGTTGTTTTTTAAATGCATGCCCACCACGAACCTGGCCGCCAGGAACATCATAAATCCAGTAGACTCTTTTAATTTTGAAAGGAATATGTTGTTCCTGTTCTATAAACGACAGATTTCCTCGTGCATCTTCTAATTTTGGTAAATGAATTAGACGTACTTCTTTGATAGAACTATTTTTCATTCAAGCTAAAATTATTAAAATAGTTGAAAAGTTTCAATAACCCGTTTTTATTTAAATGATTATAATCATTAAAATCAAAATTAGACACTCCACAATTTCCGGGATTATTTCTACCAATTACCTGTATCCCATTCGTTTTTGCATAGGTTAACAAATAATCCTCCACTTGATTCAATATTTGATACTTTTTTGAAATGTAATCATAATATATTGGATGACAAACCATAAGATAGAAAACAACCTTTGTGTTTTTTTGTTGTAAGTATTCAACAAAATGTTCAAAGATCATTTTTCTGTCCGGATTGATTCCCTTATAAGTTTCCAGGCTTGGATCAGATTTATTAACCAGTTGTTTAACGGAGTTTTCGATCGCTGCTTTTGTTTTTTTTATGTAGTATTGACCATCATTGTATGAGCCATCCATAACCCGGGTATTCCCCTCATTGAATTTATTTATTGTTGGTTTAATTTTAGTATTATTGACAGCCCGGTCAAATGATTTCTGAAAATAACTCAAGGAGAAGATTTCCATCCATTTAAGGAAATTTTGTTGTGCCGAAATGTTTTTTTCTTTTTTATTATTCAACCCCGCCTTAACCTGCAGGGAATAATATTCATTCTCCAATGAAACCCAGAATTGATTGGTGGGTTTATTCAGCATTTCCGGGCATATGCCGATTACTACTGTTTTTGGGGTGAACCCTTTTTTTTCGTACAGATCATAAATTGCCAGGAAATCATTGAAGGTGGCTGCAGAAACAGCATTGTTGATGAACCTTTGTCCGGGGAAAAAGTCGGAATCGATATACATGGAGTTACTTGTTCCAAGTACGATGACCTCTGGTGATTGTTTCATCCCGGCAATAAAAAACTTTTGAAGCACACGTTCGTCCATATTGGAAACATTGGTCACATTAAGCCCCTTGTTCAGATAATTTGCGACTTCCTTTTCATATTTATGACCGGAGTCAAACAAATTCGCCGGATCAAATGTATAATTGATACCGACAAGAAATAAAACCGGAACAAATGAAAACAAAACCAGTTTTGCAAGTAAAGCTTTCATGGTTTTAAAACTGAAAATAGATAAATTCAGATACTCCGAAAGAACCAAACAGCATAATACTTAGAATGAAAAAATAATAAACCGAATACCTTATCCATGTGGGTTTGCCGGAAAGGATCAACCGGATATCCTTACGTTCGGCCTTCAATCGCTCCACAAAATGGATAATTAGGATCCCCGAAAGAATAATAATAACATCTTTCAGGTCTAATCCTAAATGCAAACCAAATATTTTGAATGAAATATCCGTAAACATATTCCGGATGGCCGTTAAGGCTGATCCGAATGTTTGAAAACGGAAAAAGATCATGGTAAATGCCAGATAGCCGATTGTCATCAACCTGCTGAAAGGAATATATATTGCAGCCGGAATGTGACTGGATATTTTTTTTCTGGATTTGCTGGTCAGATATTCAAATGAAACTGCCAGAGCGTGTAAAAGTCCGTAAATAATATAATTCCAGGAGGCACCATGCCAAAAGCCAAGAACGGTAAAAGTTATAATGAGTGCATATATCGTCCCGAATTTACCCCAATGGCGTTTATTTGCAGAAACCGGGGTGTAAATGTAATCGGTGACCCATGATGATAAGGATATATGCCAGCGCCGCCAAAATTCAGAAATTGATGTTGCCTGGAAGGGACGATTGAAATTATCGGTGAGGTTATATCCCAGGGTTCGTGCCAGTCCAAGGGCAATATCAGTATACCCGGAAAAGTCAGCATAAATTTGAATCACATACAAGCCGATTCCGATCATGAGACTGATGCCATGATAATCATTTACATTATTGAATATCATATTTGTGGTTGGGTCGATACGGTCGGCGATGACCAGCTTCTTAAACAACCCCCACAAAATCAATTGAAACCCTGCGGTGATATTCTGTCTGTTGAATTTTTTTTCAATTTTTACCTGAGGCAGAAAATGATGAGCCCTTTCGATCGGCCCTGAAATTAGTTTGGGGAAGAACATCAGGTAGGTAGCGAAATATCCGAGATGGCGTTCAGGTTCTGAATTTTCCCAGTAAATCTCAAGATTATAGCCAATTACCTGAAAAGTATAAAAGGAGATACCCAGGGGTAAAAGAATGGAAAGCGGTGATAATGAGATATCAGAATTCACTAAATGCAAGAGAGCCCCAACATTCTCAATAATAAAATTGATGTATTTAAAGAATACCAGTACAGCCAGGTTGACGAATGTACTGAAAATGAAAATCCATTTCTTCAGTTGTTCTGTTTTCGCCCGTCCGATGTATATACCTGTGAAATAGTTGAACAGAATTACCGGAGCCAATACCAGCATAAATGCCGGTACATGGTACATCAGAAAAAAGGAACTGGACAGAATCAGTAATCCCCACTGGTACTTTGGCTTTACCAGGTAATAAAGGAGAAATGTAACCGCAAAGAAAACAAGAAAAGCCCCGGAATTGAAGACCATTTAAATTAACTGTTGATTTTTGATTGAACAATTCGGCACATGTCTTCCACGTTTTTCAATTTGATTATCTCTTTTAAGGCAAATCTGATTTTGTAATGCTCCTCGATGGAAGAAATTAAAAACATGTGGTTTAATGAATCCCAGCCATCTACATCCTTTGCAGTGGTATCCATTTTCAATTCCACAGCCTTGTTTGCCAGTACTCTTCGGAAAAGGAGATTTAACTCTGATAATATTTCGTTGAGCTCCATATCGATGTTGGTTATAAAATTAATTCGTCAACTCTCTCAATCTCTTTGTTTTTCAAGCAAGCCACTCAATACCTTGCGATCAATTTTCCCATTGGGATTCAATGGGAGTTTTGGTAAATTTATTATGCCCGAAGGGAGCATATAGGAGGGAATGGACTTCTTCAAATGTGTCATGATGTCGTTTGTGTCGCCTTTAAAATTCTCGACAAAAAGGTAAATCTCTGAATTTTGATTTTTATCTTTTTTTTCTATTGCCACCAGGGCATCAATTTTGAAATATTCCCGAACAGGATATTCAATTTCACTTAATTCCACCCGAAATCCCTGTATTTGTACTTGATTATCTATTCTTCCGCAATAATAAAAGTCCCCCTCTTCGTCACATAAACCCTCATCTCCTGTTTTATAAAATCGTTTTTCACTTTTACCGTTCTTTACCGAAAAAAAAGCCTCCCTGTTTTTTTCAGGATTGTTGAGGTATCCTTTGGTTAACTGGCGCCCGCTGATTACGATTTCTCCTCTTGTATTGGCTGAAAGAAACTCATTGTTTTCCGGGTTGCAGATATATACCTCCATGTTTTTAATTGGCCTGCCCAGGCACATCATCCCATTGTATGATTTGTTTTTATTTTGTGAAGGATCAAAGTGATAGAACAAACAGAAAACGGTTGATTCTGTGGGGCCATAGAAGTTGTATATTTCCGCATTGGGGATACAGTCTTTCCATAATCCTATTGTAGCGTTGTATGATGCTTCGGCCCCTACAATGCAATATCTGAATTTCTCAAGGTGTATTTCATTGAAATAGGGTTTGAGAAAAGTAAGAACAGATGGGACGATCAAAGCAGTGGTTATCTCTTTTTCTTCTAAAATCCGAATAACCTCCATGAACTTTAATTCACTGGTTGAAATGGTAAAAGAGCAGGCGCCTGTGCACAAAGCGGGGAGAAACGACATGATAGAACCATCAAATGAAAAATCAAACATCTGGAGAAACCGGTCGTTATGAGTCAATTGAAATCCAATATCAAAGTAGGACTCAACAAATGCATCCAGGTTTTTCCAGCTTATTTGAACACCTTTTGGTTTGCCCGTGCTACCTGAAGTGAATAGTATATATGCAGTTTCTTCTATGTTGGATAAATTAAAATTTATTTCTTTGTCTGATTTTAAGGCATCAATGCAAATTATTTCCCTGTTTCGCCTTAATTCTTCATCAACTATTGGATCACGACTTAGAATGACAGTGATTCCAGCATCGCTGAGTATTTCCAGATTCCGCTTAACCGGATTGTCAGGATTCATTGGCACAAATGTCTTCCCTGAAATCCAAACCCCAAGAATAGCGGCATAGGTTTCTATCGAGTTGTCTGTTAATATCCCTATTTTATTTGATGCCGGATTTAGTTTGGTTATTTTTAGCTGCACACCTGCAATGTGCTGTGCCAATTCACGATAACTGATGTACTGTTCATTTATACAGAATGCAATGCTATTTGCGAATGTTTTAAAGGTTTTTTCAAACAAAGCAATGGTGTGCGGTTTCATGCTTAGAGATGATTTCAGTTTTTATTGGTTACATTAGGGTCTTTATAAAACGATATGATTTGATTAATTATCGAATCAACATCATGGTCTGAAAGTTCATAGTAAAGCGGAAGCCTCAACAGGCAATCGGTGTAAAAATCAGCCATTAACAATTCCTTCCCTTGGTATTTGGCATTGTAAAACTCGCTTTTATGCAAACTTTGATAGTGAAATACGGGATAAATGTCTTTTTCCTTTAAAAAATGGATCAATTGTGTTCTCTCATCCATCGATTTTGTGACCAGATAGAACATATGCCCGTTATTGGCTGCATAGTCAGGTATATAAGGAGTTCTGAAATATCCTTTGTCGGCCAAGGGTTTTAAACCATTGTTGTATTGAAGCCAGATTGCATTCCTTCTGTTTTGGATTTCGTCCAGGTTTTCTATTTGAGCATAAAGAAACGCAGCCAGCATATCGGAAGGTAAAAAGGAAGAGCCCGTATCGACCCAACCATATTTATTTACTTCACCCCTGAAAAACTCTGCACGGTTTGTCCCTTTTTCCCAGATGATTTCAGCACGTTTGGTGTACCGTTCATCATTGATTACCAACATTCCACCCTCGCCGCACTGGATGTTCTTGGTTTCATGGAATGAGAAACAACCGAAATGTCCGATGCCTCCCAGTGGCTTCCCTTTGTAAAACGAATCAACTGCTTGTGCAGCATCTTCGATGACGATGAGGTTGTATTTGCCGGCAATGGACATGATTTGATCCATATCGCAGGCCACACCCGCGTAATGCACCGGAACGATTGCCTTTGTTTTGGAGGTGACCAGCCCCTCTATTGTACTTTCATCTATACCCGGATGGTCGGCACGACTATCTGCGAAAACAATTTTAGCACCTTGCCGCACAAAAGCCAGGGCTGTTGAAACGAACGTATAGGAAGGGATAATCACCTCATCCCCCGGTTGAATATTGGCTAAAATGGCAGCCATCTCAAGGGCATCCGTACAGGAGGTTGTTAGCAGGCATTTCTGAAATCCGTAACGGTCTTCAAAAAAAGTTTGACACTTTTTTGTAAACATGCCATTCCCGGAAATTTTACCGGAATAAACTGCCTGGTAAATGTAGTGGGCTTCTTTACCGGTTAAATAAGGCTTGTTAAATGGGATTTGCTTCATTTAATGCCAAATATGATAGATGTTATTTTCTTCTTTAATTAAAAATTGAGCCTTTTGATAGAACCGGCATGCAATATCGTTTTCTGCCTGCGTAGCAACCAATAAAGTTTTTATTCCTTTTTCATGAAGGAAACATTCGACTTTTCTGATTAATTTCAATCCAATTCCTTTACCTTGTAGTTCGGGGGAAACTGAAATTAGTCCAATGACCCCTGTTTCATTGTGAATTTTAACGGTAACAAATGCGTAAATGTCACCATGATTCCAGGAAACAAATACTTTGTCTGCAATAATGCCTTGGATGGAGTTTTCAAGCCAGGTTTTGTATAATCGTTCAAAATCCCCAGGCATAAATTTATTATCTTTAAACCGTGAATATGTTCCACTTTGATATGCTAACCCAATCAGATTCTGGGAAATCTGGGTGTCAGAATATTCTTCAATATCCGTTTCATCTGATTGTGATTGAATGTGTTTTGAATATAATACCTTCCTGTCGACTAATTTAGCGTTATATTTCTCCTGGGTATCAACAGATAGCAACCGAGAGCCTGTATATAAATAGAAAAGGTCGTAATTTTCGTTTATTTTTATTTCTAAAATATCGATCAATTTTGATTCATCACTGGTGAATAAATCTATCCTTCCGATTTTTCTTTTAAAGAAGGAAGTATCCCAATCGAGATGTGTGAATTTTACAGGATCATTCATCGGCATTAATTCTGTCTTTAATGATGAAATCAGGTCGTTCCTTTACTTTGTCAAAAATTTTTCCAATATAAAGGCCGATAATTCCTAAAACCATAATGGTTAATCCTCCGATTAACCAAATAGAAATGATTAAACTTGCATAACCCAAAACAATGATGTCTCCTGCCAAAAACCGATATAAATAGATTATCCCAACTATTAGAGAAATAACCGAAGTAAAAATTCCCAGCTTTACGGTTAATCTCAAAGGCTTGTTTGAAAAGGCAATAATAGTATTTAAAGCTAAATCAAACATTTTCTTAAGATTATAGCTCGATTTCCCTTCAGCCCTACCCTTATGCGTTACGATAATTTTACATCTTTTAAATCCGACCCATTGCACCATTGTCGGGAAGTAACGTGTATAATCGTGCATTCTTAAAATCGAAATAATCACAGGCCGGCTATAGATTCCAAAATTGGCGATTGTATGATCCAGTTTTGTTTCTGTTAAATAGCTGAATGTTTTATAAAAAAGTTTTGAAGCAGAACGTTTGAAAAAAGAGTCTTTTCTTTCAACTCTTTGACCGACTACTATATCAAACCCTTCTTTCGTTTTTTCATAAAGGGTGACAATCTCTTCCGGCTGATCCTGTAAATCGCAATCCATGACGACGATCCATTCTCCTTTTGCAAATGTTAAACCAGCAGAAATAGCATAGTGTTGGCCAAAATTACGTGACAGGTCAAACCCTTTAACTCGTTTGTCTCTTTCTGATAGTTTAACTATTGTTGCCCATGCATCATCCGGGCTGGCATCGTTCACCATGATAATTTCAAAAGAATTTACCAGGGGCTCAAGAGTTTTTACCAATCTAAGATAAAGTTCTGTTAAACTGGTACTGCAACCATATACCGGGATAACTACACTGATGTCTGTACTGTTTTTATTTTCCATCTTCTTGGGTAATCTGGAACACAACAGATGAGAAGCTTGAACTTGTTGTACCGATTATTATAGTCAATTAATGCTGTTTGAGGATTAATATCTTGCTGTAACAACAATTCCGACTATGATTATCATCAAACCAATCAGCTTTCCAATGGTGAAGGTTTCGCCCAGGAACAATACCCCTAAGAGAAATACCAATGCCGGGGAGATGCTCATAAAAGGATATGCATAGGTGATTTCAAACTTGGTCATTGCCGCCATCCAAAAGAATGATGCGATAAATGCTGAGAAAAATCCGGATAAGATAAAGGGATCGAAAAACACATGGATCAAAGCGCTGATTTTATCCATGGGGCCTGATTCCGGAAGAATAAATCCGAGTTTCAGAAAGCGCCACTTTAAAATCAGCTGACCATAAATGGTAAAAAGGATTGTTCCAAAAACATAGATGTATCCCATGTTTGGGCAAAATTATTTTTCAATTGTGTATTCAATCAAACAGAAAACTAGTTGTCACGATGCAACTGATGTACTGATGATGGTTGAGGTGTAAAAAAGTGTTAAGTGAAAGAAGTGTTAAGTGATTAAGTGTTAAGGGGTTTTTGTTTTGTATTTTTTGAGTTTATCAGGCCCTGGAGCATGGCGGAGATTTCTTTGGTTTGGCCGGCAGTTTTTATTTCAGGGTTTAGGGATTTCTAATTGCTTACAGATGAGACTACAAAGATCATCATCTATGTCGGGGTGACGCGGAATATTTGTTCGTTTTCCATTTCCATGATTCATATATTTATCATGTTTCCCGCCATGCTTGACAAATCCGCAGTTATGTTCATTCAGGTATTTGATGAATTTGATCCGCTTCATTGTTTAAGCAAAAGTTAATTCTTCCTCCTGGAGCATTTCTCCATCGGGGTGATAATGCTCACGGATGTCTTCGAGGTACATGTCTAAAGAATCAACGATGTTTTCTTTAACTTCATCGACTGTTAAACCTTGTGTAAAAACAGCGGGTAATTCTTTCAATTGCCCTATCAAATAGCCGTTTTTTCCTTTCTTTATTACCAATGTAAGTGTCATTTCCCTTGTTTTTTATTTTATTGATTCGCAATTTCTTTGTTCAATGGCTAATTCCGACAGGAAAAAAAAGTGTTAAGTGAAAAAAGTGTTAAGTGTTAAGTGATTAAGTGTTAAGTGTTAAGGGTTGCTCAGTCAATTTTGTTGTACAGGAGGGTGAAATATGAATTTGATATATGATAATTGTTGAATACGGCATTTTGCATTAAATGAAGAATCAGCATTCAATGGTTGATTATCATATTGAGGTCGTTTTTGAGTTTTAACAGGTCATTGCTGATAATTTGCCATACGATGTCAACGTTAATACCAAAATAATGATGAGCGATGATATTGCGTAACGAAGATATTTTTTGCCAATCGATTTGTTCATTTTTTGCTTTTAACTCATCGGATACTTTTCCAACTTCCTCACCAAGAATGATAAAATTCATCATTGCAGCATCAAAGTCGCGGTCGTTTTGGTAAAGTTCTTCTGCCGAATGATAATTACCTGTATATCGGAAAATCTTCTCCATGATTTCAAGCATAGAGAGAATTATATAATAATCTTTATTAAGCATAGATTGCCTCTTTTAATACCAATGGTTTAAAAACAGGTCTGATCCATTTTTTTGAACAAATGTCAATGTCGCGTTTGAAATATTTTTTCAAATACGCTCTTAATTCCTGTTCAACTTCATACAAGTTTGGTGTTCCAGGTTCAAAAACAACCAAAATATCAATGTCACTATCATTGGTTTGTTCATTCCGGGCAAATGATCCAAACAAGCCAATTTCAGAACAATAAAAACGGGTTTTAAAGTGGGATTTGTTTTCTTTAAGAAAGCGCAATATTTCTTCTGACGTAAGCATGTTAAGTGTTAAGTGTTAAGTGTTATGTGTTAAGTGTTAAGTGTTAAGTGTTAAGTGTTAAGTGTTAAGGGGTTTTTGTTTTGGTTTTTTTGAGTTTATCAGGCCCTGGAGCATAGAGGAGATTTCTTTGGTTTCGGTAATCAAGGGTCGGGTGAGGGATGGGGTCAGGATTCCGATTTTTTCAGCTTTACACCCCCGCTTCCAAACCTCCAACTCCTCAAACGACCTGTACACGTTATCAATCCCCCTCTTAACACTTAACACTGAAAACTTATGTCAATTGACATAAGTTTTCTATTCATTCACCATTTCCCCGGAAAATTCAACTAACTCATAAAGCGTTTCCGGTGCGATATCTGCACCGTTTGGCCAGGAGATGGTCCAGCCGTCGACAAAAAGTTTCTGGAAGTAAGTTAAATTTGATAATGGTTCAAACACACCCTGCCCAAGAAATGGACGTAAATCTACATCTCCCTTTTTCCCGTTACTGAAAACTACGTGGATGAAATAATCATGCAAATATTTTGCATCAATTACTCGGGGCATATATACTGTATCCATAAACCAAATATTAATGCAATGGTTCAATATTGAATATTCCTTCACTCCCCTGATATTCTGCATGAAAATGAGGAGGATTATGTTCACTATAGAACATTCTGATTATAATTCCGAAAAACATTGAAACAAACGGCATGGGAAAAGGCGTAATTTTCTCCTTAACACTTAATCACTTAACACTTAACACTTTTTTCACTTACCACTTCTTTATTTCCCCCAAACCTTCCACACATCCCTTCTTCCTTTGATCTGCTGCTTTTCTTCATAAGGCGAGAGAATTGTGCATTTGATTTCGCGGCGGATGAGTTTCTCTGCTTTGGCTGTCAACCGATCGAGGTATTCCAGGTTAATCTCTTCTCCCACCAGCACCAGGTCGATGTGGTCGGCATCACGGCCAAGCGCGAATTCGCCAAGGAGGTAGGCCGAGGTAACATTGCCAAGCCGGGTGATGAGTTGCTCCACGAGGCTGTCGACCCCCATGTGTTTACGCAGGATGCTGGTGATATCGCTGAACAACGGATGGTTGCGGTTGGCCCGGAATACCTTCCGGTTTTGCTCCATGCCCGATACCAGCAGACCACCCTGCTCGAAACGGTTCAGCTCCAGCCGGATGGCATTGGTGCTCTCTCCAAACTCCTCAGACAGCCCACGCAGGTGCCCATGTATTTCAGGAGCCAGGAAAAACTTGGTAAGTACCTTCAGCCGGGTTTTGCCGGAAACCAAGAGATCGAGCAAGGGGTTATGGTGTGTGTTTTGGAATTAGGTATTCGTGACTCGTGACACGTGACTCGTGACGGAAGAACTGCCGACTGCAAACTGCCCACTGCCGACTTTTTTTCATGGCTTCGCCCTTTCAGTCACACCAGGGCTGTTGCTTAGTGAGTAGCAAAAATACTCATTTTTATTTGGGTAAAGCAAGGGAAGGAAAAAAAAGTTTTAAGTTTTAAGTGAAAAAGTTTTAAGTTTTAAGTGATTAGGTGTTAAGGATTGTTCCGTTAAGGTCGGGGGTGGGGTCACGAATGCTTAACTGAACCTATACTGAACCTAAACGGTTCCTAAACGAACCACCCACGCATCAGCAACGCACCAGACACGATAGCGCATCGCATCAGCAACGCATCCTCAACGCATCAGCACATCAACACATCAGCACTTTGTCACATCATCACATCATCACATCATCACATCATCACATTGTCCACATCACCACATCATCACATCATCACATTGTCGTTTCGATGCAGACGGATGCAAAAGAATAGCATAATGTACCGGGCGAAAAAACAGACCCGATTTCATGTATTACCTTTTGCCCATTTGCATGATTAAGCAGCGTATTCGGCACCAAACAGAGTTGTTGAATTTTAGTAAAAAAAGGTCTAACCAAAAAAAATTAATTTTATGGAAACTTCAAACTCATTTTCGGATCTGCTTGACAGAATCTTTAGCCATTTCGATGCAATAGTGCCAGTGATGGTATTTTACAAAGCCAGTGAATCGGTTAACCCCGGGCGACTCCGCTACAGAATCGAAGCTGTGAACGGATCGTTAACGCTGACCCGCCTCCGGGTTCCCGTCAAGGCGGGGAAAATTGCTGCAGCACCCGGTGAAATCCGTTGGGTTTTCCGGAAGCCTGCCTGTCTCGGCCCAGGGCCTCTTGTGGTTACCAAAGAAGGCATCCGGGTCATGTGCCTGCGATTAACCCGGCATGCTATGCTCTGGCACCTCATCGTCGAGCAAATCCTGAAGGAACTGGAGTGTTTTTATGCTATAAGAAAAATATTCCCGACCTATGGATGCACGATATTCCGTCCGGAAATTATTGGCCTTGATCTATCAATCTCCAATACCCAACACGCAACACCCAATCAATAATCATTAATTCCAAAACCCAAAAACCATGGAAAACAATCAATTCAGCGAAAAAAACCACTCAGAACTTATTAAAATCCGCAAATTTTTCGAAGCTTTAATGAAAAAAAGGAACCTCCCCGTTGAGGTATGGCTTGATAACGCCGATGTGTGTAATCGGCTTCGGATCTCCTGGCGAAAACTTGCCACCCTTCGCAAGACAAAACAGATTCCTTATGTAAAAAAGGGAGCGAAGATTTACTACCATGTAAGGGATGTTGATAATTATCCCGATTCGGGCGAGCGTGATAAAAAAGATACGCCATGACATCACACACCAACCTCAACGGACTTAATATTTCGCAACTGGTCAGCATTGCAGGTTTTATCACGGGCATCGTGACCATCTGGATCCATCTCGAGATCCGCATCGCGGAGATCAATGTTGACCTCACCAACCTCAAACAGGAGATGATAAGTCATAAAAACGACAACCGCAACGACCTCGACATCCTCCGAACCGAAAACAATAAAAACACCCGCGAAATCCTTCGCAAAGTCGACGAAATTCAGATATATCTGAGAAATAAGAAGTAAGGAATGCGGCAAATGAAGGCAATGAAAACAATGAAGGCAATGAAAACAATGAAAGCAATATAGGGGTATGTTGAATAGCTTAACGAAAAGCCCTTAACACTTAACACTTAACACTTATTGAAGACATTTGTACAAATCCATCGATTCCGGCCGGGGTCACATTTATTCACCTTTAAATTTTAAAACTATGTCAAACACAAAGTTTAATGCACTGACCCGGAACTACCGGGGAAAATTCGGCGATCAGTTTGTCTTGCGAAACCGGCGCGGAAAGAGCATCATGGCCATGCTGCCGAAGAAAAGCAGCGCAGCTCCCACTGATAAGCAGATGGCGATACGCCAGCGATTCAGACTTGCCAGCCGTTATGCGAAGAATGCGCTGTTGAATCCTGACATGCTGGCGCTCTATGCTGCGAAGTCGGTTGATGGGATGTATCCGTACCTACTGGCGATGACCGATTACCTGAAGCCGCCTTATGTAAGCGAGATCAACGCCAGCGATTATGCAGGTGAGCCGGGCAACAAGATCCATGTAGCTGCCGACGATGATTTCGCGGTTACGGATGTAACGGTAACGATCATGGATTCCGCGGGCAACCTGATTGAAAAGGGCTCCTGCGTGATAGACCTGGTGACCGGTTACTACGACTACCAAGCCACGGAGGCTGTAGCTGATATCAGTGGCCTGCAGATCATCGCCAGGGCCTTCGATTATCCCGGACATACCGGCGAACTTTCAATCACCCTTTGATTAGGGACTTCTGTATAAGTAGAAGGGAATCTGGAAACGGGTTCCCTTTTTTAACAAATAAGTGTTAAGTGATTAAGTGTTAAGTGTTAAGAATAGCTCCATGTATTAGGGTGCACCTGCTCCCCTCCCTTTTGTGGGGAGGGGTCGGGGGTGGGGTAAGAAAAGTGTTAAGGGCTTCTACTTTTGAAGTACTTCCCGTTTGATTCGTGAGAGGTGGCCTCTTCCGAGGGCTTTTACTTCGCAGCCGAGTTCGAAATAGCGTCTGATCTGGTCGTCTTTCAGAATTCCGAAGGCATCGATGATGGCGATGGGGCCGCCGGCCCATTTCACCAGTTCGTCGGGGCTGAGGTCGAGGTACTGGTGGTGCGGAACAGCGAGGATTACGGCTTCGACACCCTTCAGGGCTGATTCGAGATCTTTTTCCACCACGCTTTGTCTCAGGCTTTCCTGGTTGCGGAAGAAGCGTTTCCATGAACTTCCTTCGGAGGGATAGGTATCCTGTTCCTCGAGTTCATACCAGTGGTCAACATAGGGGTCGTGGATGCAGATATCGGCGCTCATTTCGGTTAGTTTGCGCACCACCAGTTCGCTGCCGCTGTAACGGGTATCTCCCACATCCTGGCGGTAGCTGGCACCGCAGAGCAGCACCCGCGATCCGGCGATGTAACGGCCCATGTTGCGCAGTGCATCGCGCGTAAGTTCGGCCACATGGAGCGCCCGGGTGTCGTTGATGTCGATGGCCGCAGGGGTGATTTTGAATACTTTGTCGCCATCTTCAAATCCGAGGATGTGCTTGTAGGCCCAATAGCCCAATCCACCGTCTTTTGGCAAACAGTATCCGCCGATACCCGGGCCGGGGAAGATGATGTTGCTGTGGGTGGGGCGCATTTTAATGGCGTTGATCACCTTGATGAGGTCAACGCCGTTTCGTTCGGCAAAGAGGCTCCATTCATTCAGATAGGCAAGAATGGCCGCACGGTAGGAGTTCTCAACAATTTTGGTGGTTTCCGACTCGATGGGGCGGTCCATCACCGTAAGGGGAAAATCTTTCGTATTCAGCACCTCATGCAGAAACTTCTCCACACGTGCCCTGGCCACCGCTTCGCATCCGGAACAGACCCGCCAGAAATCGCGGATGCTCGACACGTATTGCTTGCCGGGCATCACCCTTTCAAAACTATGTGCGA
>JAPLDG010000140.1:0-10864 GCA_026391845.1 Bacteroidota bacterium | reverse complement strand
AATGTGCCGTTTTGCAAAAGCTTTCTTCAGAATAGGCCAGGCGACAAATTCCGTAGTGCCCGGGGCTACTGTTGTTTCGATCAATACCAGGCATTCGGGTTGGATTTTCTCTCCGATGGTGCGCATGGTATCTTCCAGGGCGGCCATGTCGGCTTCGCCGCTCTTCATATTCCCCAGTTCTTTTTTGGCGAAGTCGCACTGCACGTCGACCACCACACAATCGGCAAATTGCAGGCAGTCGCTGTTGTAGGTGGCCACAAGGGTTTTGTCGTTCAGCACACACCGTTTGATCAGCACATCCACTTCAGGGTCTTCGGCCTTGATGGGTGCTTCGCCGCGGTTGATCATGGGGATCTTCCAGAAAGAGCGGGAGCTGGGGCGCTGACAGCCGATGACGAATTTTGTGTTTTTACCGGCGGGATCTTTGGAATCCGCTACGATGGAGGCCATCACAGCGCCTACGAAGCCTAGGCCCATCACCACCACAATTTCCTTATTTTCCTGGCGGGCGGCAGTTACCAGTTGTTCAATACGTTTGAGTTCTTTTTCATAGTCGGCCTTTGCGGGAAGCGGAAAGGATTCGCCGGAGGGGCTGAGGGAGTTTGGAGTTGACATGGGTTAAAGTTTTAAGAGTTATGATGACAGGATTTATGGTTTACGAGTCAGGTGTTGCCAGTACCATTGAACAGCCAGCTTCAGCCCTTTTTCGAAATTGAATTCGGGGTGATATCCGAGGATTGTTCTTGCTTTTTCGATGGATGCCAGGGAATGGGGAATATCGCCTTTCCGGTCCGGGTCATAAATGACTGGAATGTTGCCGATCTCCGGATCGGATTCAGCAAGATATTTTTTCAGCAAAGAGGTGAGCTGGTTGAGGTCGTTCCGCTCTCCGACGGCGGTGTTGAATACCTGTCCGGTTGCACCGGGATTGGTGGTGGTGGCAGCCAGGTGGTTCATTTGGATCACGTTGTCGATGTAAGTAAAATCACGTGAATTGGTGCCATCGCCATTGATCCGGGGTGATTCATGCGTCATGAGCATCATGGTGAATTTCGGGATCACGGCTGCATAGGCGCCATTGGGGTCCTGCCGTCGGCCATATACGTTGAAATAACGCAGACCGATGGTATCCAGTCCGTAATTCAGGGCAAATACATGGGCGTACAGTTCATTCACATATTTGGTAACGGCATAGGGTGAGAGCGGCATGCCAATGATCTCTTCGACCTTCGGAAGAGTTTCCGAATCGCCATAGGTGGAGGAGCTTGCTGCATATACAAGCCGTTTGACTTTTGCATCGCGGGCGGCGACCAGCATGTTCAGGAATCCGCCGATGTTGACGGCGTTGGTGGTAACGGGATCGTTGATGGAGCGGGGAACCGAACCGAGGGCTGCCTGCTGCAGGATGATTTCAACGCCATCGGCGGCTTTTTTACAATCTTCCGGGTTTCGGATATCCCCGACAACCAGTTTAAAGTTCTTGTTTCCCAGGAATTCCTGAATGTTTTCAACTCTTCCGGTGGAGAAATTATCGAGACAAACCACTTCATTGCCGCACAAAATCAGATCTTCACATAAGTTTGACCCTATAAAACCAGCACCACCCGTCACAAGGACACGCGTATTCGTTATTTTATTTCCGGGGTTCAAAGACGGTGTCTTTTTTAGGTTAAAATTCGGGTAGCAAATATCTGCATTTTTTGGAATAATTTAAATTTTTTCTTTTTCTGGTTCGATGGGCTACACCCATCGCTATTATATCTCGCCCCTTGCGGGGCTGGGGTGAATGATTCGTGTTTCGGATCGATGTCGATGGGCTAAACCCATCGCTGGTATATAACGCCCCTTGCGGGGCTCGGGGGGATGGATTCGTGGTTCGGATCGATGTCTACACCCATCGCTGGTATATAACGCCCCTTGCGGGGCTCGGGTGGATTTGTGTCTTGGGATATTCGGTTTTTTTTGCCCTGAAAGGGCAAGATATAATAACACAGGGTGAAGCCCTGTGTGCAGGACACGATACAACCCGATAAGCCCTGAAAGGGCGTAATATCTAATCCCAAACATATCGTTCATCGTACTCGACCTTATATTTCTCAAGGAAGGCTCTATATTCCTGCTGAAACGTTTTTTTGCAGTGATGCCTTTGCTGATTGTCAATGTATGTTTTTACTGTATCCACCTCCGATGGATTTACCGAAAAAGCGCCATATCCATCCTGCCAGTAAAAATTTTTCAACGATTCGTCTTTGGTCTTCATCCACTTTGATGAATGAGATTTCAACTCTTCCACAAGTTTCACGAGTGCTGTTTTTTTTGAAAGGAGGCAAAGGATATGTACATGGTCGGAATAACCGCCAATTTTTAAAACCTGTGATTCAAGATTATTACATATACTACCCAAATAACGATATAGTTCCTGGTCGTATGGGGAATAAATAAATTGAGCCCGGAGTTTGGTGCTGAAAATTATATGAATATAGTTTTTTACGAGTGACTGTCCCATATAGTATTAATTACGCCCTTTCAGGGCTGGTGAATAATTCCTGTTCTCGATCGATGGGCTTCACCCATCGTTGGTATATAACGCCCCTTTCGGGGCTGGTGTTGTGTTTGTCTCTACGTACACCTATCGCTAATATATCTCGCCCCTATCGGGGCTCGGGTGGATGGATTCGTGTTTCGGATCGATGTCGATGGGCTACATCCATCGCTAATATATCGCGCCCCTTTCGGGGCTGGGGTGGATGGATTCGTGATTCGGATCGATGTCGATGGGCTACACCCATCGCTAATATATTACGCCCCTCTCGGGGCTCGGGTGGATGGATTTGTGTTTCGGATCGATGTCGATGGGCTACACCCATCGCTATTATATCTCGCCCCTTTCGGGGCTGGGGTGGATGGATTCGTGATTCGGATCGATGTCTATGGGCTACACCCACCGCTATTATATCACGCCCCTTGCGGGGCTATAGGTTCATAGCTTGTATGATCTATCCGGTTTTTTTTGCCCTGAAAGGGCAAGATATAATAACACAGGGTGAAGCCCTGTGNNNAATAACACAGGGTGAAGCCCTGTGGGTATGATACATGAAAACCCACTAAGCCCTGAAAGGGCGTAATGTCTAATCTGTCTTTATCGATGGGCTACACCCATCGCCAGAGAAAGAATTTTTTCAAATGTAACAAAAATCATGTATTTTTGCCTTTTTCAATTCCGGTATTCAATGAAACAAACACTTACGCTGGTCATCAAACCTGCTCTGGTTTTTCTATTTATTGCAGTTTTGTTGTCTTCCTGCGTACCTCAGAAAAAAATAAAATATCTTCAAAGGGAGCAGGAAAAGGATACCGTCTCCTTTTTCCATGTCAACAAGCGCTATTCCGATTACAAAATCCAGGTTAACGACAACCTCTATATCCGTGTGTACGCGCTCGATGAAAAGGCCTTCATGTTTTTCAACAAACAATCGGCTTCCAACTCCTACAACGATTTTGCCAACGATGCCTCCATCTATCTGAACAGCTACGATGTGAATTCAGAAGGTTACATCGATTTCCCGGTGGTAGGAAAGGTATATGTCAAAGATCTGAACGTATTTCAAATCAGGGAGGTGCTGCAGAAGATGATCGGCGAGTATCTGAAAGAGACCACTGTGGTGGTTAAAACGGTCAACTTTAAAATCACGATGGTAGGGGAGGTGAACAGGCCCGGGCAGTTTACAATCTATAAGGATGACATCAATGTCTTTGAAGCAATATCCATGGCCGGAGACCTGAGCGAGTTTGCCAACCGCAGCAAGGTGGCGCTGGTTCGCCAGAGCAACGGGGGATCGCAGGTTTATTACCTGGATCTGAACAGCGACAAAATCCTCAGTTCACCATATTACTATCTTCAGCCGAACGACATAATCTATGTTTCACCACTTGGTTATAAGCGTTGGGGCATGGGATCGACCTTTCCCTGGGCACTTGTGCTTGGATCGATTACCACAACGCTGTTGATAATCAACTATATTAAAACCTATTAATTTCCATGAACGAGCAACCCAGGGATTTCGACAACCTGCAGGAACCGACCTTTAACTACGAGGAATTTTTGTACAAATGCTACCATTACTGGTACCTTTTTGCCATCACCATTGTTCTTGCCCTTCTGATCAGTTTTTTTTTCAACAAGTATGCCAGGCCGGTGTATGAAGTGAGAACGACCATACTCATCAAGGATTACAAGGAAAACAAGGTAAATCCACAGGACATGCTGGGAATTGGAACGTTCAACAGCATGCAGGACCTGCAGAATGAAATTGAACGGATCTCATCCCATAAGCTGGTGTACCGAACCGTACAAACAGCGGGGTTTGAAGTAGCCTATTTCAGCAAGGAAAAGTTTTTGTACAGGAACTTCTATCGTGAAAACCCGGTGATCGCCTTTAAGCGCTTTTACAACGGGAACCCCTTTTATACCTCCTCTGAGTTGTACAAAGTATCACCTTTCCAGGTGATCATGGATACTACCTGTCCACAGCCGGTGAACATGAAATTCGACCTCACTTTTATTTCACCTACCCAATACCGGCTTGAAGCAGATGCAGAGGGAGTCTCCTTTTACAATTTCACCGAAAAAACGTTTGTAAGCAGCCCGATCGGGAGCATCAAAATCGACACCACCTGTACCTTTAACCAGGTCGTTCATGGCAATGGCTACAGGTTTAAGGTGATTTTGACAAACAATTTTAATAAAAAGCAGGATTTTACCAAATCGTTCTCTTTCCGTTTTTGCGATTATAAATCATTGGCGGATGAGTTCAGCGGGTTCTCTATAGCAGCCGTTAAAAAGGACGCTTCAGTGGTCGAACTGAGAATGAAGAGTATCAATCCGGGCAAGGCTGTTGATTTTATCAATGCGCTCGCCAATCAGTATATCATCAGCGGTCTCGAACGAAAAAATATCGTTGCCACCCTCACCATCAACTTCATCGACCGGGAACTCACCGGGATTTCCGATTCGCTGAACACGTCGGAACGGGGGCTCATGAACTTCCGGACCGACCGGAAAGTGATGAACCTGGACGAACAGTCACAACGGGTTTTTGACAAGATGATGGAGTTGCAGGATGAGAAAGCCATTCTGCTGGTGAAGAACAGCTACCTGAAAAACCTGAAGAGCTACATCGAGTCCAACCAGAATCTCAATGAAATGATTGTTCCCGCCTCCATGGGTTTGGACGACCAGCAGTTGAACATTCTCACCGGGCAACTGACTGCGCTTTACATGAAAAAATCGGAAAGCGCCCTCTATTCAAAGGATAAAAGCCCCAGCATGATCCTGCTCGACAACCAGATCGCCACTACGAAGAAAGCGCTTTACGAGAATACCTGCAATGCGCTGGCATCGAACGAAAATATGCTCAGCGAGGTCGGGAAAAGAATGTCGGGGATCACCTCGCTCATCGACAAACTCCCCGAAACACAGCGGGTGTTGTTCGGGATCGAGCGTAAATTCAAGCTGATCGATGCCTCCTATACCTACCTGCTGCAGAAGCGTTCGGAGGCACTGATCACCCGGGCTGCCAACACGACTGACAATGAGGTCATCGACACGGCACCCGATGCAGGGTTAAGCAACATTTTCCCCAATAAGCGTCAGAATAACATCATCGCGTTGCTGCTGGGGATCATACTCCCCCTGTTATACATCTTCGGGAAATCGTATTTCAACAAGACCATCCTGACCCGCGAGGATATTGAAAAGATGACGAAGCTACCCTTCATGGGCAACCTGCTGCACAGCAAGAAGGGGAGCAGGGTGGTGATCGATTCGCCGAATTCGACCAGTACCGAGGCATTCCGTACGGTGCGTACCAACATCAACTACCTGTTGCAGCGAAAGGAGCAGCAAACCATCCTGATCACCTCCGACATGGTGGGAGCAGGCAAAACCTTTGTTTCGGTGAATCTTGCATCGATATTTGCCCTGTATGGCAAAAAGACGCTTCTTATGGGTTTTGACCTTCGCAAACCCAGGATTTTTGAAGACTTCAACCTCACCAACACCGAGGGGATCAGTTCATACCTGAGCAACAAACTCGGCCTTGCCGAGGTGATCAGGTATTCGGGCATCGAAAACCTCGACATCCTCATGGCCGGGCCTGTGCCACCCAACCCTGCCGAGCTGATCTCCTCCGAAAAGTGCACGGAGCTGTTCACCAAGCTGAAGGGGATGTATGACTATATCATCATCGACACCCCGCCGGTAGCCCTTGTTACCGATGCCATCCTCTTGATGAAACATTCCGATGCCAACCTCTTTGTTGTACGGCAGGGGGTTACCCATAAAAAGATATTCGCCTCGGTGATCCGCGATGCGGAGCTGCACGAAATTGAGCACCTGGCCATCGTGTTAAACGATTTCGACCTGGAGCAGGGTTCTTATGGTTATGGCTACGGCTACGGATATGGCTACGGCTATGGTTATGGCTACGGTTATGGCTATGGATATTATTCCGATGATGTGGAAAAGGTTCAAAAACGATCGTTCTTCGAACGGCTCTTTTCAAAACCACAAAGGAGGCATAGGAGGAAGAAGGTCTAGGACCTCACCCCCGGCCCCTCTCCTTGAAGGAGAGGGGGGAGCCAACACCAGGTTGGTTAGTAATTTTCTTCGCGGAGTTGCATGAAGGCTTTGGGATGGAGGCATGCAGGGCAGTTTTCCATCGCTTTTTCCGATTCGTAAACATAGCCGCAATTGAGGCATTTCCACCAGACTTTCCCGTCTTTCATGAACACTTTGTCTTCTGAAACATTCTGAAGCAGTTTTAAATAGCGACGTTCGTGTTCTGCCTCCACTTTTGCGATCATTTTAAATGCGGTGGCAATTTCCATAAACCCCTCTTCTTTGGCAACTGCTGCAAAATGAGGATACAACTCGTCCCACTCTTCGTGTTCCCCTTCCGCGGCGGCTTTTAAATTTTCCTTTGTGGTCCCGATGATCCCGGCCGGAAAGGAGGCGGTGATTTCGGTCATGCCGCCTTCCAGGAATTTGAAGAAACGTTTGGCATGTTCTTTCTCCTGGTTGGAGGTCTCCATGAAGATGGCGGCAATTTGCTCGTATCCCTCTTTTTTGGCGACGCTGGCAAAAAATTCATAGCGGTTGCGGGCCTGTGATTCGCCGGCAAATGATTTAAGCAGGTTCTGCTCTGTTTGGGTTCCTTTTAGTGATTTGGTCATCATGAGTTGGTTTTGTGTTATTGGTAAATCCGTTCTATACTGCCCGTTCTTCGGGTACAATAATCCAGCAGATCAGGTATGCCAGGAAGCCCACCCCGCCGATAAAAAATGAAACTGCCCACAATACCCTCACGAGCACAGGGTCGATGGTGAAATAGTTGCCTAATCCGCCGCATACGCCGCCGAGGATACGGTCCTTTGTTGAGCGGTACAATCGTTTTGGTTCCATGATTCTTAATTTGATGATGTGATAATTTGATGATTTGATGATGTGAAAATTTGATAATTTGATGATGTGAAAATTAGAGGATTAGATGCAGGGAAATTATTTTTGTTACAAATTTAATGTTTATTTTGATAGAAACGCACCCTAAATCCCTATGCTCCCCAAATCAGGGAGGGACTTACTCCCCCTTCCCTTGTTTGACCCCACCCTAAATCCCTCCCCAAATCAGGGAGGGACTTACTCCCCGTTCCCTGTTTGGGGAAGGGGGTCAGGGGGGATGGGGTCCTTTCCCCAACCAATATTTCCTTACTTTTGCTGAAAAACCTATCCCATGGAATGGATCGAAAAACTTGATGGAAATGTGATTGTGAGCGAGGCTCAGGGGAAAATAATTTACATGAATGAAAGAGCGGTCGTGCAGTATGAAAATGATGGCGGTGCCAGTCTGATTGGCAGCGATCTGCTGGAATGTCACGGGGAGGCTTCCCGGAAAAAGATCTTGGAGATCATGACTTCCGGGAAGAAAAACGTTTACACCATTGAAAAGAAAGGGCAGAAAAAGATTATCTACCAGTCACCCTGGTTTGCGGATGGTGAATTCAGGGGAATCGTCGAACTTTCGCTCGGGATTCCGATGGAGATGGAGCATTTTGTGAGGGGATGATACCCCATCCCGGGCCCTCCGCCATGAATTGCTGGCATTAATTGGAGCGAGCATTAAAACGGCTAAGCTGGATACTGGGGGGGGAGTACGAAGTAAAAAGTACAAGGTACAAACGAAAGTGGGAAGGACAAAGTTCGAAGGACGAACAACAGCCGGCTAATCCCAAACTTTGTGCTTCGTCATTCGTACCTCGTACTTCGTCATTCGTACTTCGTCATTCGTCATTCGCACCTCGTACTTCGTCATTACCAGTCACCCTGGTTCGTGGATAGAGAATTCAGGGGAATCGTCGAACTTACGCCCGGGATTTATTTCGCAGCCTTTTTCTCGTCGGCAATCTTTTTCAGAACCTCTTCCTGCAGCAGTTTTGGCAGCGGGGTGTATTTGAAAAATTCCATGGAGTAGTTGGCGCGGCCGCTTGAAATATTGCGCAACTGAGTGGCGTAGCCGAACATCTCCATCAGGGGCACGAAGGCATTGACCTTTTGTGACCCTTTGCGGTAACGGCGCATGGCTTCAATTTTCCCGCGGCGGCGGTTGAGGTTGCCCACCACATCGCCGATGTATTCGTCGGGCGTGTTTACTTCCACTTTCATCATGGGCTCAAGCAATACAGGGTCGGCTTTCATAAATCCCTGTTTAAACCCGATGGATGCGCAGGTCTGGAAGGCCATGTCGGAACTGTCGACCGGGTGGAAACTGCCGTCGAGCAGCACTACTTTCACATCGACAACCGGGTAACCGGCCATCACACCACGTTCGAGGGTTTTGAGAATTCCTTTGTTTACCGAAGGGATGTATTCGGCCGGGATGTTGCCACCTTTGATCTTTTCGATGAATTCATATCCCTTGCCTTCATTTGGTTCCATGCGCATGAGCACATGGGCGAACTGACCCTTGCCTCCTGTTTGCTTGGAGTGTTTGTAGTTTGTTTCAACTTCGCTGGTAATGGTTTCACGGAAGGCCACGGCGGGTTCTCCGACAATGGCGTCAACCTTGAATTCGGTCCGCAAACGGTCCACGATGATCTCAAGGTGCAGTTCACCCATGCCGGCAATGATCGTCTCCTCTGTTTCATCATCAAAACGAACGTTGAAGGAGGGGTCTTCCATGGCCAGTTTGTGCAGTGCTTCACCCAGTTTTGACTGGTCGGCGCGTTTTGCGGGGTTGATCTTGAGTTCGATCACGCTGGGCGGAATGTGGATGTTTTCAAGCAGCAGGCGATGTTCATCACTGCAGAGGGTATCTCCTGTTTTTGTCACCTTCATCCCGATGAGGGCAACGATATCGCCGGGGCCTGCTTCGGAAATTTCTTCACGGTCTTTGGCATGAATGCGGAAGATGCGGCCCACCCGTTCGTGTGTGCCCTTTGTGGAGTTGAAAACCTGCATGCCGCTTTTGAGGGTTCCGGAGAAGATCCGGGTAAAAGTTTGCTGGCCTACGAATGGGTCGTGAATCAGTTTGAAGGCGAGGGCCGAAAATGGCTCTTTTGGTGAAGGGTGACAGGTATGCAGTTTTTCAGGATCATCCAGATCGGACCCGGTTACGGCTCCTACATCAATGGGGGATGGCAGGTAATCGACGACTGAGTCGAGCAGCATCTGAACTCCTTTGTTTTTATAAGCGGCGCCGCAGAAAACAGGGGTGATGAGGAGCTTGAGGGTGGATTCACGCAGCGCTCTTTTCATCAGTTCCGGAGCGACCTCCTTGTCGTCCATGAACAGATCCATGATTTCATCGTTGAATTCGGCCAGTTTTTCCACGGCCCAGGCACGCGCCTCTTCGGTTTTCTGTTTGTACTCTTCCGGGATTTCAGTTTCAACCTGCTCCATTTCCCGGAACATATAGGCTTTGCGATAGATGATATCGATGATTCCGATAAAATTCTCTTCCGCACCCATCGGGAGATGGAATGGCACCGCGTTGGCATCCAGATATTTGTTCATCTGGGCAACCACGGCCGGGAAGTCGGCGCCGGTACGGTCCATCTTGTTGATGAAGGCAAAGCGGGGCACCCGGTAGCGATCGGCCTGGTTCCAGACGGTTTCGCTTTGGGGTTCTACGCCTCCTACGGCGCAAAAAACGGCAACCATGCCATCGATAACACGCAGGGAGCGTTCTACCTCAATGGTGAAGTCAACGTGTCCGGGTGTGTCGATCAGGTTGATCTGGTGGCCTTTCCAGGCGCATGTGATGGCAGCGGATGCGATGGTGATCCCACGTTCCTGTTCCTGCTGCATGAAGTCCATGGTGGCTGCACCGTCGTGGACCTCGCCCATCTTGCGGTTGGTTCCTGAAAAGAACAGGATTCGTTCGGTAACGGTGGTCTTGCCGGCGTCGATGTGAGCCGCAATTCCTATATTTCTAAGCTTGTTTAATGGCATATTGTCTGGGTTTTTTAAGGGGGTGCAAAGGTACGAAATTTTTTTGATATAGGGTTGTGAGGGATTAAATAATTAAAGTTGGCAGTTCAAATTTCAAATTTCAAAGTTAGCAGTTGGCAGTTGGGATGGGTTGTTATAGGAATTTTTCAGGGTGGTTGATCATGTAGATGGTCAGGATCTTACACCAAAATCATGTCACCCCTCCGGGGTTCATTGGATCTTACACCTCATCCTTTGCTAAAATCATGTCACCCTTCCGGGGTTCGTTGGATCTTTCACCTCATCCTTTGCTAAAATCATGTCACCCCTCCGGGGTTCATTGGATCTTACACCTCATTCTTTGCTAAAATCATGTCA
>JAPLDG010000230.1:1464-6363 GCA_026391845.1 Bacteroidota bacterium | reverse complement strand
TCGCGATCGCCCCTGATCCCGACGGAACATGCAGACATGTAGCATGCGAAGCGGTATCGACCGGACAGGAAGCGTTGTAAAGGCATCCCTGTCCCCACTTTGACGGGATCAGCGGAGTTACGTCCAATACTCCTTTGACCATCGGATTTACATTTCCCGGGGCAGCACCCTGGCTGAAAACCATGGATGGTAAAAGGGATAACAACATGACAGAAATGAAGAACAGCCGGGTTTTCATATGGAAAATTTTGCAGATTTGAATTTACAAAGGTAATGCTTTCGGATATTGTAAAAAAAGCTACTTGTGCGCCCACAATCAGAAAATTCCCGCATCTCAATTAAAACCCTATGAATCAGACGTTGACCCTAAAAAAAGACCCACCTGCAGTGCTTCGGTGGATCGTGCTGATTTTTATCAGTCTCGCCATGTTTGGCAACTATTACATTTATGATTGCATCAGCCCCCTTGCGGATGTATTGAAAACGCAGCTGCATTTCACCGACAAAAACCTTGGTCTGCTACAGGGAATTTACAGTATTCCAAACATTTTCATGGTTCTGATCGGAGGAATCATCATTGATAAGATCGGAACAAAAAAAGCAGCGCTGATCTTTGCCTGTCTTGTTTTCATCGGAGCCCTGTTTACCACAATCAAGGGAGACATTGTATTCATGGCTACCGGCCGGTTGATTTTTGGTCTTGGCGCTGAATCAATGATCGTTGCCATCACCACGATTCTTGCCAGGTGGTTTAAAGGAAAAGAACTTTCTTTCGCGTTCGGCCTGAACCTCAGCATCGCGCGTTTGGGATCATTCCTTGCGCTTAACTCACCCACCTGGGGAAAAACAATGTTTGAACACTGGCAGAAACCACTTTGGATCGCCGTGGGCGCCGGGGTTATTGCGGTAGTAACCCTGCTGATCTATTATCTGATCGATATTTATGCGGAAAAAAAATATTCCCTTCAGAAGGAGGGCAACCAGGATAAAGTTATCCTGAAAGACCTGTTCAAATTTGGAAAATCATTCTGGTTCATCACCCTGTTATGCATCACTTTTTATTCTGCGATGTTCCCCTTCCAGACTTTTGCTGTTAAATTCTTTAAAGATGTGCACCTTGTGGGGCTTCCAGACGATGTAGCAAGGGGCATGGGCGGGTTTCTTTCCAGCTTGCTCACCCTTTCGGCCATGATCCTGACTCCTGTATTTGGTTTATTATCTGATAAAATCGGCAAGCGTTCACTGTTGATGATGTTTGGATCGCTGCTGATCATTCCCGTTTACCTGATCATGGGCTATGCAGTGCACACAGTGGCTCTGCCTCCGTCGGTTATCAGTCTCTTTTCAGCCGCTGATCAAAGTACCGGATTCTTCGACGGAGTTGCTTATTTTGGAAATATGATCGGAACCCTGTTCGCCTATTTCCCAAATATTGCCATCCCGATGGTCATCATGGGCATCGCATTTTCACTGATTCCGGCCATCATGTGGCCATCGGTTGCACTCATCGTTGACAATTCCAAATTAGGCACTGCTTACGGTCTGATGACCATGATCCAGAACATCGGGCTTGCCGGCTTCAACCTGTTGATCGGCTGGTCGAACGATTTTTCCGGAGCTAGTGCTGCCAATCCAAACGGTTATCATCTGGGTATGTGGATCTTCAGCAGCCTTGGATTTTTCGGGTTGTTCTTTGCATTTATGCTCAGGCGCAATGAAAAAGGGCCCAATGCCCACGGTCTCGAGTATGGTACAAAATTCAATAAAAGACCCGTGTAATGAGGATATTGCTTGTTGCAGCAACTATTTTTGAAATCAGACCTTTTCTCGACAAACTTCATTTTGTTGGAAAACAATCTGATTACCTCAGCCTTTATCAATTTAAAAACAATCAGATTGATGTATTGATACCCGGTGTTGGAATGGTGCCTACGGCCTTCCACCTTGGCAGACAACTGGTCGTTCAACGCTATGAACTGGCCATCAATGCAGGAATTGCAGGAACCTATTACAAGTATCTCCCCCTTGGATCGGTGGTAAATGTTGTGGAAGATTGTGTAGCGGAACTCGGAGCTGAAGATGGTGAAAACTTTCTTTCCGTTTTTGAGCTGGGGCTTGCAGATCCCGACACAAATCCATACAGAGGCGGCAGGCTGATCAATGATTGCATCGGATCGGAAATTCCCGGGGCTGATGAGATAATCAGGGAGCTGCCGAATGTAAAAGCCATAACTTCAAACACCGTGCGAGGGAATGTTCAGAGCATCGCGCGGATCCAGCGCATCGCCGATGCCGACATTGAAAGTATGGAAGGCGCTGCCTTTTTCTATGCCTGTTTCAGCGAAAAAACACCATGTCTGCAGATCAGGGCTGTTTCAAATGTGGTGGAAGAGCGCGACAAATCGCGCTGGAACCTTGATCTTGCCCTTAAAAATCTCAATAAAACGTTATTCAAGATTATTGCATCCGGTCATGCATGAGGTTGATAGACCTCATTATTTTCATTGATATTTATTAATAAATTTGCTTACAAATCTCATGTTAATTATTTAACAGGTTCTTTGTTTTATGATTAAATTTGCTCCCTGCAATGTCGATTATTCTGTAAAAAACCGTTTTTCAAGTACTCATTGATGTCAAATTATTAATCGTCATGGTGTCCCTTGCGATATCACCCTGCCCCAATGATACATTTATTTTTGATGCCCTGATCCACAACAGGATTAACCTGGAAGGAGTAAGATTCGACTACCGGCTGCATGATGTTGAAACGCTCAACAAACTGGCGATTACCGGCGGTATCGACATGATCAAGGTCAGTTTCTTTACATACCTTCTGTTGCAGCAGAATTTCGTATTGCTTGATTCGGGGAGTGCCATGGGATTCGGGAACGGACCGTTGCTCATCAGCAAGAATGAATATTCCCTGGAAGACCTGCCCCGGCTTACCGTTGCCATTCCCGGCCAATACACTACCGCACATATGCTTTTCCGGATTGCTTCACCGGGAGTAAAGAAAAAGGAATTCATGCTCTTTTCTGACATTGAAGATGCAATACTCACCGGGAAGGTTGATGCCGGGGTGATCATCCATGAAAACCGCTTTACATATGAACAGAAAGGGTTGAGAAACATCCTTGATCTTGGCAAATACTGGGAACAACTCACCGGTTCACCGATTCCGCTTGGCGGCATCCTTGTCAGAAAAGGGCTGGGATATAATATGATCAACAAACTCAACAGAATCATGTTCCGTAGTGTGGAGTATGCCATGCAGCATCCCACAGAGTCCATGCCGTTTGTCAGGGAACATGCGCAGGAAATGGATGAGGAGGTGATGCAAAAACATATCCGCCTGTATGTCAATGATAACACCTTAAGCCTCGGAACAGGCGGGAAAGTGGCCCTGGCGAAACTGCAGGAGATAGCAAAGGTGAGGGGACTTATTTCTGCATGATGCACAACGTCGGAAGTGCGCTTCGTTCGGCGCTTACACAAGGACTGATCCGGGATGAAGACACGGCTGTCATTTTCTATGATCTATCATTTCTTGAAGCAAGGATCAGGTATCTGACCTCCAGTTTTCCACCTGAAACTTTGCATGGACTGGCTGTAAAAGCCAATCCGTTGACCCGGATTATGGAGTTCGCTGCAAGGCTTGCTCCCAATATCGGGGTTGAAGCTGCTTCCATTGGCGAAGTGACCATGGCGCTTCACACGGGTTACCGTCCTGATCAGGTTATATTTGACTCGCCTGTAAAAACCATCAGCGATCTGATTTTTGCCATCAGCAGAGGGATTCATCTGAACATTGACAATCTGTCAGAACTTGAGCGGGTCAACCAATTGATTTTGGCAGGAAGCCTGACCCCGGTTGGGTTGGTCGGCATCAGGATCAATCCCCAGATCGGTGTCGGAACAATCCTCGAATCCAGCGTTGCAGGGGCATATTCCAAATTTGGTGTACCGATCAATATTTATCATACAGAACTGGAGCAGGCTTTTCTCACCTGCCCATGGTTAACCGGAGTTCATCTCCATGTTGGATCTCAGGGCTGCTCCATGCAGATGCTAACCGACGGGATCGGGGTTTTATATGATTTTGTACTCGGGATGAATGAAAAAAGGAGTAAGATCGGCATGACGCCAATTTCAGTTTTTGACATCGGCGGAGGATTACCGATCTCCTACCATTCGGAGATACCACCACCCTCCATGCAGGAATATGTGTCAAAGATTGCCATGCGTGCTCCTCAACTCTTCCATCCGGCCTCTTTCAAGCTGATGACTGAATTTGGCCGCTGGGTTTACACCAATGCCGGATATACGATAAGTCGTGTGGAGTATGTCAAGCGTGAACCCGCAATCAACACGGCGATGTTGCATGTAGGCGCCGGTCTTTTTGTTCGTGAAGGCTTGAACCCCCGCGACTGGCATCACGAATACAGCGTTTTCGACCGGCACGGCAATTTAAAAAGTGGTCAGGATGATTTCGCATATAACCTTGCCGGGCCACTCTGTTTTTCAGGTGATATCATCGCAAAAAATGTCCTTTTACCCAGGATTGAAGAGGGTGATTATCTGGTGATCCACGATACAGGCGGATATACTTTCAGTATGTGGTCAAGATACAACAGCAGGCAAACCCCACGAATCCTGGGCTATCACGGAGACTGCTTTGAGATCCTGAAAGAGCGGGAGTCGCTTGAAGAACTACAGCGGTTTTGGGAATAAATCGTGACACGTGACACGTGACACGTGACGCGTGACACGTGACGAGAGCCGCTAATTGTCACGCGTCACGCTTTTCGTCATGCGTCACGCTTTTCGTCACGCGTCACGCTTTTCGTCACGCGTCACGCTTTTCGTCACGCGTCACGCTTTTCGTCACGCGTCACG
>JAPLDG010000230.1:0-1441 GCA_026391845.1 Bacteroidota bacterium | reverse complement strand
GCCGGCAAACTGATCGTCCTTGTTTTTGAAGAGCACATTGAATGTGGTCAGACTTCCGTAAACCCGGGTGATATATTGTTGCATATCCACCTTTTCCTGATCGGTGAGTTCGCTGGCGTTGAGTTTTTGCTCCAATACACGTAGCCGGTCGCGTACCATGACAATTTTATGAAAGAACGTTTCCATGGGAACCTCCTTCTCTTTGAGGCCCTGTTCACCAGGGTACATAACAAGTTTTCCACCTGTCCATTTGGCGCCAAGCGGAACTGTTTCGTGAATGTCGCTGAAGCGCTGCAGCACCCGGATCAGGCTTTTCTCAATTTTTTCGTAGGTGACCATTTCCGATGAAGTCTCAACAGCCTCGATGATTTCCAATCCAGCGTAATCACGCAGGATGATCCGGGTACCATGTTCGATGAATGTAATTTCCCATGCGTCTGAACGAACCTGAATAATGACGCCTTTTCCAAACTGCGGGTGTTTGACCCTTGAACCGATACCAAGAACGGATTCAGATAATTCCATTGTCCGGCAGATTAATTATTTCACTTTCATACAACGCACCGAAAAGCCCGTATTTTTATCGTTGGTGCTGACTGATATTTCTTTGGCGCCACGTGCAAAAAGCACATTGGTTGCAACAGTATCATTGACCTTTGAAGAGGTCCAGCACCCCCCCCACAAATTCAGTCCGCTGAACGAACCATCCGGATGTCTGACACCACTCAGCAATGATGACAATGAAGCGGGAGCTTTGCCGGTCTTTCCAGGGCCTTTTCCAATGGTATCCATTGATTGCATCTTTAAACCAGGATCGCTGTTCAGAGTCCGCATGAGGACACCCCATTCCTTATCAGAAGGCACATGCCAGCCTTTCGGGCAGGCAGTCTGGGCGGCCTTCCAGGAGTAAAGCCTTCCAAAATTCACTTCATCAGCGGAATCGTTGTTGCAGGCCCAGCTTCCACCCTGCGCGTTAAAATCCAGGTTTTCCGTCATCCAGGATTGAGCTCCGATTTTAACCCAATTATAGGTGTGGCCATCACGGATATCCTTTACGGTCCCCTTATCCTGGGCATCCAGCAGCATGGGCAGAGATAAGCTGATAAGCAATGATGAGGTAAATAAAAATCTACGGATCAGAAGTGATTTTTTCATAATTTATTTCATTATTTGGTTAAATAAAAGTTCTTCATATTACAGGTTAACTGTGCCAGGATGATGAAGCGAATCAAATCCTACAGGAACCCGGCACACAAAAGTAATCAGAAAATCATAATCCTTTACAATTTGCCGCTTAGATTGTCTATTTTTGTGAAAAGATTCAAATTCGGGTAACATGATTGTAGTCACAGGAGCAGCCGGGTTCATCGGGAGTTGCATGGCAGGCAAACTCAACTACAAGGGATTTAAAGACATCATCCTGGTGGATGATTTTTCGAAT
>JAPLDG010000175.1:886-10796 GCA_026391845.1 Bacteroidota bacterium | reverse complement strand
TTTTCCATAACGCAAGCCGGATCCCCCCACCAGTGCCAAGAGGTTCATTTTCAATAGAATATTGAATTGGAAGCGATTTATACTGATCTCCGAAATGGCTGGAAATAACCTCGTGTTTGTAACCTACAGAGAGTACTGCTTTTGTAACTCCTTGTGAAATAAGATCATCAAAAAGGTATTCCAGAAATGGTCGCTGCTGAATAAGTGCCATCGATTTTGGCACATCATTGACAACTGTTTGGAGACGGGTACCGTATCCTCCGGCAAGAACGATTGCCTCCACGATCAGCTCTCTTTCGGAAACAAGGTTGATTCAACCTGTTCACAAATAATGTGTCCCACCATGATATGCGATTCCTGTATGCGCGGAGTATCCATCGATGGGATATTAATGAGAAAATCGCATAAAGAGGCCAGGTTACCTCCGGTTTCCCCGGTTAGTCCAACGGTTGTGATGCCCATTTCACGCGCTACTTCAAATGCCCTGATAATATTTTTTGAATTACCCGACGTGGAAAGACCGATCAAAATATCTCCCTCTTTCCCGATTCCTTTAACCAATCGTGCATAAACCTCATCAAACGAATAGTCATTGGCGACGGCTGTCAGAAATGAGCTGTTCACATGGAGGGCCTCAGCCGGCAATGGAGGCCGATCGTAATAATACCGGCCGGAAAACTCAGCTGCCAGGTGTTGTGCATCAGCTGCGCTTCCGCCGTTTCCGCAAAAAAGCACCTTATTTCCCCGTGAAAAGGCATTTGTGCATGCCACGGCTATTTTACGAATATCGCTGATAAGCAATGAATTCGTAAGAAGTTTTTGTTTTACCTCAATGGATTCCTTAATCGATTCTATGATACGCATGAGAAAAATGGCGGGTTAGTGAAAATTGTTGCAAAATTAAAATTTTAATCATGAATAGCCCTGTTTATTGTATTTCGCTCTTTGGCTACTTTACAGAGTCCAGGTTGACAGGCCTTTCGATGTAAACTCATACCGTTTGGTCTGACCTCCGAATCTCTTCAATGACTCGATAACTTTTGAACGATTGTTACCAGGACAGTAGAAAAAAATAAAACCGCCACCTCCGGCCCCCGAAATTTTTCCGCCAGTTGCCCCATTGTGCATGGCGGTTTCATAAATTTCGTCAATAAATTCATTGCTGACCCCTTCGGCCAGGTTCTTTTTAAACCGCCAGCCGAAATCGAGAATTTCACCGATTTTATCCAATTCGCCCATCAGAATCGCCTCCTTCATGAGGAGTGCCTGCTCCTTAAGTTTATGCATAGCCTCCAGAGATTTTTCGTTTTTCGCCAGTACATTTCTGGTTTGCTGTTCGATAATTTTTGAGGAGAGGCGGCTTGTTTCAGTGTGATAAAGAATCAGATTGTGTGCAAGTTCGTCGAGATACTTTTCCCTGATCCTCAAAGGATTCACAATAACTTTATCCTCTTTGAAAAATTCCATAAAATTAACACCTCCAAAAGTTGCAGCATATTGATCCTGCTTGCCACCGGCCATGCCAAGTTCATTGCGTTCAATTTCATATGCCAGATGCGCGAGATCATAGTCACCCAGGGGTATATTGAGCCATTCGGCAAAGGCGCCAAGAATGGCAACGACCAATGTTGAAGAGGTTCCCAGGCCGGATCCCGGGGGTGCGTCAACATAAGTGGATAGTTCAAAGGAGAGATGTTTGTGAACGAAATCGCGTATAATCCTGTTATATACCCCTTTGTGCAGGTCGAGGTGTCCGTCAATGGTTAATTGAGGCGTCGAATCCAGATCGTAAACCTCCTTTTTATCCATGGCATTCAGCAGGATACGCCCGTCATTCCTTGGTTGGATGGTGGCATAGGCATACATGCTGATGGTGGCGTTGAGGATGGCGCCGCCGTAGAGTTCTGAAAAAGGGGCCACATCGGTACCTCCGCCGGCCAAACCAAGGCGCAGAGGAGCTTTGCTTCGTATAATCATTGGAATAAAGTCAAAATTAAAAGTGTAAAATTATAATCCAGGTGTTCAAAGACTCATGAAACGATCAAGATGTCATTATCCTTTTGAGACTTCCGTAATCGCTTCAATCATATTTGCCCAGGAATACTTCTGTTTTTCAATCGACGCATTGGCCGAAAACGCTTCTTCCCTCTTCTCATGATAAAAACGAAATATTGCTTCGGAAATTTCATCCGGAACCGGTTCTACCACAAATCCAGTTTTTTCATGGGGAACGAATTCGGCCAGTCCCCCTACATTGGTAATGATCATGGGTTTGTTAAAATGATAGGCGATTTGTGTAACCCCACTCTGGGTCGCGCTTTTATACGGTTGAACCACCAGGTCGGCGGCACAGAAATAATTCAGCACCTGGCTGTCGGGAATAAAATCATTGCTCATGATCACCTGGTCCTCAAGATGGTGTTGACCGATAATCTCCAGATAGGGTTTCGGATCACAATAGAATTCACCGGCTACGAGGAGTTTGATA
The DNA here is from genome assembly GCA_026391845.1 of Bacteroidota bacterium. Classification (GTDB taxonomy): domain Bacteria; phylum Bacteroidota; class Bacteroidia; order Bacteroidales; family FEN-979; genus CAIVAT01. The sequence continues at coordinate 8,308 of JAPLDG010000175.1, read as the reverse complement.
TTCAATTGGCTCAAGCGCTTGTCAGCAAAAGCATTAAGCAGCAGATCGAGCCCCTTGTAATCGCGTATAAACCCAAAAAACAGAACATAATGAAAGGAAGGATCAAGATGAAGCCTCTCGAGTGCAACATTTTTTGAAACAGGATCGCCGAAATTATCGTACAGCGGATGAGGGGAAAACAGTTTTGGTTTTTTCGCATCCATTTTCTTAAGGTCTTCCAAAACAGATTTTGACATCGCAATACACCCGTCAACACTGTCAATCCAGTAACTGGAGAGCAATCTGTCGCCAGGTCTGCTCTCATGGGGAATGAGGTTGTCGATGATGGTGATGATCCGGGAGTGTTTATTTCCTTTGATGATCCTGCAGATTGTGCCAAAACAGGGAGCCATAAAGGGCATCCAGAATTTGACGATCACCAGGTCAGGTTTCAGTTTCCGAATTTCAAGCCCGATTTTTATCCAGTTGAAGGGGTTTATGCTGTTGACTTTGACATGGATCGGAAGATTTTCCGGGGCGGGTTCAGAGGATAATTGTGTTTTCCCTGGAAATAATAGTGATGGATACTGAAGACTGAAAGTGTAAATACAGGCATCCGCACCCAACGAGCGATATTCACGAATTAACCGCTCATTGAAAGTAGCCAGGCCGCCTCTTAAAGGGTATGCAGGTCCGATCAATACGATTTTCACAGGGGAGATCATTCCACACCAAGTTTCTCATCAATGAGATAGTTGTTCCGATCGGAGGAACTTCTTGAAACGAGTTCACCCAGGAATCCTGCAACGAACAGCTGGGTTCCGATGACCATGGCCAGCAGTCCAAAGAAAAACAACGGGCGCTCGGTCATTTTAAAGGCCAGGTTGAAAAATTTTTCATATGCAAGGTATCCTGCAATGACAAGTCCTGCAAGGAAAATTAAGCTTCCCCAGAGTCCGAAAAAATGCATGGGTCTTTTCCCAAAACGGGAGGTGAAGGTGATGGTAACCAAATCAAGATAACCTTTATAAAAGCGGTCGAGTCCATATTTGGTCTTGCCAAATTTCCTTTTCTGATGATGTACTACCTTTTCACCGATCTTTGTAAATCCGGCCCATTTGGCCAGGAATGGGATATAGCGGTGCATCTCTCCATAGACTTCAATGCTTTTCACCACTGAATTCCGGTATGCTTTTAATCCACAGTTAAAATCATGCAGTTTAATTCCCGACATCCGGCGGGCTGACCAGTTATAAAACTTCGTCGGGACTGTCTTTGAAATCGGATCATGCCGTTTTTTCTTCCAACCTGAAACAAGATCATAGCCCTGCTCAGTAATCATCCTGTACATTTCAGGAAGTTCGTCAGGACTGTCCTGCAGATCAGCGTCCATGGTAAAAACCACCTCACCAAGCGCTGCAAGAAAGCCAACGTTGAGCGCGGCAGCCTTTCCATAATTCCTGCGAAATCGGATGCCTTTCACGGATGGATTATTTTTCTGCAAGCCCCTGATTACCTGCCATGAATTGTCTTTGCTGCCGTCATCTACAAAAATAATTTCGTACGAAAAATGATTCGCAAGCATGACGCGCTCAATCCAGGAAGTCAGTTCCGATAGAGATTCTTCTTCGTTGAGTAGTGGTATAACAACAGAAACATTCATCCGGTAAGGATTACACAGTAGTATTCAAAGAGGGATCTTCCTTTTTAAGGAAAATTGCAAGGATCAGTGCGATAATCGCAGAACCGGCGGCATAAACTACCATACCCCAGGTTGCCAGCATGGCAGGAGTTGTAAATTTCCTGGTGTATTCAAGGGCTGTATCGATTTGTTCCTCAGACATTTCCTGTCCACTATTCAACATACCCTCACGAGCCTTTTCGATGATTTCATTTGCATAACCAGGATAGATAAACCGGGCAAAGACGAAGGCATAGAGTGCTGAAAGTATTCCGGCAAACAAACCGATCATAAAGCAGGTTGAGAATGCCTTACCATAAGAAATAAAGCCGTTCAGATAGGTTTTCCGATATTCATAAGTTCCGTAAACCATTCCTCCTATTAAAAGGACAAATGAAATATACCCCAGGGTTTTATTCATATGTTGCCCGATGACATACAGGAATAATGAATAGACGACCAAAACTGCTCCGGTTATTAATCCATAATAAATTCCATGTTGCGCTGATGAACGTGGTTTTTCTTCCATAGGACCAGCGGGTAAGTCTTATACGACCAGCTCCCAACTAACTCCCCCAGGTTTGGAAGAAAGCAAGGGTATGATGGTCGAGCGGTGCGATATAAGGGGCTTACCCATTTTTTATGCTACTAAAGATTCATCCCGACAACCCAAGTGAACGACTTTTAAAGATTGTCGTTGACTGCCTCAGACAGGGCGGGGTGATTATATATCCTTCAGACACTGTTTATGGCATGGGTTGCGACATCACCCAAATAAAAGCTGTTGACCGGGTAGCTCAGATCAAGGGGATTAAACGTGAAAAAGCAAATTTTTCTTTTGTATGCAGCGATCTGAGTCAGTTGTCAGGCTATTCAAAACCGATCCCAAACCATACATTTAAAGTGATGCGACGGGCTTTACCGGGTCCCTTCACTTTTATTCTGAATGCTACCAACACGGTTCCACACTTCTTCCAAAGCAAGAAAAAGACGGTGGGGATCCGTATTCCCGATCACGCCATTCCCATCCAGATCGTCGAACGTTTAGGAAATCCGATCATGACCACTTCCATCCATGCAGATGATGAAATTATTGATTATCAAACTGATCCTGAGTTGATTTATGATCGGTTTTACAAATTAGTTGACATTGTAATTGATGCCGGTCCGTGTGGGAATATACCCTCAACGGTGGTTGATTGCACCGGTGATGAAATGATCATAGTGCGGGCAGGAAAAGGTGACATTTCGTTGTATTAGTCTGCGAGATACAGGCATTTCAATAATTTTTAATTTTTAATTTTTAATTTTTAATTATTTATCCTACTTTTGCACCCTCAAATTCAGAGGCTGATTAGCTAGCTCAGCCGGTAGAGCATCGCCCTTTTAAGGCGGGGGTCCTGGGTTCGAATCCCAGGCTGATCACAAAATGGGTCTTGACAATCAGACCAAAACAACGGAAACCAGCGGAAACGCTGGTTTTTTTTTGCCCCTGTTTACAGCCGTTTCCTGCCTGTTTATAACTTTTTAAGATATGTTTGCCTAATAAGTTGCCTAACGCTATCTTTGTTAGGCAACTTTTTAAAATCTACACTCATGGCATCCTTAAAATACTACCAGCATAAAGAGACAAACGGCAAAACATTGATTCTCATTACACTTACATTCAATCATGAAAGACTAAGACTCTCCACAGGATTGTCTGTACCGGTCAAAGCATGGGATAAGGAAGAACAAAGAGCCAAGCCTTTGAAGGACTTTGCCGAAACGAACAAGAAATTGCGGGATATTACAAGCTTCCTCCTGGATAAATACGATGACCTATTTCCCTCAGAATCAATATATACAAAGGATGAAGTACAGCGAAAATCAAAAGAATTGAAGGATTCTTTTCAAGTATTTTCAGGAAGAAAAGAGGAAGTATTGACACCCCACATCTCTCTTTTATCATTTGTACCAATATTTCAGGAACGATATAAGAACAAATTTAGCTCTGCTCACGTAAGGCACTATAATGGAGTAAAAACACATCTTGAGGCCTTCCAGACAAAAACAGGCTTCAGAGTCGACTTTGATACCATCGGAAAAGATTTTTATATCCAGTTCACTGACTATTTAAAAGAAGTCGGCCTGAAGCCAAATACGGTCGGATCACATATTAAAAGGGTAAAGCGTTTAATGAATGAAGCCAATGAAGACAACCTGACCACAAACCAGGATCACCATAAGCGAGATTTCAAGATTATTAAAGAAGATGTTGAAACGGTTTACCTGACTTTAGCAGATATCGAAGCATTGTATAACATGCAAATTGAACTTCCCGGGAAAAGAAAAGTCCGTGACATTTTTGTACTGAACTGTTTCACAGGATTAAGACATTCTGACTGGGATAAGGTCTCATTCGAAAACATTCATGAAAACAAGTTGTATATCAAGACACAAAAAACGAAAGAGCCTGTTATTATCCCGGTTAAGCCTTTGGTGTTGGAGATTTTGGAACGCTACCGCTTCATCCAGGCACCCACACTTCAAAAGACAAACGAAGCAATCCGTTGGGTTGGCGAAAAAGCGCATGAAAAGAAAATTGGAACCGGTAATATTCAAAAATGGCTTGAAATAAGGACTCATACTGCAAGAAGGTCATTTGCCACAAATGCATACCTGACAGGAATACCAATGCGGGATATCATGCAGGTGACGGGCCACCGGACAACTGAATCATTTCTGAAATATATCCGGGTTACAAAGTTGGAGACTGCGGAAAAACTTAAGGACCACCCTTTCTTTAGTTAACGCGTTGCCGGCAGCCGCAGTGCGGGGTTTTCTTGTTCTTACCTTGTTTACCTCTATCATTGATAGGTATGGTGAAAGCCAGTCTCCGGAAACCGCCCGCATTGCTCGGCTGCCGGCTTGTTAGCGGAAATATTCTTTTCACCCATTCTTTTTTAACACATTATATTTTAGTGCCATCGACAATCGTTTGTGTTCCTTGTATATTATAGATCAGAAATGACACTTTATCTGTCCCATTAAATGTTCCATAAGCTCCCCAGCCCAATGCAGTCGAATTGAGGTGAAACTTACCACTCTCACTTAGAACAAAATTCAACCATTTATTTGGCCCATAAGAAATGATAATTTGTTCTGGCTCCTCTCCATTTGTAATTTGACCTGAATAATAGTAAATTGTATCAAAAGTGGTCGAATCCTGTAAATTGACAATATGTTCATTAACCGTAAAATGATAATTACCAGTATATGTATCCCGGTAATCTTTATTTTTCTTGCAGCTTACTGAAGAAATGACGATGAACAAGATAAGAATGTTAATTGGTAGAAAAGGTTTCATGCAAAATAGAATTGACTGAAAGTGATTGTATCAAGAAACATATTCATTTATTTCCGCTAACACTTCTTGCTAACCGTCATATGGCGGTTATTTTTGACTATAGGAGCCAAAAAATTGGCGCAATGAGTAAAAGTAAGGCAAAATTGTACTCCTCATTAAAATTGCCAAAAATAATTTCATATCAACCCTTTGTTTCATCTTTTGTCGGCAGAGTCTGTTTTGCGAATCTTTCCAGGAGCATCAGACCAAACATGCCTCCAGTAAAGGAAATCACCATCATGAAAATTTCCATACTTACCTCTCCCCCATTGACACTTTTATAGATCATATAGGTCAGCATGAGCAAACCCCAATAACCTGCAGCCGCTTTTCTGCTGGCCGTTCCTGATTGATCCTCAAAGAATCCGGCGAACCATTTAAAGAAAAACTTTATCATTTTTTCAAGTTTTGAAGGAACATATTAGCAGCTTTCAAAGTCTGCGTTGTTGAATTCACCGGATTCGAGCAATAGCAAGTAACCCATTTTCCTCTGGCGTTTCTCCGGAGTCATTCCTTCTTCTTGAGCAACATTGAGTTCATGATCAAAAAAGCGATCTTCATTTTTGATTTTGTATTCAGAACTCGGGTTGTTGGCTTCGGTTTGATTTTTGAAAACCGTAAGGTTAACTGTTACAGAAACCATTGGATCGTAACACTCATCAGGGTTCGTTGAATCCTGGTTCCCTGGTCTACTGATTGAAGAAACAGGGTGAACAACCCTGAAATATTTTCCTGTTGAAATTTGTCGAATTGCCATGATTTTGAGTTATTAAATTATTACCAAGTTGAAATTGCTGATCGTTTCCATGTGTTTGTTGCGATGCAAACATAGATATATGATGCATCCCAACAAATATCTCCGGTATAGCCTGTTGATGCTGCTGTTGCCGGGGTTTTTGCTGTTCGTAATCGAATACGATCAGAGTTAACGTCAAGGGCTGCTGTTGGTGTTTCGGTAGTTAAAACACCTACTCCGACAGAAGTTATTCTTAATCTTTCAGTTGGATTTGCTGTACTTCCAGGAGCAGTATGTTTGAAGATAGTTTGTGTTCCATGACTTGTTGTTGTCCATGCGCCATCAGTTGTAATATTAAGGCCGGCACGATTGGTTGACCAGGCTGATCCATCCCAACCACGGGAACCGATGCCTGCCATTGTAAACATATCGGCCAATGCTGTAGGAGCTGCTTTTGTTCCTCCGGCTGATAATGTGGTAATGGTCTGACTACCGTTATAGGAAGTTATACCAATTGGAGATACTGATCCATGATTGGCAGCATCCATTGTAATTTGTAAAGGATAATGACCTGAGAAGACATTTGTACCGATTGCAAAATCACCGGCACCGGAAAATGAAGTATTACCGGAATTTTGAAAATCTAATGAGGTAAAGCCGGTTGCCATTCTACTTGCGCCAGTGGTTATGTCGATGTATAAATAATTTAAAGTTCCACCTGTATTTGCTACTGTTTGTTTGTATTCGTAATGTGATGTAAGTTGATTCCAGATCAATGTATTTCGTGCGTAGCACGTTTGAGCATTGATGTGTCGGAGGTCAGATTGAGCAAGAGTCTGGCTAAGTGTTCCAGTTTGAGCAGGATATGTTGAAAGTAACAGTGAGGTTGCAGGACCGGTTGAACTTTGACCCTGGATGGTAGCGGATGGATTTGTTAAACCTATTCCTATCCCTAAGCGACCAGCGGAAGAAAAAACCATTGTTGTATCAATGCCTGAGCCTGGGTTATTGGAAATAAAAAAGGGGTGTGTTGAAGATGCTTTAGAATTTATATGCAACAAAGCTTTTGCTGAATCGGCTCCGATTGAAACATTTCCATAAATATTGGCATATAATATTTTCCCCCATGCTCTTTCACCTGAAAATTGAGAATCAAGTTTATATTTAAGTCGAAGTGAGCCGTCTCCATCGATACCCAAGGATCCTATTGGCGCATTATATCCAGAGGATAATTCATCCTCAACCAAGAGAAAGCCAATACCATTGGGATTGGCATCATTAAAAAATCGTGCGACAATAGGATCAGCACTTTTCACATCAAGTCTGTATAAAGGATTGGTTGTACCAATACCAATATTTTCTGAATTAAGACTGTAAATATTATTTGTGGAACCTGATACTCTGCTCCACAAAGATTCAGGAACAACAATATCTGATACATTCATTGTATGAGTTTCCTTTGTGTCATTATCTTGTACTAATAATCTTATCCTGTCAGAATTACCTACTACTGTCGGATTTTGCAGCCATAATTTTCTTGTATATGTTTTTCCGAATGGAAGAGATTCTGTACCAAGTCCTACATAAAGTCCTTCGTCTGGATCATCCCCGTCATAAAGATTGTTAAGAATTCTACCA
>JAPLDG010000175.1:0-851 GCA_026391845.1 Bacteroidota bacterium | reverse complement strand
TTCTACCAGTAAATTTTTTCGCATCCGATTGTTCTGTGACATATATTCCCGTAATTGTCCAGGAATTATTATTAATACCACCAAGGCGGTAATTTTTATATTGCAATGTTGATTGAGAGTAATCTGCAACAAGTCTGCCCGATCTATAATAAGTTGTTGATGGTAAAGTAGCTGAAGCTATTGGACTTTTATCAGGCGGACTAAATGTTGAACCACTATATGAATTTGACAAATATGTCCCATTTGAATCAATCGATGCAAATTGACTCATCTCTTGTCCGGTTGAAATTTTCACATTTCCATTAACTTCTAGTTTATATTCTAAAGGTTGTGTTGTATTGATACCAATGTTTCCACTATTGATGTTATAAATATCATTAGTTGAACCCGTTATCCTGCCCCAAAAATTTTGCTGCCCGTAATAAGTTGTATCATTAATCACAAACCTGTCGGAAAAAAGTTGAGTTTTGTAAACGGTGCCGCCGGCAATGAAACTGATACCATCGAAAGCATGGTAGTTGTGGGTTTGAGAAAATGACTGTAAAGAATAAAAAAGAAGAGCGAAAAGGATGAAATTTTTCATGGTTTGAGATTTTAGGTTGGTAATGATGTTTGAGGAACTGCAATTGCCATAAGATTACCGGCGATAAAGGTTTTGAAAACAATTGAGGTAGTATTTTTGCTCACAAAAGTTATTTCCAGAGCATTGCCGATGGAATCGAATCCATTTACAAAAAAGGAATAATCAACATCATCAAATGGTATATTCCAATTTAACGTGCAATTAGTGTTAGCAGGTGAATAAGAATGAGCTTCTCGCACAGGTGAAACAATTGGTTGATTTTTCAACT